>JBBRCF010000026.1:0-33344 GCA_038205135.1 Rhodobacterales bacterium
ATGGCGCCGACATGGGGCGGGCCTTCATAGGTCCAGACGGTCAGCTTCATGCGCTTGCCCCATGCTTAAGCAGCACGCGGCGGCGCAGGGGCCGGGCGAACAGGGCGGCCAGATCGCCCGCCTGTTCGTAGAAATGCACCGGGGTAAACACCAGTTCGATCGCCCATTTCGTGCTGTGGCCCTGCGCCTCCAGCGGATTGGCCAAACCCAGACCACAGACCGTCAGATCGGGCGCAAGTGCGGCGTGGCGGTCCAGCTGGCGGTCCACATCCTGCCCTTCGACCAACGATGGGCCGTGCGGCAACAACGCGAGGTCCGGGCCCACAAGGCCGCGATGCAGATAGGGTGTGCCGATTTCCAGCGGTTGCATGCCGCATTCGCGGGCCAGGAAACGCGCCAGCGGAATCTCCATCTGGCTGTCGGGAAAGAAAAACAGCGTCTTGCCGCGCAGTGTCGTTGCATGGGCGGCGACCGCCTTGGCAGCACGGGCACGCGGCGCGGCGGTGGCGGCATCGAACACCGCCGGCGTCACGCCGTAGACATCCGCGACCGCCTGAAGCCACAACGTGGTGCCTTCTTCGCCGAACGGAAACGGCGCGACGATGCGGGTCGCGCCGCGGCGTTCCAGCGCATCAGTGGTATCGGCCAGAAACGGTTGCGTCAGGATGAAACGGGTATTGGGGCCGACGGATGGCAAATCGGTCGCGCGCCGGGCGGGCAACATCCGCACCGGACCGACGCCCATCGCGGACAGCAGCGCCAGACACTGATCCTCGACGACATCGGGCAGCGCGCCGACGACCAGCAGATCAGAGGCATCCGATTTGGCCAGCGTCGGGACCATCGCCGCCAGACAGGCATCCTCGCCCTGGGTGAACGTCGTCTCGATCCCCGAGCCGGAATAGTTGTAGACCCGCACATGCGGCGCATGCTGCACGTTCAGCCGTTCAGCGGCGCGCGCCAGATCCAGCTTGATCACTTCGGACGGGCAGGACCCCACCAGAAACAATTGCCGAATGTCAGGCCGGCGCGCGATCAGGCGGGCGACTTCGCGGTCCAGTTCGGTATTGGCATCGGCCAGACCCGCCAGATCCTTTTCCTCCAGAATCGCGGTGCCGAAACGCGGCTCTGCAAAGATCATCACACCGGCAGCGGATTGCAGCAGATGCGCGCAGGTGCGTGATCCGACCACCAGGAAAAACGCATCCTGCATCTTGCGGTGCAGCCAGATGATGCCGGTCAGCCCGCAGAACACTTCGCGCTGGCCGCGTTCCTTGAGAACCGGGGTGTCGGTGCAACCAAGCGCGGGGGCATCAAGGCTCATGCCGCGACCCCGCGGTCGGTCGTCAGGCCCATCGCACCATGCAACCGCGCATGGCGCAGTTTCAGGATGAACTGCAAGGCGTTGATGACGTAGGCCGCATAGGCCGCAAGTGCCAGCAACATCAGTCCCGACGGATCCAGCGCGCCAGCCCACAACGCCCACAGATAGGCGGTGTGCAACCCGATGACGGCAAAGGAAAACACGTCCTCCCAGAAAAACGCCGGCGCAAACAGGTACTGGCCGTAAACCACCTTTTCCCAGATCGCACCGGTCACCATGATCACGTACAGAAACCCGGTCTTGATCAGGATCGACGCGGTCGCCGCCTCATAGCCGGCCCCGGTCATCATGAACCGCACCACCAGCACCAGCGACACCGCAAACGCCAGAAACTGCAGCGGGGCGAGGATGCCCTGCACGAGGGTCCAGGGCGTCGCGTCGCGGCGCGCGCGTTCTTCGGGTGTGTAGAGCGCCTTTCGCGATGATGTGGGGGTAGGGCGCGTCATGGCGATCCGGGACTTTCTGGTTCAACTTCCTCTCTGAGGTTAAACGTGACGCACAAAGTGTCAATGAAAACTTACACATTGTGCTGTGAAATTTGGCAGACCTTGATGGTCACTCGGGCTGACCCTGTTGGGTGTCTGCAAAAAACATTGAATGAAATCAGCGTTTTTTCGGAATCCATGCCGGACACTCTGCGGAACGTGTCAATTTATGTGGACATTTGGGTCAAGACAGAGTGTAATGCGTCAAGGGTGACGTGTATCCCCGGACTCATACCTCGCCCGTTCCGGATAGTTCTGGCCGGACGGGCCCATACCGCAGAGGCGCAGATGCGTGACGAAGGCAGCTTTTTCAGCTCTGATCGCGACAGCCCTGATGGCTATCGCAGTCTTGCAGCAGAAGTTCTTGAATCGCTTGCATCGCGACGCAGCAGGGGGGCTTCGCCTGTGCGTCCGACGCTGCTGAACACCATGATTGCGGCCGTCAAGTCGCCGATTGGTCAATCGACCGCGGCGCTGTGTCTGGAGTTTCGCCGGTCACGGGTCCCGATGACGGATCTGGTTGACTCTTATATTCCCGAGGTGGCGCGTCATCTGGGTCGGGCCTGGGATCAGGACCGCGTCACCTTTGCCGAGGTGACCGTTGGACTGTCGCGGCTGCATACACTGTTGCACGAAGTGCAGGCCGACTGGGTGGCCGACAGCGTTGACCGCACGCGGATGTCGGCGACGCTGCTGATCGTGCCGCCGCAGGAACAACATACGTTGGGGGCGATGATCTTTGCCTCGCAATTGCGGCGCAAGGGCGTGTCGGTCTGTATCCGCATCGCGCCGGGCGTGAACGAATTGAACAGTTTGCTGGCAGATGGGCGGTTTGACGCTGCCATGGTGACCTTGGGAAGCAATGACAGGCTTGAAACCTGTGCAAAACTGGTAAAGACCCTCAAAACGATGACGAAAGGCTTGCTGCCCGTCTCGGTTGGAGGCCCGGTGGTAGATGGTTGTCGGGATGTGCTTCTCGATGCGGGCGTCGATGTCGTCTCGAATGACGTGTCGACTGTCGTTCAACAGTTCAAGCTGTAGACGCGGCCAACAAGGCCGACAAAATGGGGGGGGACCGACACTGTGCAGGCGACGTGGTCGCCGATGAAAGGTTTTTGACGTGGCTTCAGATGGACGCTTTTTGCTGAGACGCGGGTCACTTCCTGACCTTGCGCCCGACCTGCTGGTGGACATCGTGACCTCCGCCTGCGACCTTGCACTTGTCGTTGATCCCGATCACACCGTGGTGTCTGTTCTAGTCAACCCACAGATGGGGGTGGGGGCCAAGGTCGCCCATTGGCAGGGGGCGCAGTTGCGCGACCTGCTGACCCCCGAAAGCTGGTCCAAGCTGGAAGCCCGGCTCGCGGGGATCGAATTGAACACCCGCCGCCCGATGATGGTCGAACTGACCCACGCGGATGATGCGAATTTCCGGTTCCCGATCAACTATGCGATCAGCCGCACCACGAACGAAGGTGCCTTGTTGATGGTTGGCCGCGACCTGCGTCCGATCGCCGAATTGCAGCAACAACTGGTGTCGGCGCAGCTGATGCTGGAACGCGATTACGAGGCGCACCGCGAACTGGAAACCCGCTATCGCGTGGTGATGGAACAAAGCCCGTATCCCCTGATCATGGTGTCGATGTCGACGGGCAAGATCGTCGATGTCAACGCCGGTACGGCCGAATTGATCGGCGTGCCGCGGTCCGAACTGATCGACGCGCCGGTGGCACAGGAATTCGAAGGCCGCAGACGCGGCGAGTTTCTGGAAAGCCTCGCCAAACTGTCGGGCGCCACGACGGATCGGTCGCTGGAGCTGACGGTCAAGCGCAGCAAGCGTCGCGTCAACGTGACGGTCGAAATGTTCCGCGCAGCCGGCGACCGGCTGCTGTTGTGCCGTCTTGGCATGGCGGATGCGGGCAAGGCGCAGATCACCGAATTGACCGACACGATGACGCGTCTGTATGCCAAGGGCATCGACGCCATCGTTTTCCTGGACGGCGACGGCGCGGTAAGAAATGCCAACGAGGCATTCCTGAACCTGACCGATTGCAGCAGTCTGGCCATGGTGCAGGGGCGGTCCTTCGCCGATTTTCTGGCGCGTGGCACGATCGACCTGCGTATGTTGATGGATACGGTCAAACGCGTCGGCCACATGCGTCATTTCACCACGCGGCTGAACACCGATTATTCCGGGCAGGTCGCGGTTGAACTGTCGGCGACATGGTTCGCGGATAAAACTGCGCCTTGCGTCGGTCTGGTGATCCGCGACGCCAGCGTTGCCGAAGCGACGCGCTGGCCCGTCGAGGTGCCCGGCAATGACGGGTTGCGCAATGTGATGCAGCTGGTGGGTTATTCCACGCTGAAGGATATCGTGGCCGAAACCACTGAAATCATCGAACGCATGTGCATCGAAACCGCGCTGGAACTGACTGGCAACAACCGCGCGGCGGCGGCTGAACTGCTGAGCCTGTCGCGGCAGTCTCTTTATGTCAAACTGCGGCAATTCGGCCTGCTGAGCAAAGACCCCGCCGACTGATTTCATCTCGGCAGCCCGAGAATCGCGGGCAGCTGACCACCGGCCCGGTTGTCCTGTATGGCGGGCGGCCTGAAACGGAAGGGGTTCGGCGTTATCCATTTCGATGACGCGATGACCCATCACATCGATGGCGAATCGCTGCGGGCGGAATTGGCGGAATTGTACCCCGATCTGGTGGGCGTGACGTTCATCTCCCCGTTGATTTATGCCGTCCAGGAACTGCCCGGCATCGCGCAGCAGGTTGTGCCGAACCCGGCATGCCAGGTTCATGTATCCGCAAGTGCTGTTCTCGGCACCCGGATCATCGCCACCGCCGTCGCGCGCCATCGCTGTCCACGCCAGTACATTTGCCGGCGTCGGGGCCATTGTCATTCTGTCGCAGCGGCCGCTGATCTTTAGCGTAACCGCCAATACGCAGGTAACGGGCTGGCATGGAAAGACCCTGCAATACGTCTGGCACAGTGCTGTTTTCAAACTGCTTTTCGCCAGATTGCTCTGGCAGGGCATCCAAGTCCGCATAACACGCTGCTGCGCCTGCGGCGATGCCGCCTGCCGGTTCGAACCGAACCCGCACCAAATCTGGCGCAGGCCCGCAATGTAAGCCTTGTCAGACAACAAACTGTCAGGTCTAATTGACACATGAGCGCCCTCGACCCCACACACCATGCCACCCACAGCTTGCCCGACCGTAAATGGCCGGACCCGTGGGCGATGCTGACCCTGATCAAGCCGATCACCTGGTTTCCGCCAATATGGGCCTATCTTTGCGGGTCGGTGTCGGCGGGTGTGCCGCTGGCAGGCAACTGGGGGTTGGTTATTCTGGGCATGGTTCTGGCGGGTCCCATCGTCTGCGGCATGAGCCAGGCCGCCAACGATTGGTGCGACCGCCACGTCGATGCGGTAAACGAACCGCATCGGCCGATCCCGTCGGGTCGGATCCCGGGCCGTTGGGGTCTGGGCATCGCGCTGGCGATGACGGTGCTGTCACTTTCGGTTGGCTGGTTTCTGGGGCCCTGGGGCTTTGGTGCGACGATTGTCGGTGTGATCGCCGCATGGGCCTATTCCGCCGAACCGGTGCGGTTGAAACGGTCGGGCTGGTGGGGGCCGGGATTGGTCGGGCTATCCTACGAAGGGCTGCCGTGGTTCACCGGCGCGGCGGTGCTGTTGAACGGAGCGCCGTCGTTCCAGACGCTGGCGATTGCCGGACTGTATGCTCTGGGTGCGCATGGCATCATGACGTTGAACGATTTCAAGGCTTTGGAAGGTGATCGTCTGCATGGCGTCCGGTCACTGCCAGTGGTGCTGGGCCCCGAGGTCGCGGCCCGCATCGCCTGTACCGTGATGGCGATGGCGCAGATGATGGTGATCGCGCTGTTGCTGATCTGGGGCCAACCGCTGCACGCGGCGGGCGTCACGGCGGTGCTGTTGGCGCAAATCGCCGCGATGCGCATCCTGATGCGCGACCCCAAGGCCAAGGCGCCGTGGTTCAACGGCACCGGGGTCGTTCTGTATGTCGCCGGCATGATGATTTCGGCCTTTGCCTTGAGGGGGATGTGATGCCCGCGCTCAGTTGGATCCAGATTGTCCGGCTGGGGCTGGTGCAGATGTGCCTCGGCGCCATCGTGGTGTTGATGACCTCGACTCTGAACCGGCTGATGGTGGTGGAACTGGCGTTGCCCGCCATCGTGCCGGGTCTGCTGGTGGCGCTGCATTACGGCATTCAGATCACACGGCCGAACTGGGGTTTCCGGTCCGACACGCGGGGCAATCGTACGGTTTTCATCATCGGCGGCATGGCCGTGCTGGGACTGGGTGCCGGGCTGGCGACGCTGGCCGTGGTGTGGATGCCGCAGGCGCGTTTCGGGGCGCTGGCGCTGTCGGTGCTGGCCTATGCGTTGATCGGCGCCGGCGTCGGGGCCTCGGGTACATCGCTGCTGGCGTTGTTGGCCACGGCCACGGCGCCGCAGCGGCGCGCGGCGGCGGCGACCATCACCTGGCTGATGATGATTTTCGGCATCGCGGCGACGGCGGGCACGGTAGGGCATTTTCTGGACCCTTACAGCCCGGCGCGGCTGCTGCTGGTTGTGGGCATCGTGGTCTGCGTCGTGATGGTCATCACCACGCTGGCAATCTGGGGCATCGAGGCGCGGGTGACCGCGCGCCGCGACCCCGCGCCGATGCCGTTCCGCGCCGGGATCAAAGAGGTTTGGGGCGAATCGCGCGCGCGCAACTTTACGCTGTTCGTGCTGTTGTCGATGACGGCCTATTTCATGCAGGAACTGATCCTCGAACCCTATGCGGGTCTGGTGTTCGGGTTTACACCGGGCCAATCCACCCAACTGTCGGGCGCACAGAACGGCGGCGTGTTCGTCGGCATGGCGTTGGTCGGTGTGCTGGCGACCGGGTTCCGCATCGGGTCCCTGCGGATGTGGGTCACGCTGGGCTGTGCCGGGTCGGCGGCAGCACTTTTGGCGATTTCCGCGGCCGGGCAGGGGGTTGACCTGCCATTCGTGCCGCTGGTGGTCACGCTGGGGTTATTCAACGGCATGTTTGCCGTGGCCGCCATCGGGTCGATGATGGCCTTGGCTGGCGCCGGCCGCGCCGACCGCGAAGGCACCCGGATGGGCCTGTGGGGCGCGGCGCAGGCTGTTGCCGCCGGCGCAGGCGGGCTGGCGGGCGCGGCGCTGGTGGATATCTTGCGTCATACACTGCCGGATGCCGCTGCCTTTGGCGCGACCTTTGCCATTGAGGCGATGATTTTTGTCCTGGCCGCGATCATCGCGGTGCGGGTGATTGAAACCGAACCCCGGCGCGCGCCTCGCACGCCCGCGTTCGCCGTGCCAGGAGAATGACGATGTATGATGCCTTTGTCGTGGGCGGAGGCCCGTCAGGTGCCACCGCCGCCGAGGATCTGGCCCGCGCGGGACTGCGTGTGGCGATGCTGGACCGTGCCGGGCGGATCAAGCCCTGCGGCGGCGCGGTGCCGCCCCGGCTGATCGCAGATTTTGCCATCCCTGATCACCTGATCGTGGCACAGATTACCTGCGCGCGGATGATCTCGCCCACCGGGCGCGCTGTCGATATCCATATCGAGGGTGGCTATGTCGGCATGGTGGACCGCGAGGATTTCGACGAATTCCTGCGTGACCGCGCCGCGATGCACGGCGCGGCGCGGCTGACCGGCACCTTTCTGCGAATCGAACGCGACGCGGTCGGCACCCATGTGGTCTGGCGGGACAAGACCACCGGCGCAGAACACCGCGACGCGACGCGCGTGGTGATCGGCGCGGATGGCGCGCGGTCTGCCGTGGCCCGCGCCGAGGTGCCGGGCGGCGACAAGATCCCTTATGTGATCGCCTATCACGAGATTGTCGCCGCGCCCGATACTGCCATGGCGGCGAACGCCGATTACGACCCCAACCGCTGCGACGTGATCTATGACGGGCGCATTTCTCCAGATTTCTACGGCTGGGTTTTCCCGCACGGCAAACACGCCAGCATCGGCATGGGCACAGAAATCGATGGCATCGACCTGAAACGCGCTACGGCCGATTTGCGCGCGATGGCAGGCCTGACCGGCTGCGAAACCATTCGCCGCGAAGGCGCGCCGATCCCGTTGAAACCGCTGGACCGCTGGGACAATGGCCGCGATGTCGTGTTGGCGGGTGACGCCGCCGGCGTGGTCGCACCGTCGTCCGGCGAGGGCATCTATTACGCCATGGCCGGGGGCCGCGTCGCCGCCACCGCCGCCGAGGCATTCCTGCGCACCGGCCGCGTCGCCGAGCTGAAAGTGGCGCGGAAACTGTTCATGCGGGAACACGGCACGGTATTCAAGGTGCTGCGGTCGATGCAGGACGCCTACTATCGCAGCGACGATCGCCGCGAACGGTTCGTCAGCCTGTGCCATGACATCGACGTGCAAAAGCTGACCTTTGACGCCTACATGCACAAGCGTCTGGTGACTGCGCGTCCGCTGGCGCATCTGAAGATCGGATTCAAGAACCTGGCGCATCTGCTGGGGCTGGTGTCGCCGCGATGGTCATGACGCCCGTGCCTACCGGCCTGATCCCCGCCTGGATCGACGGGCGGTTGCAGGCTGCGGACAAGATGGATGTGCACCGGCGCGGGCTGCGGCATCCGGCGGTGTCGGTTTTCGTGCTGCGTGATGACGCGGTGCTGATACAGCAGCGCGCGGCGTCAAAATACCATACGCCGGGGTTGTGGACGAACACCTGCTGTACGCATCCGCATTGGGGCGAAACCGCCCCGGATTGCGCGGCGCGGCGCCTGGACGAGGAACTCGGGCTGACCGGGCTGGACCTGCGGCACGCGGGCGTCGTGGAATATCGCGCCGCCGTTCCGGTGGCAGATGGCCCCGCGATGACGGAACACGAGGTGGTGGACATCTTTACCGCCGATGCGCCCGCCGGCCTGCCGCTGTCGCTGAACCCGGCCGAGGTGCAGGAGGTGGACTGGATGACGCTGGAGGCGTTGGAGGCCGACATCCTGCGCCGTCCGGACCGTTACACGCCATGGCTGCGCATCTATCTGGGCCAGCATCGTCAGCTGATCTTTGGCGACGCCTGCTCTGTCTGACGGGCGGTGTGATCCGACACGTGATCGGCCAGCCATGTCTGCACCGTCGCGACCAGTCCCTGCGCGGTCTGGCGGTCTTCGTGCACCAGATGCCCGCCGGGGATCCGCAGCAGGCTGCCCCGGGAAATGCGCGCGGCGGCGGCTTCGGACACGCGCGGCGGCACGGCGCGGTCATCCGTGGCGGCGATCAGCAGAACCGGTGACGTGATGCTGTCCAGCCGGTCCAGCAGCGGCCCCAACCGCCATTGTGCCATCATATCCAGCGCGCCGCGCACGTGATCGGCGTCCTGCACCAGACGACGGTATTGCGCACGGCCGTCCGCATCCATCGCGGACCCGGTGCCGTCCAGCAGCCGGTCCACCAGACGCGGGCTGGCCCATAGCGTGGCAAGCGATGCGGCAAACGGCATCGCGGCCAGACCCTGCGCCAGCCGCGGAAACAGAACCCCCGCCGCGCCGTCGAACTGGCCGAGGGCCGCGTTGATCCCCACCACCGCCAGACCGGGCGTATCCAGCGCCATCTGCAGGGCAATCGCGCCGCCCGCCGAATGGCCGATCACCGCGACCGGGGCATGGCCCAGTGTTTCGCACAGCCGCGCCAGATCCTGCGCGGTGGGTGCAAGCCCGTTGCGACCGCGCGCGCCCGTCTGCGTGCAGCCCTGGCCGGGCAGATCGGGCACGATCACGCGATACTGCGTGGCCAATCCGGGAATCATGTGGCGAAACGAATGCCCCGACGCGCCCAACCCGTGCAGCAACAGCAGGGCCGGGGCGTGGGCGGGCCCTTCCTCGATCACCCACCAGCGATGCGGACCCGCGATCAGCCGGCGCGCGGTGCTGCGGTAGGGCCAGTCAGGCGGCAAGCTGCGCGGGTCCATATCAGCGCACGGAAACCGGGTCCAGCGATGCGCCAAGCGCCGCTGCCAGACGACCGCCGCCAATACGCGGCAACGCTAGGTAACGTGCGCCCATGTTGCGCGCCAGTTCCGCCAGCCGCGGTTGCGGGCGCTGCGCCGTGTCGATCACCAGCGCGGTGCAGCCGGTTGCGCGGATCGCGCGGGCCATCTGCGTCGTCTCGATGTCGGATTGCGCGCGGTCGGCGCTGCCGTCCAGCGCGACATTGCCGCGCCCGTCGGTCAACAGCGCGATCGTCGGCGTCATGCCGCGGGCACGCGCCCGCAGCGCCGTGTCCAGCGCCAGCCGCAGACCGCCCGCCAAAGGAGTGGCCCCGCCGCCCGGCACACCGCGCAACCGGGCCTTGGTCATCACAAGGCTGCGGGTCGGCGGCAGCAACAATTCCGCCGCCTGGCCGCGGAACGTCAACAGCGCCACGTGATCGCGGCGGCTGTAGGCGCGGGCCAGCAGCTGTTCCACCGCACCCTTGGCTTCGGCCAATCGTGCCACCGCCGCCGACCCGGAGGCATCGACGGCAAACACCAGCACGCGGTCCGACAGAATCTTGGCGCGTTTCATGTGCAGATCCGACGGATCGACCAGCAGCGCCTGTCCCGCGCGGTCTGGCGCGGCGATGCGGCGCAGGGTTTGCCACGGGGCTGCGGCCCGCAGCGTCGCGATCAGATCGATCCGGCTGCCGGATTTCGGCAGCCCACGGCGCGACGGCAAAGGGCGGCCCCGGCGGTTGCCGGTACGCGCGGCGCCGCTGCCGGATGCGCCGCGCGCCTGACGTTGTGCGCGGCCCTCGGCCAGATCACGCAGGATCTGATCCGGCAGGGCGGCGCGCACCGCATCGACCATGATATCGCCCTGCGGCAGTTCGGTGTCCGGGTCGCGGCTGTCGCCGTCATCCGGGCGGTCTTCGGGGGGCGGGGTGTCGGGCTGTGGCGGGGCGTCGCTGTCGGGCGGATCGCCCAGCGGGGCCGCACGATGCGCCAGCGTCAAGGCCGCTGCCGCCATCAAATCGGTGCGTTCTACCACCGTGCGACCCGCCAGCGCCGCCAGTGCGCGCGCCGCTGCCAAGGTCAGGATCGGCGCACGTGTCGACAGGATCATCAGGTCGGCACAGGCGCGCACCACCTCGGCCACCGCATCATGCGGCACCCGCACGGTGGGCAACAGCACGCGCGCGGCCAGGATTTCATCCGCATCGGGCAGCGGCAGCCGGTCGGGCAGGCGCAGGCTGTCGAGATCCAGAAACAGCCCCAGCCGGTCGGCCAGCTTCTGCGGCAAACCCTCGCCTTCATCCGCCGCTTCGTCCAGCGCGACGATGGCATGGTGGCGCGCATCCAGCGCCTGCGCCAGACGTGCCGACAGATCCGGCGCGCAGCGTTCGGCCATCGGCAGCACCAGCACCGCCGCGCGGTTCAACAGGCCTTGCCGCATCACCGGACGCCCGGCGCGCAGAGTGGCCGCGCTGTCCAGCCCGCCATACAGCGCCTCGTCGGTGATGTTTGAAGCCAGCCGTTGCAGCGGCAGCGGCAGGGGAAGCAAAGGCAGCGCCTCCAGCAGGCGTTGCCGCTCGGGTCCGGCCCGCGCGCGCAACCACAGCCCGCCGATCCCGGCCGGATCGATGGTCAGCACCGCTAGGATCAGACGAAGCGTTTCGGGTTCCATGATCAAGGCAACGTTTCAGCCAGCATGCGGGCGACCCGCGCGCCTGATCCCGCCTCGTCCAGCGGATCGCGGCGCAGACGGTGCCCCAGCGCAAGTGCGGCCACCCGTTTCAGATGGCTGCGGGCGACGGAGGGCGCGCCTTCGGTCGCGGCCAGTGCGCGCGCGGTGCGCAGCAGGGTCAATTCGCCCCGCAACCCGTCCGACCCCAGCGCGATGCACAACGCCGCGCAATCATGCAGCGCGGTCCCCGGCGTCACGATGCCGGGCAGGGCGGCGCGGGCGGTGATGATGCGGTCGCGCAATGCGGCATCCTCGGGTTGCCAGCGGGCCAGAAACGGGTCCGGATCGGTGTCATAGGCGTCGCGGCGGCGGATCACCTCGACGCGGGTGTCGATGTCGCGCGGGCTGGTCACATCGACCGACAGGCCGAACCGGTCCAGCAATTGCGGGCGCAGATCGCCTTCTTCGGGGTTGCCGGACCCCACCAACACGAACCGCGCGGCGTGACGGATGGACAGTCCATCGCGTTCAACGACGTTTTCGCCCGATTGCGCCACGTCCAGCAGCAGGTCGACGATGTGATCCTCCAGCAGGTTCACCTCGTCGATATACAGATACCCGCGATTGGCGCGCGCCAGCAGGCCCGGTTCAAACGCTTTTTCGCCACGCGCGATGGCGCGTTCGATATCCAGCGCGCCGGTGACACGGTCTTCACTCACGCCCAGCGGCAGAT
Organism: Rhodobacterales bacterium; assembly: GCA_038205135.1. Classification (GTDB taxonomy): domain Bacteria; phylum Pseudomonadota; class Alphaproteobacteria; order Rhodobacterales; family Rhodobacteraceae; genus UBA9554. Next base: position 12,309 of record JBBRCF010000026.1, read on the forward strand.
CGACCACTGGTGTGGGTTTGCGGATAATGGTGGTGGCGGTGATGCCGGCCCAGTCCGGGCATTGGTCGGGGCGCGCCGAATTGACCGGGCAGCCTTCGACCGCGTCGATTTCCGGCAACAGCGCAGCCAGCGCCCGCACGGCCGTGGATTTGCCGGTGCCACGATCGCCGAACACCAGAACGCCGCCGATGGCCGGGTCCACGGCGGTCAGGATCAGCGCCAGCTTCATGTCTTCCTGACCCACGATGGCGGAAAACGGAAACGGCGCGCGGCGCGGGGCCGGTGCGGGCCGTGGCTGTGGTTGTGGTGCAGTTTCCAGCATGGTTTCCGGCATGGCGCGCAGTTGGCTGGCCTGTTCGACGGGTCTGGCGGTCATGCGGCGGTCCTTTCGGGGACAGTTGCAGCGACACGCGGCAGGCGCGTTTCGGCGCCGCCCCAGGTCCCTGTCGATCCGATCACCCGGAAGCGGGCATAAAGCTCTTCGTTGAACCAGTCGCCGTCGCGCACGGCGCGAATGCCACGGGCATGGGGGCCGTCGACACGGGCGAAATCGGCCATGGCGTCGGTATTCGGCCAGACCGAAAACGTCACCTGATGCAACAGCGGCACCTCGCCGATGCCGATCTTGAACGCCACGTTCGGGTCGGTGCCGATAGCGGCAGAGATGCCCGGCACATGACGCCAGAACCGCAGCGCATGGCGGGGTTTGATGGTTGCACGCGTCAGCGCCGCGATGGGTTGCGCGGGGTCGGCGGGCAGCTGGGTGGCCGAAAACGGTGTAACTCCCGCCCATTGCCCACGCACGGATGTGGCCGCCAGCGTCAGCGTCCAGTCTTCAGTGGCGCGCGCCCGCCAGTTGGCCCAGACGCCGGTTGTCGTGCCACGCCGCGCCGCATCCGCGTCCGTCCAGACGGCAAGGATGGCCCAGACCTGCCAGTTCGGGCGCGGCGTGAACCCTTCGCCGGTGCCAGACCCGCACAGTTTGAAAAACTTCAGCCCCGATTCCTGACGCCCCGATTCGCGGCGCAGAACACGCGGGGCGAGCGCCATCTGACCGATGACCCACCACCGTGCAGCGCGATTGGTGAACCGAAACAGGCTGAGCGTGACGATGGAAATGGCGCAAACTCCACGCAAAAAGTGTCAGAGCCATGTTACACCTATTTGCTGCCGGGGGAAGCGGAAACCGGCGACTTAACAGGCGGACAACTCAAGAGTTGTAAATCCAGGTGGACAGTTTATCGTCACCATATGACAAAAATCCTGCGCTCCGCACCCGCTTCGTCCGTATCATCCACACCGTCGCAGGCGCTCGTGATCGGGGCGGGCCTTGGCGGGCTGGCGTCCGCGATGCGGCTGGGGGCCAAGGGGTGGCAGGTCACGGTTCTGGACCGGCTGGACCGGCCCGGCGGGCGCGGATCGTCGATCACCCAGAACGGATATCGGTTCGATCTGGGCCCGACAATCGTTACCGTGCCGCAGGGCCTGCGCGAACTGTGGGATGCCTGTGGGCAGAACTTTGACGATGACGTGAAACTGGTGCCGATGGACCCGTTTTACGAAATCCGCTTTCCCGATGGCCAGACCTTTGCCATGCGCAAGGATGGCGCCGCGATGGAGGCCGAGGTGAGCCGGATCAGCCCGCGCGACCTGAAAGGCTATCGCCGGTTCCTGCGCGACAGCGAGACGCGCTATCATTTCGGGTTCGAGGATCTGGGGCGGCGGTCGATGCACAAACTGTGGGACACACTGGCCGCGATCCCGAGGTTTGCCGCCTTGCGCGCCGACCGGTCGGTGTACGGCCATGCGGCGGCGCGCGTGCGCGACGAACATCTGCGGTTCGCGCTGTCGTTTCATCCGCTGTTCATCGGCGGTGACCCGTTCAAGGTGACGTCGATGTACATCCTCGTCAGCCATCTGGAAAAGGCGTTCGGCGTGCATTACGCCCAAGGCGGCGTGCAGGCGATTGCGGACGCCATGGTCAAGGTGATCGAAGGGCAGGGCGGCCGCATCGAATACGGCGCCGAGGTCGATGAGGTGCTGGTAAAACAGGGCCGCGCCGCCGGGGCGCGCATGGTCGACGGCACAGAACGCGCCGCCGACATCGTGGTGTCGAACGCGGATGCCGGACACACCTACGACCGTTTGTTGCGCAATCATCCCCGCCGCCGCTGGACCACAAAGAAACTGGGCCGCGCGCGGTGGTCGATGGGGTTGTATGTCTGGTATTTCGGCACCCGTGGCACCCGCGACATGTGGCGCGATGTGGGCCACCATTCCATCGTCGTCGGGCCACGTTACCGCGAACATATCGCCGATATTTTCCGCCGGGGCGTGCTGGCCGATGACATGAGCCTGTATGTCCACCGCCCCTCTGTCACCGATCCGTCCTGCGCGCCGGCAGGCGATGATACGTTCTATGCGCTGTCGCCGGTGCCGCATCTGGGCCATGACAATGGCGTGGACTGGCAGGCCGAACAGGAACCCTACCGGCAGAAGATGCTGAAAGTACTGGAAGAACGGCTGTTGCCCGGTCTGTCGCAGCATTTGACCGAAAGCGTGATCTTTACCCCCGAGACTTTCCGCGACCGTTATCTGTCGCCGCTGGGATCGGGGTTTTCGATCGAGCCGCGTATCCTGCAATCGGCGTGGTTCCGCCCGCACAACCTGTCCGAAGAACTGCCGGGCCTGTTTCTGGCGGGTGCGGGCACCCATCCGGGCGCGGGCGTACCGGGCGTGATCGGCACCGCCGAGGTGCTGGGCAAACTGGCCCCCGACGCCCCGCGCCGCGTGACGGGGGCGCAAACGTTCGCTCCGAAACCGATGGCCGCAGAATGACCCAGATCGCCCCCGATGACATGGCCGCCTGCCGCGCGATGATCGCCACCGGCAGCCTGTCGTTTCACACTGCGTCCCGCGCCTTGCCGACCCGCGTGCGGGATCCGGCGCTGGCGCTGTATGCGTTTTGCCGCGTCGCCGATGACGAGGTGGACGAAGGCCCGCAAGGGGCCGCGCAAAAGGCTGCCGCCGTGCTGCGCCTGCGTGACCGGCTGGACCTGATCTACGCCGGGCGTCCGCGCGCCAACCCGGCTGACCGCGCCTTTGCGGCCGTTGTGGACCAGTTCGACATGCCCCGCGTGCTGCCCGATGCCCTGCTGGAAGGGCTGGCCTGGGATTCGCTGGAACGCCGCTATCACAGTCTGTCGGATTTGCAGGCCTATGCCGCCCGCGTTGCTGCGGCCGTCGGCGCGATGATGTGCGTCCTGATGCGGGTGCGCGATACGGATGCGCTGGCGCGGGCCTGCGATCTGGGTCTGGCCATGCAACTGACCAATATCGCGCGTGACGTGGGCGAAGATGCGCGCGCGGGGCGGTTGTTCCTGCCGCTGGAGTGGCTGGCCGAAGAAGGCATCGACCCCGACGCGTTTCTGGCCCGCCCGACCCCGTTGCCGGGTATCCGCCGCGTGACCGCGCGCCTGCTGGCCCGCGCCGATCATCTGTACTGGCGGGCGGGCACAGGCGTCGGCCGCCTGCCATGGGATTGCCGAATGGGCATCTGCGCGGCGGGGCACGTCTATGCCGCCATCGGTGCAGAGGTGCGGCGGGCCGGACATGACAGCGTGACCCGCCGGGCGCGCACATCGCGGGTGCAGAAACTGGGGTGGCTGGCAGTGTCGGCCGCGCAGGCGGGTATCAGCCTGGTGCGCCCGGCGTCCCCACGCCTGCACGCTCGGCCTGAACCCGAGGTGGCGTTTCTGGTGCAGGCAGCCGCCCGCGGGCGCGCGGGCCAGCCGCGTTCCGAAACCCTGCTGGGCGTGCTGGCCCAGCTCGAAGCCCGCGATCGCGGGCTGGTCTGACCCTGTCCGCTAGGCGGGCAAGGTGCCGGCTTGGGCCGGAATGCCAGTGTCGGGCGGACATTGCCCCTTGGCCGTTGGCAATTTGATCCCTATGTCCCCCTTGTGAGCACATGGCCCGCAGGAGAAGCACGCGAATGGCCGAACCGACATTTCTGATCCTGGCCCTGACATTTCTGGCCGCCTGTTTCGCCGCCGGGGCGACCGGGGTGATGTTCACTCCGGGTGAATGGTACCGCGCGCTGAAAAAACCATTCTGGACCCCGCCTGCCTGGCTGTTCCCGGTGGTGTGGACGGTGCTCTACCTGTGCATGGCATCAGCGGGGGCGCGGATTGCGCTGTTGGCGGGTACGGTGCCCGAAACCGGCTTTGCGCTGGCGCTATGGGCGTTGCAGATCGCGCTGAACACGCTGTGGACGCCAGTTTTCTTTGGCCTGCACCGCATCATGGCCGGGATGATCGTGCTGACGCTGTTGTGGATGGCGGTGGCTGCGACCACGGTGGCGTTCTGGCAGATCGACCTGATCGCGGGGCTGCTGTTCCTGCCCTACATCGCTTGGGTGACGGTGGCCGGGGCGCTGAATTTCGCGGTGCTGTGGCTGAATGGCAAGGGCCCGCGCCCCGAGGCCGCAACGGCGGCGCGGCGCTGATCGCGAACCTGTGTCAGGGCCAGCGGGCCCGGCGCGGCACCCGCAGCGCCAGCATAGGTTTCAGGATCGGCTGATCGAACCGCCACAGGTCCAGCGCTTCGTGCATGCCGACGGTCACCTCGCCGTCGATCTGGGTTTCCACCAGCCCGCGGGAATAGAACGGCGCCTGCAACAGCGACAGACGTTGACGCGGCGCAACGCCCGCATCCGCGCGGGTTTCGCGTTTCAACCCCCAGATATTACGCCGGAAATGCGTCTTGGGCGGTGGTTCCACGGCCTGCACGCCGCCTTGCCGGTCGATCTGGACCCCCAACGCCAACGTGCTGCCATCGCGCCGTGTCGCGTCATAAAAACACACCGTCCGGTCGCGCAGCGGATAGCGCCCCCAGGTCCAGAACCGGAAATCCTGTTCCAGCGGACGCGTGCCGAAATTCGCGTCGAAATAGCCATGCCCGGTCCAGCGCGTGCCGGGGCCAAGATCGACATCAATTGTCGCGATCGGTGCAAACGGCCGCCACATGTGCTGCCCGTCCGGCGTCAGCGCTACCTCGGTCCGGGTGACAGCGGCAGGCGTCAGCACGATACGTCCGCGCAGCGGGGTCACCTTTGGCAGCGCGCCCCATTCGTTGACGTCGATCACCATCTGGCTGCCGGTCCAGTGCATCCGGCTTGGCCCGACGGTAAAAGTGTCGCGGGTCTGGTCCAGTGCAGCGCGGCCCCGGTCGGTCATGGTGAACGTGCCGCCCAGCCCCGAAGTGACCACATTGATGCAGCAATGGTTGCGCGGATCATTGCGCCCGCTCCAGCCATACCACGGCGAAAACACCGATCCGATGAACCCGATCACCGAAACGGCGCGCGTTCCGTCGTCCGAGATGCCATCGACATACCACCAGGCGTAGCCGCCGGGCGGGGCAGTAACCCGGAAATCCGGTCCTCCGCCAAGGCCGTCGCCGCGTGCTGGCCGGAGAGCATCGCCATCGGCACACCCGCCCCCGGATGGGTGCCGCCCCCCGCCAGATACAGACCCGGAAGGCTGGTCCGGGCCAGCGGACGGCGGAACGCCGACAGCGCTCCCTCGGGTGACGCCCCGTAGATCGCGCCCATCGACCCCGGATAGCGCGCCGCCAGCATTGCAGGCGTCAGCAGCGCCGTTGCCCCCGGTTCCGTGTCGAAGGTCAGACCCATCCGGGCCAATGTTGGAAAGGAGCGTGTCCGGCATGTGGCGTCCTCGGAGGCGGTGTGGGAATGACCGGCGGCAGCGTTCATCGCGGGGCCGTTCATGATGATTTCAAAACGTTCGGTCGCGGGCAAAGGCGTGCCCAGTTCGCGGTCCTGCGCGCAGACATACAGCGTTGGCGCGACTGGCATCTGGCCCGCGCCGATCGGGCCGAATTCCTGCGCCGGTTCAGCGGTGAAAAACACGTTGTGATGCGCCAGATCTACGCCGGACGGGCGCGCGGCAAAGGCCCAGACCCAGGCCGACAGGCTGGGTGGCGTCCGTGACGCGGGCAAGGCATCGCGCGCCGCATCGCCCAGCAGATTACCGCGCAGCGCACCCGGATCGCCCGCAAAAATGCAAGCCGCACAGGGCAGCGTCTGCCCGGTGGCCAGTTCCACGCCGGTTACATGCCCGCCTTGCCGAACGATCCGCCGCGCGGCGGTGCCATAACGAAAGGTGACGCCCTTGGCCGTGGCCACCCGTGCGAAGGCGTCGGCCAACCCGTGCAGACCCTGACGCACCGCCCAGACCCCGCGCGCCTCGGCCTGCCAGACCAGCGCCAGCACGCCGGGCGACTGCGCCGGACGCCCGCCGACATAGGTGGCGTAACGCGCGAACATCTGTACCAGACGCGGGTCGCGGAAATAGCGCCGCAGCAACCGGTCCAGCGTGACACCCGGCAACAGCGCAGGCCAGGTCCGGGGGGCCGCCAGCGCGGCTTGCACCACCCGCAGCGGATCGGGCCGCGCGGCCAGTATCATCGGCGCCTCGAACGCATCATACAGCGCCGCCGTCATGCGGTCGAATCGGCAGAATGCATCCGCCTCGCGCGGCCCTGCAAAGGCCGCGATGGCCGCGGCGGTCTGATCGCGATCGCAAAACAGGTCCAGCATGCTGCCATCCGGCCAGAAATGCCGCGCCAATCGGGGCAGGGGGATCAGGTCCACCTCATGTTCGGTCCGCGTGCCGCAAAGTGCGAACAGCCGGTCGGCCACGGCACGCAGCGTCAGCACTGTTGGCCCGGTCGCCACCGGCCCGGCGGACGAAGCGACGGCACGGGCCTTGCCGCCCGGACCATCCGCCATGTCCAGAACCGTGACGGAATAACCCAAGGAATTTAGATGTATAGCTGCAGAAATGCCGCCCATGCCGGCGCCGATCACCACAGCCTTTTCGCCATCCGCCACGCGCATCCCCCAACCACTGTCAATTCAAGCAGACAGAAAAGTGTAAGTTTCAGTTTACAGATGCAGGCACAAATGCCAATCTCCAATCAACAGGAAACGCGCGGGGAGAATGCCATGCCGCTGGACGGACGCATCGAGACGGCCCTGCAACGCGCGCTGGCGCTGGTGCAGACATCATCTGCGCCGCCGCTGTTGGGTGCCGCGCTACCCTACGCGGTGTTTCCGGGCGGCGCGCGCATCCGTCCCACCATTTTGCTGTCCGTGGCCGCGGCTTGTGGTGATGACCGCCCCGACCTGTCGGACGCCGCCGCCGCTGCGCTGGAACTGATCCATTGCGCAAGTCTGGTGCACGACGATCTGCCCGCCTTTGACGATGCCGACACCCGTCGCGGCAAATCCAGCCTGCATTGCGCCTATGGCGAACCGATTGCGGTGCTGTCGGGCGACAGCCTGATCGTGTTGGCGTTCGAAGTGCTGGCTGCTGCGGGCGCGACCAATCCGACCCGCGCGCTGCGGCTGATCACGGCATTGGCGCAACGCACCGGCGCGGCCCAGGGCATCTGTGCCGGGCAGGCGTGGGAAAGCGAACCGGTGGTCGATCTGGCTGCCTATCACCACGCCAAGACTGGCGCCCTGTTCATTGCAGCCACCCAGATGGGCGCGATTTCGGCGGGGCATGATCCCGAACCCTGGCAGGATCTGGGCACCTTGATCGGGTCGGCTTTTCAGGTGGCCGATGACCTGAAGGACGCGCTGTCGTCATCGGATGACACCGGCAAGCCCGCCGGGCAGGATATGGCGCTGCAACGCCCGTCGGCGGTGCGGTCGCTGGGTGTCGACGGTGCCTGGCGGCATCTGGAGGATATCCTGTCGGGTGCCATCGCGTCGATACCGTCCTGCCCCGGCGAAGCCCGACTGGCCAAGATGGTGCAGGCCTATGCCCGCAAGATCATGGACATCCCGACGACCGCGGCCACGACGACCTCTGCTACGACGACCGTGCGCGGCTGATCCGGGTGTCCGATATTTCTGCGTCTGATCAATCCCTTACACCGTCATCACGCCGCAAGAAACCGGGCCTGCTGACACGTCTGGCGCTGTCGCCGCGGTTTCACGCCTTGGCCGAACGGGTGCCGTTTCTGCGCGGCCATGCACGGGCCGAAGGGCGGGCGTTGTTCGATATCCTGTCCGGATTCGTGCAGTCGCAGGCGCTGACGGCGCTGGTGGAATTGCGGTTGCTGCACCGTTTGGCCGAAGGACCGGCGACGCCGGCCGCGCTGGCGCTTTATGCACAGATGCCCGTCGAACGGCTGGCGGTCCTGGTGCAGGCGGGGGCGGCGCTGAAACTGGTGCGGCACCGCACAAACCTGTGGCACCTGACCCCGCGCGGCGCGGCGTTTCTGGCCGTGCCGGGGCTGGAGGCGATGGTGCGGCACGATTCGGTGCTGTACCGCGACCTGTCCGATCCGGCGGCGTTTTTTCGCGGTCAGACCAACCCGGAACTGGCGGGTTTCTGGCCCTATGTGTTCGGCGAACTGGCGCAGTCCGATCCGGCGCTGGCCGCGCGGTATTCCAGCCTGATGTCCGACAGCCAGGGTCTGGTCGCCGCCGACACGCTGCGCATGGTGGACCTCAAGGGCAGCTCGCAACTGATGGATGTCGGCGGCGGCACGGGGGCTTTCCTGCGCGCGGTGCGGGCGAAATATCCGGCGCTGGGCCTGACGCTGTTTGATCTGCCCGATGTTCTGGCCGGTGCGGACCCCGCGATTGCAGGCTTGTCCTTGCGCCCGGGCAGTTTCCGAACCGATCCGCTGCCTACCGGGGCGGACGTCATCAGCCTGGTCCGTGTTCTGTATGATCATCCTGACACATTGGTGGCCACCCTGTTGGCCAAGGTGTTCGCCGCGCTGCCGCCCGGCGGGCGTCTGATCGTGTCGGAACCCATGTCGGGTGGGGCACGGCCCGATCCGCAGACCGACATCTATTTCGCCGTCTATACGATGGCGATGCGGACCGGGCGCACCCGATCCGCCGCCGAGATTTCCCAAGCCCTTGTGGCAGCAGGATTTTCGGTAACGCCGTCGCGCGCGGCCCCGCGGCCGTTCATCACTTCGGTGATCGAGGCGCGCCGATCCGCCGCCTAAAGGCGACGCGGTTTAATTTGCAGAGACCGTGCTGAAACTGTCTAATCCAGTTGACAGTTTATGTTGTCAGTATAGACTTACAGATAAGGAAGGGGCCGCGGTTTTCGAGACTCATCGAACCGCAAGTCGCCCCGGGGAAAGCCGATGCAGACCACCGCCGTCATCATGTCAGCCGCCCGCCAGATCGCAGTGGAAACCACGACGTTGAAGGCACCTGGCGCAGGCGATCTGGTGGTGGATATCGCGCATTCCGGCATTTCCACCGGCACCGAAAAACTGTTCTGGATGGGCACGATGCCCGCTTTTCCGGGCTCGGGCTATCCGTTGGTGCCGGGGTATGAAAGCTATGGCGAGGTCGTCGAGGCAGGCGCGGACACAGGGTTCAAGCCTGGCGACATGGTGTTCGTACCCGGGGCAAACTGTTTTGACGGCCCGGTCCGCGGGTTGTTCGGCGGCGCGTCCAGCCGGCTGGTGACAGCGGCGGGGCGGGTCTGCAAACTGGACGCCGGGATCGGTGCACAGGGCGCGTTGCTGGCATTGGCCGCGACCGCGCGGCATGCGCTCGCAGGGTTTGATACCGCGATGCCCGATCTGATCATCGGCCATGGTACGCTGGGTCGGTTGCTGGCGCGGCTGACCATTGCGGCGGGGGCTCCGGCGCCCACCGTTTGGGAAATCAACGCAGAACGCCGCAACGGGGCGACCGGATACCCGGTGCTGGACCCCGACAGCGATCCGCGCCGCGACTATCGCGCGATCTATGACGCATCCGGCGCGCCGGACCTGCTGGACACCTTGGTGCCGCGTCTGGCCAAGGGCGGCGAGATTGTCCTGTGCGGGTTCTATACTGGCGCAGTCGGGTTCGCCTTTGTCCCCGCCTTCATGAAGGAAATGCGCCTGCGCATCGCCGCCGAATGGCAGCCTGCCGATCTGGTGGCTACCCGCGCGCTGATCGACGCCGGCGCGCTGTCGTTGGACGGGCTTATCACACATCGCGCCCGCGGCATCGACGCGCCGCAAGCTTATCGAACCGCATTTGAAGATGCGGGTTGCCTGAAAATGATACTTGATTGGAAGGACGCTGCATGACCCTCGACATTCCGCAACTCAAGGATTTTGACGCTCGCTTGCGTGCTGAAGCCGCTGAGGAACCCTCGCTTGAGGTGCCCATGGGCGAGCCGACGAAGAAAACCCAGATCATCGCGATCTACGGCAAGGGCGGCATCGGCAAATCCTTCACGCTGGCAAACCTGTCCCACATGATGGCCGAAAACGGCAAGCGCGTGCTGCTGATCGGCTGTGATCCGAAATCCGATACCACGTCGCTGCTGTTCGGCGGCAAGGCGTGCCCCACGATCATCGAGACCTCGTCCCGCAAGAAGCTGGCCGGCGAAGAAGTCAAGATCGGCGATGTCTGTTTCAAGCGCGGCGGTGTGTTCGCGATGGAACTGGGCGGGCCGGAAGTTGGCCGGGGCTGCGGCGGACGCGGCATCATCCATGGTTTTGAACTTCTGGAAAAGCTGGGCTTCCATGACTGGGATTTCGACTACGTGCTCCTGGATTTCCTGGGCGACGTGGTGTGTGGTGGCTTCGGGCTGCCGATCGCACGCGATATGGCGCAGAAGGTCATCGTGGTTGCCAGTAACGACCTGCAATCGCTGTATGTCGCCAACAACGTCTGTTCCGCGGTGGAATATTTCCGCAAACTGGGCGGCAACGTCGGCGTCGCTGGTATGGTCATCAACAAGGATGACGGCACCGGCGAGGCGGCGGCCTTTGCGGCGGCGGTCAATATCCCGGTGTTGGCCGCAATCCCGCAAGATGATGATCTGCGGCGCAAATCTGCGAATTACCAGATCGTCGGCACGCATGCCACGCAATGGGGCGCACTGTTCACCGAGCTGGCGGAAAACGTCGCCGAAGCCCCGCCCTTGCGCCCGAAACCTCTGACGCAGGACGGCCTCCTGGGCCTGTTCGACGCAGAAACCACCGGCAAGAATTTCGTGCTGGTACCCGCCACCGATACCGACATGCGCGGCAAATTCGCCGGGAAAATCGCCAGCCTCGAAGTGGTCTATGACAATGTTTGATCTTGAAGCCCTGAAGCAACTCGAAGCCGCGCTGCGCGCGCTGCAAACGGGCGGTGCCCGTTGATGGACGACGCACCCGCAATCCAGAACCAGAACGACCAGATTGCGAACGGGCCCGTTGATGGGATGGGATGCCACGCGGGTGCTGCTGAAATGACGGCGGCCGCACGTGCCGCCGGCAACTCGGAAATCCTCGACCGTTACGCCGCCGATTACCCCCAAGGCCCGCATGACAAGCCGCAATCGATGTGCCCTGCATTCGGGTCATTGCGCGTCGGTCTGCGGATGCGCCGGGTGGCCACCGTGCTGTCGGGTTCAGCCTGTTGCGTCTATGGCCTGACCTTTGTGAGCCATTTCTACGGGGCGCGCCGCAGCGTGGGTTACGTGCCATTCAATTCGGAATCATTGGTTACTGGCAAACTGTTCGAAGACATTCGTGATGCAGTGCATGAACTGGCTGACCCCGACCGTTACGACGCCATTGTCGTCACCAACCTGTGTGTGCCGACCGCGTCGGGCGTGCCGCTGAAACTGCTGCCCGACGAGATCAACGGCGTCCGCGTGGTCGGCATCGACGTGCCGGGGTTCGGCGTGCCGACCCATGCCGAGGCCAAGGATGTGCTGGCCGCCGCGATGCTGAAATATGCCCGCGCCGAAATCACGGCAGGCCCCGTGGCCGCCCCCGCGCAGGGCCGGTCGGACCGTCCGACCGTGACCATGCTGGGCGAGATGTTCCCGGCCGACCCGATGATGATCGGCGCGATGCTGGCCCCCATGGGTCTGGCTGCCGGTCCTGTGGTTCCCTGCCGTGAATGGCGCGAGCTGTACGCTGCACTGGACAGCAAGGTGGTCGCCGCGATCCACCCGTTCTATACCGCCTCGATCCGTGAATTTCAGGCCGCTGGCCGCACTGTCGTGGGATCGGCGCCGGTCGGCCACGATGGCACCATGGACTGGCTGGCCGCGATCGGCGCCGCCTATGACGTGGCACCTGACCGCATCGCTGCCGCACAGAATGCCTTTGGCCCAGCGATCAAGGGCGCGCTGGCCGCCAACCCGATCAAGGGCCGCATCACGTTGTCGGGCTATGAGGGCAGCGAATTGCTGGTCGCACGCCTGCTGATCGAAAGCGGCGCGGATGTGCCTTATGTCGGCACCGCGTGCCCGCGCACGCCGTGGAATGCCGTTGACGAGGCCTGGCTGACGGAACGCGGCGTGGTGGTTCAATTCCGCGCGTCCTTGGAAAACGATTGCGCCGCAATGGAGGCTTTTGCCCCCGATCTGGCCATCGGCACCACACCCGTGGTGCAAAAGGCGAAACAGGCGGGCACCCCGTCGCTGTATTTCACCAACCAGATTTCGGCGCGGCCCCTGATGGGTCCGGCAGGCGCTGGCAGTCTGGCGCAGGTCGTCAATGCTGCAATGGCAAACCGTGACCGTATGACCACCATGCGCGACTTTTTCGAAGGCGTCGGCACCGGCGATACCGCCGGCATCTGGGAAGGCACCCCGAACCTGCGGCCCGACTATCGCGCCGCGCATCAGAAGAAACTCGACAAGCTGGCGCGCGCCGCCAAGGCCGAGGAGATGATCTGATGCTGGTTCTGGATCATGATCGCGCGGGCGGATATTGGGGGGCGGTCTATGCCTTCTGCGCCGTCAAGGGTTTGCAGGTTGTCATTGACGGACCTGTGGGCTGTGAAAACCTGCCGGTGACGTCAGTGTTGCACTACACCGACGCGCTGCCGCCGCATGAATTGCCGATCGTGGTAACGGGCCTTGGCGAAGACGAGATGACCCAGGGCACCGAGGCCTCGATGGCACGGGCGTGGAAAACGCTGGACCCGGCGCTGCCTGCGGTGGTGGTCACGGGGTCGATTTCCGAGATGATCGGCGGCGGCGTCACGCCGCAGGGCACCAATATCCAGCGGTTCCTGCCGCGCACCATCGACGAAGATCAATGGCAGGCCGCCGACCGCGCGATGACCTGGATCTTTACCGAGTTCGGCCAGACCAAAGGCCGCATGCCGCTGGAAATTCCGCGCGCAGACGGGGCCAAGCCCCGCGTCAACATTCTGGGTCCGATGTACGGCGTGTTCAACATGGCGTCCGACCTGCACGAAATCCGCCGCCTGATCGAAGGCATCGGCGCCGAGGTCAACATGGTGCTGCCGCTTGGCGCGCATCTGGCCGAAATGCGCAATCTGGTGAATGCCGACGTCAACGTGGTGATGTACCGCGAATTTGGCCGGGGTCTGGCCGAGGTGCTGGGCAAGCCTTATTTGCAAGCGCCCATCGGCATGGACAGCACGACGCGGTTCCTGCGCATGCTGGGCGAAATGCTTGGTCTGGACCCGGAACCGTTCATCGAACGCGAACGCCATTCGACGCTGAAACCGCTGTGGGATTTGTGGCGCAGTGTCACGCAGGATTTCTTTGCCACCGCCAGCTTTGGCATCGTCGCCAACGAAACCTACACTCGTGGCATCCGGCATTTCCTGGAAGACGAGATGGGGATGCCCTGCGCCTTTGCCGTGCCGCGCCTGCCCGGGAAAAAGACCAACAACGAACTGGTCCGCGCAGAACTGCGCCGCACGCGGCCCCTGATCGTGATGGGGTCGATCAACGAAAAAATGTACATGGCGGAACTGAAGGCGGGCTTTGGTCCGGCCCCCAGTTTCATCGCTGCGTCATTTCCGGGCGCCGCGATCCGCCGCGCTACCGGCACGCCGATGATGGGCTACGCCGGCACCGTTTGGATCCTGCAAGAGGTCTGCAACGGTCTGTTCGATGCGCTGTTCCATATCCTGCCTCTGGGCACCGACATGGACAGCACGGACGCCACCCCCACGACCCTGCGGCGTGACATGCCCTGGGATGCCGATGCGCAGATCGCGCTGGAACGCATTCTGGCCCAGCATCCGCTGCTGACCCGCATTTCCGCCGCGCGCACCCTGCGCGATGCGGCCGAGAAACACGCGCTCGACCAAGGGGCTGAACGCGTGGTCGTCGAATACGTCGAGGCATTGGGCGGCACATCCGCCCCGGCCACAAAACCAAAAGGAGCCGTGTCATGACCGATCACACCGCCAACAGCGGACATGTATCGCACATCCATCATCCGGCGCGGACTCCGCGCGCCGAATTCATCACCTATTTCGCGCTGATCTTTCTGGCGGCCATCCCATTTGCCATCGTGATTTGGCTGTGGACGCTGGTCACCACGCAGCGCCTGCCGGCGGATGGTCCGCTTGCCCGCGCATGGCGCGAGGCAGGGTTCGTCACGCCCATGCTATTCCGGCCGTAACAGGCCGGTGATTTCCGAACGCGGTGCGCCCGCCCGTCCGGTGCAAGAGTTCGTCAAGACCCGAGCCAAGCTTGGGACCTGATGGAAAATGCGGAATGGCATGATGCCGGCCCGTTACCCGGCCGCAGGGACTGCGGCACAGTCTGACAATCCGGAGGATAGTATGGCTGATAAATCTGACCTGAGTTTCACAGGTCTCACCGACGAACAGGCGCAGGAACTGCACTCTGTTTACATGAGCGGGCTTTGGCTCTTCTCGGCTGTGGCCGTGGTTGCACACCTGGCCGTGTTCATTTGGCGCCCGTGGTTCTGAGGAGGATCAAGACATGTCGAAATTTTACAAAATCTGGCTGATCTTCGATCCCCGTCGCGTCTTCGTGGCACAGGGCGTATTCCTGTTCCTGCTGGCAGCGATGATCCACCTCGTGCTGCTGTCGAACCCCGGCTACAACTGGTTCGAAATCGCAAACGCCAAGTACGAGCGTGCGGCTGCTGCCGAATAATGGCGACCCTTGTCGCGGGCAGGGCCACCGGTTTTGCCCGCGACATATCTGCTACCACGTAGCTAAACCCTCGGCACGCTCCCGCGCCAGAACGGCAGAGGACCGTCCCGCAACAGCGGAGACAAGGGCATGGCATTGCTCAGCTTCGAACGCAAATACCGTGTTCCCGGCGGCACGCTGGTTGGTGGTAACCTTTTCGACTTTTGGGTCGGGCCCTTCTTTGTGGGCTTTTTCGGGGTCACCACCTTCTTTTTCGCCGCGCTCGGGACCATTCTGATCTTCTGGGGGGCAGTGCTGCAAGGCGTCTGGAACCCGTGGCTCATTTCGATCAATCCGCCTGACATCGCGCTTGGCCTTGCGGCTGCGCCGTTGGCCGAGGGCGGATTGTGGCAGGTCATCACGATCTGTGCCATCGGCGCCTTCGTCAGCTGGATGCTGCGCGAAGTCGAGATCTGCCGCAAACTGGGGATTGGCTATCACGTGCCTTTCGCCTTTGGCGTGGCGATCTTTGCCTATGTCACATTGGTGGTGATCCGGCCGTTGCTGATGGGTGCCTGGGGTTATGCGTTCCCCTACGGCATTTTCAGCCACCTCGACTGGGTATCCAACACCGGGTACCAATACGGCAACTTTCACTACAACCCTGCCCATATGATCGCCGTGACTTTCTTCTTTACGAACTCGCTGGCGCTTGCGCTGCATGGCGCGCTGATCCTGTCGGCCGCCAATCCCGAAAAGGGCCGCAAGATGCGCACGCCCGACCACGAAGACACCTATTTCCGCGATCTGATCGGCTATTCGATCGGCACCTTGGGCATTCACCGCCTGGGTCTGCTGCTGGCGCTGAACGCAGGGTTCTGGTCGGCAGTCTGCATCGTGATCTCAGGCACAATCTGGTTCGACCAGTGGATCGTCTGGTGGGATTGGTGGCTGCAACTGCCTTGGTGGGCCGATATCGCAGGAGGCGTCAATGGCTGAGTATCAGAACATCTTTACCCAAGTGCAGGTCCGCGGACATGCTGAAGTGGGTATGGTCGAGGACGTCGAAGTCCAGAACCGCACCACCGGCGCCGGGTTTTCCACCCTCGCCGGCTGGTTCGGCAACGCCCAGCTGGGCCCGATCTATCTGGGCACGCTGGGGGTGGTATCGCTGGCAACCGGAGCAATCTGGTTCATGCTGGTCGGGGCCTGGTACTGGTATCAGGCGGGACTGAACCCGGCCATATTCCTGCGCGACCTGTTCTGGTTCAGCCTCGAACCGCCGGCCGAAGAATACGGTCTGGGGTTTGCGCCGCTGGCCGAAGGCGGGTTGTGGCTGATTGCCAGCTTCTTCCTGCTTATCTCGGTCTGCACCTGGTGGCTGCGCACCTACATGCGCGCTGTCGCCCTCGGCATGGGCAAGCATGTCAGCTACGCCTTTGCTTCGGCGATCTGGCTGTTTCTGGTGCTGGGTCTGATCCGGCCGATCATGATGGGGTCCTGGAGCCACGCCGTGCCCTACGGCATCTTCAGCCATCTGGACTGGACCAACCTGTTCAGCCTTACTTACGGCAACCTGTTCTACAACCCGTTCCATGCGCTTTCCATCGTGTTCCTGTATGGCTCGGCCCTGCTGTTCGCCATGCACGGCGCAACCATCCTGTCGGTGTCACGGTTTGGCGGCGACCGGGAAATCGAACAGATCGCGGATCGGGGCACCGCCTCGGAACGTGCGGCGCTGTTCTGGCGCTGGACCATGGGTTTCAACGCCACCATGGAAGGCATCCATCGCTGGGCCTGGTGGTTTGCGGTACTGGTGACGCTGACTGGCGGTATCGGTATCCTGTTGACCGGCACCGTGGTGGACAACTGGTATGTCTGGGCACAAGTGCACGGCTTCGCACCTTTGGATTGAGGAACGACCATGTCGAACAAAGACTACTTTGAAGAAAGCCGTTCGGCCAATCTTGCCTACTGGGGGCTTGGCCAGATGCTGCGCGGGGCCGGGTGGGCTGCGGCCGTTCTGGTGGCGATCGGGTTCCTGTTGTACGGGACCTGGGCCATCGGCCAGTTGCTGCCCGCAGAAAGCAAGCAGGCCCCGTCGCCCTACGGCGCGATCGAGGCACCTGCCGCAGTCCTGCGGATCGCCTGATCAATCGCATGTGTCAGGGGCGGCCAGCCGCCGCCCCTGACGACCATCCGGGCGCATCGCCTGTCCGGTGCCGGGGCTTTCCATAGTCCGGTTCCCTTCCTTTTGGCGACAGGTACCTGGTGCCGTGCCGACCCTGCGCACGGCACCTTTTTGCCCCGACGCCCCCCAAACTTGTCCCCCACGACTTGTCCCCACGACTTGCCCCCACGACTTGCCCCCACGACTTGCCCCCCCGACATTCCGGCCCGCCTTTCGCTTACGGAGCCAGCCATGACCACCGATCCCGTCCCGACCGCACAAGTCCCGACCGCACCGGTCCTTGACCGCGTTGTCTGTTCCGCCGATCTAAAGGCGCTGACCGACCCGGAACTGATGCAGCTGGCCGGCGAATTGCGGCGCGAAACCATCGAGGTCGTGTCCAAGACGGGCGGTCACTTGGGGTCTTCGCTGGGTGTGGTCGAACTGACCGTCGCGATCCATGCCGTGTTCAACACGCCGCTGGACAAGCTGATCTGGGACGTTGGTCACCAATGCTATCCGCACAAGATCCTGACCGGACGCCGCGACCGCATGCTGACGCTGCGCCAGGCGGGCGGGTTGTCCGGGTTCACCAAACGGTCGGAATCGGTTTATGACCCGTTCGGCGCTGCGCATTCCTCGACATCGATCAGTGCCGCGTTGGGCTTTGCCGTCGGCCGCGAGATGGGCATGGATGTGGGCGACACCATCGCAGTGATCGGCGACGGCGCCATCACCGCCGGCATGGCCTACGAGGCGATGAACCACGCCGGCCACCTGAACACGCGGCTGTTCGTGATCCTGAACGACAACGACATGTCGATTGCGCCGCCGGTGGGTGCGCTGCAACGCTATCTGAACGACATCGCCACCAAAGGCCCGTTGGCCACGCTGAAAGCAGTCGCCGACGGGATCGAGGCGACGATGCCCGGCCCTTTGCGCGACGGCGCGCGCCGCGCGCGGCAGATCGTGACCGGGATGCCGGGAGGCGGCACGCTGTTCGAGGAATTCGGGTTCGACTACATCGGGCCAATCGACGGCCATGACATGCCGACGTTGCTGGCGACGCTACGCGCGGCGCGGGCGCGGGCCACCGGCCCGGTGCTGATTCATTGCGTGACAGTCAAGGGCAAGGGCTATGCCCCCGCCGAAGGCGCCGATGACAAATACCACGGCGTCGCAAAATTCGATCTGGCCACCGGCCAGCAGGTCAAACCCAAGGCGAACGCACCCAGCTATACCGAGGTGTTCGGCCGCTGCCTGCGCGACGAGGCAGCCCGTGACCCGCGTGTGGTGGCGATCACGGCGGCGATGCCGGGGGGCACCGGGCTGGACATCATGGCGAAACGGTTTCCGGCCCGGGTGTTCGACGTCGGCATTGCCGAACAGCATGGCGTGACCTTTGCCGCGGGTCTGGCCGCTGCGGGCATGCGGCCGGTCTGCGCGATTTATTCCAGTTTCCTGCAACGCGGCTATGACCAGATCGTGCATGACGTGGCGCTGCAGAACCTGCCGGTGCGGTTTGCCATCGACCGCGCGGGTCTGGTGGGGCAGGACGGTGCGACCCACGCCGGCGCGTTCGACATCTGTTTTCTGGCCAATCTGCCGAATTTCACCGTGATGGCCGCAGGCGACGAGGCCGACCTGTGCGACATGGTGGCGACCGCGATTGCGCATGATGACGGCCCCATCGCGTTCCGGTTTCCGCGTGGCGAGGGCAGGGGCGTGGACCTGCCCGAACGCGGGCAGCCGTTGCCGATCGGCCGTGGCCGGATCCTGCGCAACGGCGCTGACCTCGCATTCCTGTCGTTTGGCGCGCATCTGGGCGAGGTGCTGGCCGCCGCCGACCTGCTGGCACTGGACGGCATCCATGTAACCGTCGCCGATGCGCGGTTCGCCAAGCCGCTGGACACCGACCTGATCGCCGATCTGGTCGCGCGTCACCGGGTTTTGATCACCGTCGAACAGGGGTCCACCGGCGGGTTTGGCGCGCTGGTGCTGCACCATCTGGCCGCCACCGACCAGATCCAGCGCCTGCGCGCCATCCGCACCATGACCTTGCCCGACCAGTTCATTGATCAGGCCAGCCCGGCCCAGATGTATGCCTGGGCCGGATTATCGGCCCAGGACCTGACGACCGAGGCGCGCCAGGTGCTGGCCGCGACGGCCTCGGGCAGGATTGTCAGAATTGTGTGACACTCTGCCCAAATATTGAACATGCACGGCACACCTGTGTATGCTGTCCAGAGGAATCACGATTACGCCGCGGCAAGGCCATCAGGCCCCCGCCGTAAGTGTGTACGGGACGGGCCGGACAGTGAAGTTTCAACAAACCTACTATGTTCTGGACCAAGAGTTTCGCGTTCTCTGGGTCGGGGGCGAATGGGACGAATTTGCCCTGGCCAACGGGGGCGCTGGCGCGCGTGCGAACGAGGTGCTGTCCACCTCGCTGATGCGGTATATTGCCGATGAACCGACCCGCATTGCGATGGCAAAACTGGTGGGCGTGGTCATCGAAATGCAGCAGCCGCTGCGGCTGGATTACCGCTGCGACAGCATGACGTTGATGCGGCGGTTTCAGTTGACCGTGCAGCCGATGCGGGACAGTCGCGTTCTGGTGGTGCATGATCTGCGCGATGCGGAAACCTTTCCCGAACCGATGATCCAATGGCAACATGACCCCGAAGCGACCGATCAGAAATGTTCGTTCTGTCAGGCGGTCCTGCTGGGCAATGGCCCGTGGACATCGGTGATGGACCTGCGCGAACCGCATCCGGCGCGGGTCGCGCTGTGCGTCTGCCCCGATTGCCAGGGTCGCGTCGACGAGGCGGTGGCGGCCCTGCGCGGCAAACGTGCACCGCGCCGCATGCTGGCCGGCGGGTTCGGCCCGTCCGTGCGCGAAGAATGACCTGTGCGGGACAACACTGGCCCGCACCGGGGCCTTCTGCGCGCCCGGGGTTGCATTGCTGCTGCGGGGGGGGGTGACCAGATTCACCGGAAATCGGCCGGGCGTTCCAGCGTACGATTGATGAAATGCCGCAGCTGCGGGTCGATCAGGTCGGCCAGGATCTTCACATCGCGGCTCAGATCCTGCGCTGTTGGCAGACCGTTTTCAATGGCGGTCACCAGGGTCTGATAGGCGGCGGCCAGTTGCACAAACGCCTCTGACCGCGCAACCGTTTCATCGCCGATCAGCACATACACCGCAGTGCGTTCCGTCATGCCTTTCAGTTCGATCCGTCCGGCCGGCAGAAACGCCAGTTCCGGAGCCGCGCGGGCCACATCGGCCGTCACCAGAATGTCGGTTTGAATGTGGCGGCAGGCGGACTGTGTGCGCGCGGCCACGTTCACCGTTACACCGATCGCGGTATAGTTGAAACGGCTGATGGAGCCGATATTGCCGACGCAGGCCTGCCCGCAATCCATTCCCATGGCGACAGCCATCGGGGGCGTACCCTGAACGGCCTTGCGCGCATTATAGGCCGCCATCGCCCGCCTCATGCCCAGCGTGGCGCGACAGGCGCGTAACTGATGTTCGGCCATCGTCAACGGCGCGTTCCAGAACGCCATGATCTCGTCGCCGATGTATTTGTCGATGGTGCCCTCTTCGGCCAGAATGGCGTCCGACAGATCGGTGAACAATTCGTTCAACAAGGACACCAGATCCTGTGCAGACATGCTGGCCGCCATCGGGGTGAAATTCCGGATGTCGCAGAACAGCACCGTGACGTCGGTGATCCGGCCGCCCAATTCGATGCTGTAGCCCTTGTTGTTGATTTCGTTCAGCACCGACGGCGCCACATATTGCGCAAAAGACCGGCGGATCAGGCGTTTTTCGCGATCCGTCACCGCAAACTGGTACATCGCCAACGCAGAAAACGCCACGAACCCGCCAACCAGAGGAAAAGTCGCATCGAACAGAACGCCAAG
>JBBRCF010000027.1:0-31514 GCA_038205135.1 Rhodobacterales bacterium
CGGCAGGCCGGGGGCGAACTGGATGAGGTCCGGCGAAGCGATGGGGCCGATCTCGTGGCGCACGTGCTGAACGAGGTTCTTGCGCAGCGCGTCGTCTGCTTCGACACCCTGGCGCAGTGTGACATAGGCGTAGATGCCCTGTCCCTTGATGGCGTGCGGATAGCCCACCACGGCAGCCTCGGCGACGTTCATGTGCGCCACCAATGCGCTTTCGACTTCGGCGGTGCCCATGCGGTGGCCGGACACGTTGATCACGTCATCGACGCGGCCGGTGATCCAGTAATCGCCATCCGAATCGCGGCGGCAGCCATCGCCAGAGAAATAAAACCCTTTGTAATCGCCGAAATAGGTTTTCTCGAACCGCGCGTGATCGCCCCAGATCGTGCGCATCTGTCCCGGCCAGCTGTCAGCGATGCACAGCACGCCTTCGCAGGCGACATCGGTGATTTCCTTGCCCGATGTCGGGTCCAGCACCACCGGCTTGACCCCGAAGAACGGCTGTTGTGCCGCCCCCGGTTTCATCGCGGTGGCACCGGGCAGCGGCGTCAGCATGTGACCGCCGGTTTCGGTCTGCCAGAACGTGTCCACGATCGGGCAGCGGCCCTGGCCGACGTGTTCGTTATACCAGTTCCAAGCCTCGGGGTTGATCGGCTCGCCGACCGAGCCCAGCAGTTTCAGCGACGACAGGTCGTATTTCGTCACGAAATCAGTGCCTTGGGCCATCAGTGCACGGATGGCGGTCGGTGCGGTATAGAACTGGTTCACCTTGTGCTTTTCGCACACGGCCCAGAACCGTCCGGCATCGGGCCAGGTTGGCACGCCTTCGAACATGATGGTGGTCGCGCCATTGGCCAGCGGGCCATAGACGATGTAGCTGTGCCCGGTCACCCAGCCGACATCCGCCGTGCACCAGAACACGTCGCCGTCGTGGTAATCAAAGCTGATCTGATGCGTCATCGCCGCATAGACCATATAGCCGCCCGAGGTGTGCACCACGCCTTTGGGCTGTCCGGTGGACCCCGATGTGTACAGGATGAACAGCGGGTCTTCGGCGTCCATTTCGGCGGGCGTGCAGTAGGGGGCAGCCTCGGCGGCCAGCGCGTTGTAATCGTGATCGCGGTCATGCACCCAGGTGGTCTGGTCGCCGGTGCGTTTGACCACCAGCACCTTGACTGTGTCCTTGCAGTGCAACAACGCCGCGTCAGTGTTTGATTTCAGCGGCGTCTTGCGCCCGCCGCGCGGGGCGTGGTCGGCGGTGATCACCACCTTGGCATCGCAACCGTTGATGCGCTGGCCCAATGCGTCCGGCGAAAAACCTGCAAAGACAATGGAATGAATTGCCCCGATCCGCGCGCAGGCCAGCATCGCATAGGCCGCTTCTGGGACCATCGGCAGATAGATCACCACGCGGTCGCTCTTGCCGACGCCCATGCTCTTCAGCACGTTCGCCATGCGCGATGTGTGTTCCAACAACTGCAGATAGGTGATGTGCTGCGCCGGTTCATTGGGATCATCGGGTTCCCAGATGATCGCGGTCTGGTTGCCACGGGTCCCCAGATGGCGGTCGATGCAGTTTGCCGACACGTTCAGCGTGCCGTCTTCGAACCATTTGATGTCCACGGCACCGGGGGCGAACGAGGTGTTCTTTACACGGGTGTAAGGACGGATCCAGTCGATACGCTTGCCTTCCTTGCCCCAGAAGGCATCCGGATCGGCAATCGACGCGGCATACATGTCGCGATAACGCGCTTCATCGACATGCGCCGATGCTACAAAATCCGCCGATGGCGGGTAGGTCTTGGCTGACATTAGTCCTCCTCGATGCGGGGCGTGCCCCGCTTTTCTCACCGGTTCGGCGGTTTCCCGCCTGCGCGCTCTGTCCCTAAATTACTGCTAAAGCAAGTCAAAGCGTCTGTAACTATTTTCTTTCATGCGACTTTCCTGTAAAATTTTTTCTCCACAGGCTGTTAAAACTGTAAAATAATGGAAAATTTACCGCCTTCTCCGCAGGTTGTGTCAAAATTGCGGCAAAGCGAGGTCGGATGACGGTTTGCCGGTCGCCGTGTGCCACAGACAACCGATCGTCAGGCAGACCCCTGCAGGGCCTGTCCCGGCCCGTGTTGCGTCCATGCTGATCCGAAAAATGCGGGCGGATTTTCACGATTTGCCCGAATCGCAAAGAAAAGGGGCGCCCGAAGGCGCCCCCCTCGCCGCGATTTACGCCGAAATCACTGTTTGGCGATCGTTTTCCAGACGCCGCCTTCGACGCGCGAAATCACCACGTCGTTGACCCCCTGATGGTTGTCGGGGGAATACTTCACGGTCGTCCCGGTCAGCGCGCTGTCATAGGCGAGGTTTTCCATCGCCGTGCGGAAGCTGTCCGGCGTCAGGTCGGCACCCGCCGCTTCCAGCGCCAGGATCATTGTTTCGGCAGCATTGTACCCCAGCATCGCAAAGCCCGACGCGGGTTGGCTGAACCGTGCGGTATAGGCGTCGGAAAACGCCTTGACCTCGGGCACGTCCATCCGCGTCACCATGTCCTGCCAACCGGCGGCGGCATACAGCCCCTCGGTCACACCACCCGGCACGGCCGCGACGACCTCCAGAAATCCGGCCGAGGACGCCAGGAACTTGACGTTGGTCCAGCCCAGCTGTTTCGCGGTGCCCACCACGGTGATCCCCGCGCGCACACCCAGCGCCATCGTCACGACATCGCAACCGGCGGCCTGCAGTTTCTGCACCGCGCCGACGAAATCCTGCTCGTCGGGCTTGTGGGTGGTTTCGGTCACGAACTCCATCCCGGCGGCGGCGGCGGTTTCCTTGGTGGACAGGGCGATTTCCTTGCCGAAATCCGTCGGCAGGTACATCGAACAGGCTTTCTTGGCGCCATAGGTTTTGCCCAGATAGGCAAGGCCCGCCTCGATCTGGTCATAGTAGCTGCTGAACCCGGTGAACTTGTTCTGCACCGGCTCGTCCAGCATCTCGCGCGCGGCGGTCAGCGGGTTGATGTTGAAAATGCCCTTGGGGTCCATCAACTGGAACCCCGCCAGGTTATGCGGCGTTCCCAGCGACAGCAGCATCGCGAACACCTCGTCGCGGTTGATCAGCTTGTTGTAGCCTTGCGTCGCCTTGGGCAGCTGATAGCCGTGATCCTCGACCACGAACTTGATCATGCGGCCATTCACGCCGCCTGCCGCGTTCACTTCGTCGAATTTCAGGTTCGCACCGTTCACTGCCGGGACGCCGACGGCGGCAAAGATGCCGGACAGGTCATTGACCGACCCGATCACCACCTCGGTTGCGGTGATGCCCTGCTGGGCCATTGCCGCGCCGGTCAAACCCAGCGTTGCAGCAGTGATCGTCAGGGCCTTCATCATCGTCTTCATGGTTTCTCCTCCCAGAGATAGGCCCCCCTCCACAGGAGCTCATGGTCAATACATAGCATCAATCAACGGCTTGTGCCGCTTTTCGACGGTCGCGCGTTTCAACTTCATCGTCGCCGTCAGCTCTTCGTCCTCGGGCGTCAGCAGCACGTCGATCAGGCGGAAATCCTTGATCTGTTCGACGCGGGCAAACTCGGCGTTCACTTGGTCGACCTCGGCCCGGATCAGGTCCAGCACCTGCGGCGCGCGGCACAGCGACGCGAAATCGGAAAACGGCACCTTGGCGTCCTGCGCGAATTTCTCGACGTTTTCCTGATCGATCATGATCAGGCAGGTCAGGTATTTGCGCTTGTCGCCGATCACCACCGCATCCGCAATGTAATGGCTGAACTTGAGCCGGCTTTCCAGTTCGGCGGGCGTGATGTTCTTGCCGCCGGCGGTGATGATGATGTCCTTGATCCGGCCCGTGATGGTCAGGAATCCATCGTCGTCGATGCGCCCCACATCGCCGGTGCGCAGCCAGCCGTCGACAGTGAACGTCTCGGCGGTCTTGTCGGGCAGGTTCCAGTAGCCCTTGAAATTGGTCAGCGCCTGCGTCTGGATCTCCCCGTCCGGCGCGATGCGCAGGGCGACGCCGGGCATCACCGGGCCGACCGTGCCCAGCCGGTTCGCAGCACCGCGATTGACGGTACAGGTGGCGGTGTTTTCGGTCATGCCGTAGCCTTCGTAGACCGGCACGCCGATGGCGCGATACCAGCGCAGCAGGGCGGGGCTGATCGGCGCGGCCCCGGAAATGCCCTGCTGCAGCCGGTCCATGCCCAGCATCTGGCGCAGGTTGCGGAACACGAACATTTCCGCCAGTGCCAAGCCGAGTTTCGCCATCGGGCCAAGCGTCTTGCCTGCCGCCTCGGCGTCTGCACGCGCCAGCCCGGCCTGCATCGCCAGACCGAACACCAACCGCCCCAGCGGCGTCGCCTCTTGTCCGAGGATCAGCACGCGGGAATAGATTTTTTCCCACACCCGCGGCACGGCGGAAAAGGTCTGCGGGCTGATTTCCCGCAGGTTTTCGAACACCGTTTCGGGGCTTTCGGCAAAATTCACGATCGACCGCACCGCCAGCGGGAAATAGCTGGAATTGTTGCGTTCAAAGATGTGGCACAGCGGCAGAAAGCACAGCTGTTCCGTGCCCGGGTCGATGGCCAGTTCGCGCAGGCCCGCCTGCATCGCCGCCAGCACGTTTTCATGCGTCAGCATCGCGCCCTTGGGCGCCCCGGTGGTGCCCGACGTATAGACCAACAGCGCCACATCCCCAGCCGCCGTCTGGTCAATCTCGGCATCAAAGGCCTGTGGGTGCTCGGCCTCTTCGGCCTGACCCAGTTTGTACAGGTCGGGCAGAAACAGGAACCGGTCGCCTGCCAGATTGTGCAGCCCTTCGTCGTCAAGGATGATGACGCGTTCGACCGATGGCGCGCCGTCGGGAATTTCCAGAAACTTGTCCAGCTGTTCCTCGTTTTCGACGATCAGGAACCGACAGGCGCTGTCGCGCAGGATATAGGCCACCTGCGCCGCCGCATCCGTAGTGTAGATGCCCGACGCGATGCCGCCCGCGCATTGGATGCCCAGGTCGAAATACAGCCATTCCTTGCGATCCTCTGACAGGATCTGCACCACATCGCCGCGCCGCAACCCCAGCCGTTTCAGGCCCAGCCCGATCCATTTCGCATGCTGCCAGTAATCGCCCCAGCTGAACGCCTTCCAGATGCCCAGCGTCTTTTCGCGGTGGGCGATGCGGGCGGGGTCCTGTTGGCAGCGGTGGCGAAACAGCGCCGGGATGGTGTCGCAGCCGTCGATCAGCACGGGCCGCGTGCCGGGCGTTGCGTTGATCGCCACGCCCTTGACGGTTTGCATCGGCGGGATCTGTGCGTGTCGGGTCATTGCGTCACCTCCCAGTTCTTCAGCGCCAAGTCTTCTTGCGTTTCCAACGCCGTTCGCCGCGCGCGCCTTCGTTGGAATGGCCCAGATAGAAACTTCGGATGTCATCCGACGCGGCCAGTTTGGCGGCGGTGCCCGACATCACGATGCGGCCCAGTTCCATCACATAGCCATCATTTGCCAGATCCAGCGCCACGGCCGCGTTCTGTTCGACGACCATCATCGTCATGCCTTCGTCGCGGTTCAGGCGTTTCAGGATGGCGAATATTTCCTGCGTCAGGATCGGCGACAGGCCCAGCGACGGCTCGTCCAGCAGCATGATGCGCGGGCGCAGCATCAGGCCCCGCCCGATCGCCAGCATCTGCTGTTGCCCGCCTGACAGCGTGCCGGCCTCTTGTTTGCGCCGTTCAGCGAGGATCGGGAAATAGGCAAACACCAGATCGCGGTCGCGGGCAATTTCTGTCGCATCGTTGCGGGTATAAGCCCCAAGCGCCAGATTTTCCTCGACCGTCAGCAGCGGGAACACCTCGCGCCCCTCGGGCACATGCACGATGCCCGCGCGCACCACCTTGTGCGGTTCCAGCCCCTGAATCGGCTGGCCATCAAACAGGATCTCGCCCTTTTCCGGGTCCATGATGCCGGAAATGGTTTTCAGCAACGTGGTCTTGCCCGCGCCATTCGCGCCCAGCACGGTGACCACGCGGCCCTTGTGCAATTCCAGACTGACGCCGCGAATGGCCATGATCGGGCCGTAAAAGGTTTCCAGATTGTTGATCTGTAACAGGGGTTTGGCGTGGTCGGTCATACTCGTTCCCCCGCCGCATTCGCGGTCTTGGAAATCGCTCCGGTACCCAGATAGGCCTCGATGACCTTCGGATGCGACTGCACTTCGGCTGGCGTGCCCAACGCCAGACGCGCGCCATCGGCCAAGGCCATCACGCGGTCCGATACCTTACCGACCAGCCCCATGTCATGTTCCACCATCACCACGGTGATGCCCATCTGGCGGCGGATGTCGTCGATCCACCAGCGCATGTTCTGGGTTTCTTCGACCGACAGGCCCGACGCTGGTTCGTCCAGCAGCAACAGCCGCGGTTTCGATGCCAGCGCGCGGCCCAGTTCCACCACTTTGCGCACTCCGTAGGGCAGGCCGGCGATCAGTTTGTCGCGGTAGGGCTGCAGGTCCAGAAAATCGATCACCTCTTCGACCGCGACGCGATGCGCGCGTTCCTCACGGCGGACTGACGGCAGGTGCAGCAGCTGTGGGATCATACGCGCCTGCCGGTGGCGATGCCGCCCGACCAGCAGATTCTGCAGCACGGTCGCCTGATGGAACAGTTCGATGTTCTGAAACGTCCGCGCGATGCCCAAGGATGGCACCTCGTGCGGAGCCATTTTCAGCAAGTCTTTGCCGTCGAACCGGATCGTGCCCGACACTGGCGTGTAGAACCGCGATATCAAGTTGAACACGGTGGATTTGCCCGCGCCATTGGGGCCGACCAGCGCGAAAACCTCGCCTTCCTCTACCGACAGCGTCAGGTTGTTGACCGCCGTCAACCCGCCGAATTTGAGCGTGACACCGTCCAGTTCGAGCAGGCTCATCTCAGCCGCTCCGTCTTCAGATAGCTTTTCTGCCGCTTGAACATGTCTTTGCGGGCGAACGGGAACAATTCGAGGAACACCCGGGTTTTCAGCCAGCGCCCATAAAGCCCCATCGGTTCGAACAGCAAAAACAGGATCAGGATCGCCCCGAACACCGCCGCCTCCAGCCCCGGAATGGCCACGCCGCCGCCAATGGTATCAGACACGATGGACAACAACTGCGGCAGGAACGCGATTACGACCGCTCCCAGAAACGCGCCATGGATAAAGCCCAGCCCCCCCACCACGATCATCATCAGCAACTGGATCGACAGCAGGAAATTGAACGTCTCGTTGTTGAAGGCCCCCGCGAACATGCCCATGAACGCGCCGCCGATCCCGGTGATCGCGCAGGAAATGCCGAAGGCCATGGTTTTGGTGCGCGCGACATCGACGCCCATGGCCTGCGCCGAAATCTCGCTGTCGCGGACGGCGGCAAAGGCCCGGCCCAACGGTGCGCGCAACAGGTTGCGGTAGAACAGCGTCACGATCACCGTCACCACCAGCACCACGAAATACCATTCCACCGGGTTGGCCCAGCGATTGATTTCATGGCCAAAGATCACGATATCCGGGGCGATCTTGCCGTTCACGCCGCCGGTCCACGGCCCCAGCAGCACGATGATGTCATCGGCCAGAATCGCCAGCGCCAGCGTGGCAATCGCCAGATACACCCCGTGCAATTTTAGAGCCGGAATGGCGATCAACGCGCCCACGACGCCAGTGATGATGCCCGCCAGCGGCAGCGCCAGCATGAACGGCACACCCGCCTCGATCATCAGCACCGTGGCATAACATCCCAGCGCCATGAACGCCGAATGCCCCAGGCTGGCCTGCCCGGTCTGCCCGGTCAACAGCATCAGACCCAGCCCCGCGATGGCCCAGATCAGGACGTTCGTCGCCTCGCCCAGATAGAAATCGTCGAGCAGAAACGGCAGGGCGACCGCGGCCGCCAGCAACAGGCCATAGCTGGCCGCCTTGCGCGCATCGATGAACAGGTTGATGTCCTGATCGTAGCTGGTCTTGAAATGAAACCGCATGGCGTCACACCTTTTTTGTGCGGACCTGCGCGAACAGGCCGTGCGGACGGAACAGCAGCACCGCGATCAACAGCGCATAGGGCGCGATCTGGCTGTAGCCGGGGGGCAGGTAACGGGCAGCGAACGGCTCGATCAACCCGACGATCAGCCCGCCAGCCAACGCGCCGGGCAGCGACCCGAACCCGCCGATCACCGCTGCCGCGAACGCCTTGATGCCGATGAAGCCCGCCGTGGGGTCGATCGACCCTTTCGACGCGTAAAGAATGCCCGCCACTGCGGCGACGACCCCGGCCAAGGCCCAGACCATGCCCTGAACCCGCTTCACCGGGATGCCCATGTAATAGGCCGCCATCTGGTTCTGACTGGCGGCCTGCATCGCAAGCCCAAGCTTGGTGCGCTGGAAAAACTGCCATAGCGCCAATGTCATCACCAGCGTGACGACGATCACCGCCACATCGGCCAGACCCAGCACCAGTGTCCCCAGCCGCACATCACCCAAGGACAACGGCGATTGCAGCGATTGCGGTTCATGCCCCCAGATCGTGCCGACGACAAAACGGATGATGAACCCGACGGCGATGGTCAGGATGATGACCGCGACCTGACTTTGCCCGAACACCGCGCGCAGCACGACCAGGTCCAGCAGATACCCCAGCACCCCCATGATCAGAAACACCAGCGGCAGCGCCAGCCAGAACGGGATGCCCATGTATTCGGGGTTCACCAATCCCAGCGTGACAAACGCGCCCAGCATCATGAAATCGCCCTGCGCGAAATTGACGGCCTCGGTCGCCTTGTAGATCAACACGAAACCCAGCGCGATCAGGCCATAGACGCAGCCATTCGCCAGACCGCTGATCAGAAGTTGCAGAACGCCCACGCAAACCTCCCCATATATCCGGCCGATGGCATGGCACCATCGGGCCGCGCCGGGTTGTCCCGGTCGTTGTGGCGCGATCCTCTCCAGACACCGTGCCACGTCCGGGGCTCCCGTCCCAGTCGTTGCAGACTGCGGACTGCGGCCCGTTCCGTCAACAGATTACATCGGGGATGACGTCGGGGAAATCCCACAGTGCGGAAGTTTGTTCCGTCGATGACCGATGCTGACAGCTGCGCAACATTGGAATATTGCCGTCAGCGCCTGAACACTCACCCGCGCCGGCAAAACGCCGCCCATCAAACGCCGTCCGCGGGCGCAGTAACGGGCGCAGTAACGGGCGCAGGCACGGGATCAACGCGGGCCGCAGCAGCAGCTGGGCGGAGTTTTTCAGGCGATCATGGCGCGAAGCCGCGCCAGCGTGGGGGCATCGCCTGCATCCAGCGGTGCGGTGCGCGAGGCAAACAGCGTCGCCTGCGAGGCGAGGACCAGCCCGTCCGACAACATCTTCAGGTGATTGGCGCGCAGCGTGTCGCCGGTGGATGTGATGTCGGCGATGGCCTCGGCGGTTTCGTTCTTGACGGTGCCCTCGGTCGCGCCCTGGCTGTCGACCAGTTGATAATCTGCCACGCCGTGGCTGCGCAGAAATTCCCGCACCAGCCGGTGATACTTGGTGGCGATGCGCAGGCGAAACCCGTGCCGCGCGCGGAACGCCGCCGCCACCGCATCCAGATCGTCCAGCGTGTCGACATCGGTCCAGAACGCGGGCACGGCGATGACCAGATCAGCGTGGCCAAATCCCATTTCGGCCAATGGGTCGACGATGGTGTCCCAGCGGGGCAGTTTTTCGCGGATCAGGTCGGTGCCGGTGACGCCCAGATGGATCCGGCCGGTTGCCAGATCGCGTGGGATTTCGCCCGCCGACAGCAGCACCAGTTCCATGCCGTCGATGCCGTCGATGGCCCCCGCATATTCCCGGTCCGATCCGGTCCGCGACAATGTCAGACCGCGCGTGGCGAACCAGTCGAACGTCTGTTCCATCAACCGGCCTTTGGACGGCACGCCCAGCTTCAGGGTCATCGCGCGGCCTCCAGCGTCAGCACCAGTTCGGGCCGGATCACTCCGCCCACGGCAGGAACCGCCGCGCCCGCGCCCAGCACGCGTGTCAGCGCATCATAGCGCCCCCCTGATGCGACGGGGGGCAGGTCGGAGTGCTGCGGCGCGATCAGGCTGAACACGAAACCATCGTAATATTCCATCGACCCGCGCCCGTGGGTCGCGTCGAAATGCAGCGTGGCGGGGGTGATCCCGCGCGCGGTCAGCGCGTCCATCCGCCTGTGAATGGCATCGGTCGCCTGCCGGATGGCGGGCATGTCGCGGGCGAGTTGGTCAAGCGCCGCCAAGGCCACCGGCATTGGTCCGGCGATCGCCAGAAGCGCGGTCAGCCGGTCGATGTCCGCCGCCGTCAGCGGGGGGGCTGCGGCGTCGATGCGCAATGCGGCGATCCGGGTCGCGACCTCGTCGCGGTTGCGCAGGCCGATATCGGGCGCGTCGCCGAACGGCAATGCGGCCGTCAGCAGCGCCACCCGCGCCGCCGGCGGCGCACTGCGGCCCGCATAGCGGTCCAGCAGGGCGCGAAACCGCGCGGGCCGCCAGATATGGCGACGCAGCGCCGCCTTGCGCGCGGGCGTTGTGTCCAGCCCTTCGACAGCGGCGATCAGCAACCCCATGTCGCCGGTGACGGCTCGCAGCCCCAGATGCGCCAGCGGCGCCGCGATCAGCGCGAACACCTCGGCATCCGCCGCTGCCGGGTCGCGGCCATCGAACACCTCATAGCCGACCTGCATGTATTCAGACGGCCGCCCGGTGTCGGTTTCCTGCCGCCGGAACACCTCGCCGGCGTAGGTATAACGCGCCGGATCTGCGTATTTCGCCATGTGCATCTGCACCACCGGCACGGTGAAATCGGGGCGCAACATCTGTTCGCCGCGCAGCGGGTCCTGCGTGACATAGGCGCGCGCGCGGATATCTTCGCCATACAGATCCAGCAGCGCCTCGGCGGGTTGCAGGATCGGCGTTTCCACTGGGATCGCGCCATGGGCTGCGAAATGCGCCTGCAACGCGGCGGCGCGGGTGCGGATGGCGCGGTCCACCGTTAGCCCTGATCGGCCAACAGCGCGCGCAGCCGCGCAACCAGATCGGCCAGCGGCACCTCGAATTGCGCGGGGCGGTCTTTCCATTCTTCCAGCGTGGCATTGGCGGCAATCTGCGCGCCCAGCACCAGATCCTTGACCTGCACCACGCCGCGCGCCGCCTCGTCCGATCCTTGGATGATCGCAAAGGGCGCGCCGCGCTTGTCGGCATATTTCATCTGGTTGCCAAAGTTTTTCGGGTTGCCCAGATAGACCTCGGCCCGGATCCCCGCGCGGCGCAGATCGCCGACGATGGCCTGATAATCGGCCATCCGGTCGCGGTCCATCACGGTCACCACCACCGGACCGGGCTCTGCCGCCGCCACGCTGTCCTTTTCGCGCAGTGCCGCCAGCAAGCGGTCCACACCGATGGACACGCCCGTCGCAGGCACTTCTTGCCCGGTAAAGCGTTTCACCAGATCATCATAACGCCCGCCGCCCGCGACCGACCCGAACTGCCGCTTGCGGCCTTTTTCATCAGGGATTTCAAAGGTCAATTCGGCCTCGAACACCGGCCCGGTGTAATAACCCAGACCGCGCACCACCGAGGGGTCAAGTCTAATACGGTCTGCACCATAACCTTGTGCGACCAGCAATTCGAAGATTTCCCTCAACTCCTCGACACCTTGAAACCCGATTGTGGATTGCCCGATGATAGATCTTAGGTGGTCGAGAACCCGCGTGTTCCAAATCTGCAAAGCGTCTAGGTCAGACGCCAGTGGATCATTTTTGAACTGATAAAGAACCGAGTACCGTGACCTGTCTAACTGTCTGCCTCGTGCCTCGTTGCCTTCCTCGATTGCGCGTGTCGCCTCCAACGAGAGAGAGTTCTGGACGACGTCAAAATAGTTGATGAAGCTCATTACAGGAGCAATTTGCGCCTCCGACAATCCAACCCCGTCGATATAGGCGCCCGACGCATCCAGCCGCCCCTTGCCCAGCAAGGCGCGCACGCCCTCCGCGCCCACTTTGTCGAATTTGTCGATGGTGCGCAGTACGGCCTCGCGCGCCTCGCCTTCGGGCAGGCCCATGACCTCCAGCACACCGTTCAGCACCTTGCGGTTGTTCACCCGCACGATGTAGTCGCCGCGCGGGATGCCGACCTCTTCCAGCGCGTCGGCCAGCATCGCGCATATCTCGGCATCCGCCGCGACCGAAGCCGCCCCGACGGTATCGGCATCACACTGATAAAACTGGCGAAACCGCCCCGGACCAGGCTTTTCGTTACGCCACACCGGCCCCATCGCATAGCGGCGGTAGGGTGTGGGCAGGTCGTTGCGGTGCTGGGCATAAACGCGCGCCAAGGGCGCCGTCAGATCATAGCGCAGCGCCAGCCAGTCGCCGGGCTTCGTATCCTCGCCCATTTCCTGCCATGCGAACACGCCGGCGTTGGGGCGGTCCACGTCTGGCAGGAACTTGCCCAACGCCTCGACGGTTTCAACGGCGGCACTTTCCAGCGCATCGAATCCATAGCGGTGATAGACCTTGGCGATCTTGCCCAGCATGGCGGCGCGATCAGTGACTTCCGCACCGAAATAATCGCGAAATCCTTTCGGGGTTTCGGCTCGCGGGCGGGTGGATTTCGGATCTTTGGCCATGGGGGCGTCTCCGCTTGCGGGGTCGGGCGTCGTCTAGCCCAAGGACGCCAGAGGGGCAAGGCGGGGCAGGGGCGGGGCGGGCCCGGACAGGGTCCGCCGTCGAACCGCCCGCCGCGCCCCACGCCGGCGGCAAAGCGTGCAGCCCCCTGCGCGCCTTCGGCCAGAAACATCGCCGCTGATCGCCATTCGCGCCGCAACGCGGCGGCAAGTCCGGCGGGGTCACCCCGTGCCGACAGGTGATCGGCGCGCAAACAGCCCTGCGGGAACCGCGACAGACTGTCGGCCAGCGCCAGCGCCGCCGCCAGTGCCGTGCCCGCAGGCACCACGCGGTCCGCCAGCCCCATCGACAGCGCATCCGGCGCCGTCACCGCGCGGCCCGTCAGGATCAGGTCGTTCGCGCGCCCCTGACCCACGATGCCGGGCAGGCGCACCGTGCCGCCGTCAATCAGCGGAACGCCCCAGCGGCGGCAGAACACGCCGAACATCGCGTTGTCAGCCATCACCCGCAGGTCGCACCACAGCCCCAGTTCCATCCCGCCCGCCACCGCCGGCCCTTCGATGGCGGCGATCACCGGTTTGCCCAGCATCAGCCGCGATGGCCCCATCGGGCCGGGGCGCGGGTCGCCGATCGGGTCGGTCCAATCCGTAGGCAGGTCCAGCGCTGCGATCCAGTCGGCCGCGACATCCTTGGTGGCGGATTTCAGGTCGAATCCGGCGCAGAAAAACCCGGCACTGCCGGTCAAGATCGCGACATCCACCGCGTCATCGGCATCAAACGCCCGGAACGCCGCATACAACGCCTGCGCCGTCGCGGGATCGACCGCATTGCGCGCGCCCGGGCGGTCGATGGTCACGACGCGAATGCGCCCGTCGGTGTCGATGCGGATCATGCTGTCCTCCCGCGCGCAGGGTCCCATGCGGGGCGCGATCCGGCAAGCCTCAGCCAAGTGCCGCCAACCGCGCGCGCGCTTCCGTGCAATCGGCCTCCATCTGCGCGATCAGCGCGGGCAGACCGTCGAATTTCAACTCCGGCCGCAGCCAGTCCGCCAACCCGACCGAAATCGGCGTGCCATACAGATCGCCCCGGAAATCAAAGATGAAGGTTTCCAGATTGGGCCGGTTTTCCCCGAACATCGGGCGCACGCCCAAGGACGCCGCCCCGTGATAGCGCCCGGCATGGGGCCCCTCCAGCACATCGACCAAAACGGCATAGACCCCGAATCGCGGCAGGTGCAGCCCCTCCAGTGCCTGATTGGCGGTCGGATAACCCAGGTCGCGCCCGCGCTTTTCGCCGTGGATCACTGGGCCGTCGATCCGGTGCCAGTGGCCCAGCATGGCGGCCGCATCGCGCGGGCGGCCGTCGGTCAGCGCAGCCCGGATCGCGGTGGACGACACCGCGCCAGCCGATCCTGCCAGCAACGGCGCGACTGTGACGCCGAACCCCAGATCCGCCCCGAACGCCTGCAATTCATCCACGCCCCCGGCGCGCGCCTTGCCAAACCGGAAATCTGCGCCGATCACCACATGACGCAGCCCCAGCCCGCGCGCCAGAACGTCGGTGGCAAAGGCCTGCGGTGTCAGGGCGGCGAGGGCTGTGTTGAACTTCACCTCATACAGCAGGTCAACGCCCAGCTTTTCCAGACGGTGCGCGCGCGTCTCTGCGCTCATCAACCGGAACGGCGGCGCGTCTGGCTGAAACACCTGCCGGGGATGCGGTTCGAATGTCACCACCCCCAGCGGCGCGCCGATCTGCTTGCCGACCGCGCGGGCCAGATCCAGCACCGCAGCATGGCCCAGATGTACGCCATCGAAGTTGCCGATGGCAACCGATGCCCCGCGATCCGCAGGCACGACAGAACTGTGGTCTCGAACGATCCGCATGACCTGCGAGGTAGCCGTTCACGCGCAGGGGTGCAAGCCGTGCACAGCCCCGTGGCAAGGGTGATTTAACCCATCCGGCCAGACGGTCAGTCGAATTTACGCGACGGCGCCAGCACGGTCGCCTCGCCCACCAGCACCTTTTTGCCATTGACCAGACAGCGGCAATCCAGTTGCACCCGGCGTCTGGCATGGTCGATGCCGGTGACCTCAACCTCGGCGCGAACCATGTCGCCGGGGCGGACAGGGGCCCGAAATTTCAGCGTCTGGCCCCTGTAGACCGTGCCATGGCCGGGCAGTTGTTCACCGATCACCGCCGAAATCAGCCCCGCCGTCAACATGCCATGCGCGATGCGGCCTTCGAAAATCGTGTCGCGGGCATAATCATCGTCCAGATGCACCGGATTGCGGTCGGTGGACACCTCGGCGAACATCTCGATGTCGCGATCGGTGATCACCTTTTGCAGGAAACGCATCATCCCGATCTCGATATCCTCAATGACGATCGTGCCGCGCGGTTGATTGTCCAACATCCGACCCTCTTTATCCGGGTCGATCCGCGACGGACAACCCAAGCTGACGCAACATTCGCACGCAACCCGCGCGCTTTGCGCAACTTTATTACTTTGCAATTGCAGAAAAGCAAGTGCGAAATCGTCTCAGGCCAGTTGCCCCATGGCAAAGGCGGGCGCCAGCATTTCCTGTTCCAGAAACGCCTTCAGCGCCTGCGGGTCAGGTTGCTGCAACGTTCCGGTCTCGGCGCGCGCCAGCCCGCCGGTGATGAACAGACTGTCCAGATCCTCGCCCATAGCCCCCTTGATGTCGGTGCCGATGCCGTCGCCGATGGCAAGAATGCGCGCGGTGTCCGCGTTGCGGTCCAGCGCGGCCAGACGCCGGCGCGCCAGATCATAGATCGGCGGATATGGCTTGCCGAAATACAGACTCTCGCCGCCCATTTCGGTGTAAAGCCGCGCGACCGCGCCGGCACACCATTCGCGCACCTCGCCACGGTCCACGATGATGTCGGGATTGGCACACAACAGTTTCAGCCCCTTCTGTTTGGCATACAGCAATTCGGGGCGCAGCACGGACGGGTCGGCCATCGGATCGAACGGGCCGCAGCATACGATGCCGTCCGCGTCGGCCAACGCGACGCGGGTGATGTCGACAGGGTTGTCCACAATCGCGATCGGGTCAAAGAACCCGGCATCGCGGTCCCATTCGCCCATGAACCAGACCTTTTCGCCAACCGCGCCCTGCCGCATCGCGGCGCGAGCGGCATCACCCGAGGTGGCGATGGTATCCCAGGCGTCCGGCGGCACGCCGAAACGGTCCAGCTGTTTTTCCACCCCCCGGCGCGGTTGCGGCGAGTTTGTCACCAGCACTACGACGCCCCCCGTCGCGCGATAGACCTGCAACGCCGCAACCGCCGAGGGGATCGCGCGAACCCCGTCATGCACGCAGCCCCACAGATCGACGAACAACGCGTCATAGTCGCCAGCGATATCGGCGAGGCGTTCGATGATCCGGGTCATGCTGTATCCTTTCGGCGGGTTTCAATGCGGTGCGATTGGAGGGGGGCGCTGCCCCCGCCCTTGCGGGCTCCCCCGGGGTAATTTTCGAACCGAAGAAGCCGGGACGCCCAATCCGGGCTTCTTCGGTTTTCAAATACCCCCGCCGGAGGCAATTCCGAGGGGCCGCGTCGGCGGCACCGAGATGACATGTCACGGCGCAGCCGCGCCGCTTGGATTACGCGTTCACAGCTTCAGCGACGGGATGATCTGCAGTTTGCGGCTCATGACGCCGGGCAGCAGCACGGTGTCGCCGGTGACAGTCACGCCAAAGCTGCGTTCCGCCATCGTCTTGACCATGTCGTTCGGAACCAAAAGGGTGGCTTCCTCGTTCAGGATGTCGATCACGAACAACAGTACCTGATCGGCGCCGTCTTCCTGAGCGACACCAGTCATGGCCGCCATCAGGCTGGCCTTGCGGTTCAGGATGACCTTGGGCGCGGTGGTTTCCAGCACGGATATGCGCAGATCCTTGCCTGCGACAGTGTATTCCTTTGAATCCATCCGCAGAAGTTCGGCATCAGAGAAAGACGAGACATCGGATTTCGCGGCGAACATTTCGGCCGCAAACGCCGGGATGTCGACGCCCAGTTCGGCGGCCAGCGCCTCGGCGACCGCGCGGTCATGCGGCGTGGTGGTGGGCGAGCGGAATTGCAGCGTGTCGGACAGGATGCAGGTCAGGGCAGCGCCTTTCAATGCGCGTGGCAGTTTTGCAGCGTCATCACCCATCAGGTCCAGCATGACCGTGGCTGTGCAGGCCAGCGGGCGGATAGTGATGTCGATCGCGCCTTTGGTTTCCAGTCCGCCTACCAGTTTGTGGTGGTCCACGATGCCGCGGATGTCGGCCTTGTTGATCCCGGGCGGTAGTTCGGCTGGGTTGTTGGTGTCGACGATCACGACCTTTTGGCCTGCATCGACATCCGCGATCATCGCAGGCTTGGCCAGGTTCCAATGGCGCAACATGAATGCTGCTTCGGTATTCGGTTCGCCCAGCAGGCGGGCCTCGCTTTGGGTGGCTTTCACCTCGGTCAGATACCAGGCCCAGATCATGGGCGAGCCGGTGGAATCGGTGTCGGGCGATTTGTGGCCGAAGACGAGCGTGGTCATGAAAGGGTCCTTTGAGGGAATTAAATTGCCGGCGTTATAGGCGGGCGGGGCGGCTTTGTCATCCGGCAATCGGCGTAAAATGCTGCATTGCGGCATGATGGCAACCCTTGCTGGCGGGGCCCCGGGCGGGCTAGCCGTGGTGCATGGGGATGACGCGCGAAACCGATCTGTATCCGCCGGTCAAGGCATGGCTGGAAATGCTTGGCTATCAGGTCAAGGCCGAAATCGGCGCGGCCGATATCGTGGCGCTGCAAGGGGGCGACATGGTGGTGGTCGAATTGAAGCGGACGTTTTCGCTGGCGTTGCTGTTGCAGGGCGTGGACCGGCAGCGGTTGACGGATCTGGTCTATTTGGGCCTGCCGGAACCGGCGCGCGGCACCGGGGGGCGCGCGTTCACCGCAAACCTCGGCCTGTGCCGGCGGTTGGGGCTGGGCGTGATCTGTGTGGGGGCGCGCGGCGGGGTACGGGTCTTGGCGGATCCGATGCCCTATAAACCGCGCGCAGACCCCCGACGGCGCGCGGCCATGCTGCGCGAGTTTGCCAAGCGGACAGGCGACCCCAACGCGGGTGGCACGCGGGGCCGGATCGAAACGGCCTATCGTCAGGACGCCCGCGCCTGCGCCCTGCATCTGGTGGCGGGACCCGCGCGGGGCCGCGACGTGGTGGCGGCGACCGGTGTGACGCGTGCGACGCGGATCATGGCAGACAATCATTATGGCTGGTTCCTGCGGGTCCGGCCCGGCGTTTATGGCCTGACTGAGGCCGGCCAGATGGCCTTGCAGATGGACCTGCACACGGGTCTGCACACGGGTCTTGCAGGCCCGTGACGGGTGCGTGCGAAATTTCACCAACACGCTGTTGACAGCGGCGCGGGCTTTGCCTACCAGACCGTTAGCACTCGACAGGTTCGAGTGACAACAGCCCTGCCGCCCGGATTAAACCGGGCCGGATGCGGGGCTGGCATTGAAACTTTGAGTCAAGGAGCCTCGAAGATGGCATTCAAACCCCTGCATGACCGCGTTCTGGTCCGTCGCATCGAAGGCGAAGAAAAGACCAAGGGCGGTCTGATCATCCCCGATAGCGCCAAAGAAAAGCCCGCCGAGGGCATCGTCGTTTCCGTGGGCGCCGGCGCGCGTGACGAAGACGGCAAGCGCGTCAAGATGGACGTGAAAGAGGGCGATCGTATCCTGTTCGGCAAATGGTCCGGCACCGAAGTTTCGGTGGACGGCAAGGAAATGCTGATCATGAAGGAAAGCGACATCATGGGGATCATCGAGTAATCGGCAGCCGCCGCAAACTCTGATCCCAAGTCGCTGTTTCACAACATAAATTCAGGAGAATACTCATGGCAGCCAAGGACGTAAAGTTCGGCATCGACGCCCGCACCCGCATGCTGCGCGGTGTCAACATCCTCGCAGACGCCGTCAAGGTGACGCTGGGCCCCAAGGGACGCAACGTGGTCCTCGACAAATCCTTTGGTGCGCCCCGGATCACCAAGGACGGTGTGACGGTCGCCAAGGAAATCGAACTGGAAGACAAGTTCGAGAACATGGGCGCGCAGATGGTGAAAGAAGTCGCCTCGCGCACTAATGACGAGGCCGGCGACGGCACCACCACCGCGACCGTGCTGGCGCAGGCCATCATCAAGGAAGGCATGAAGGCGGTTGCCGCCGGCATGAACCCGATGGACCTGAAGCGCGGCATCGACATGGCCACGCTGAAAGTCGTCGAGGCGATCAAGGCCGCGTCGCGTCCGGTGCATGACACCGACGAAGTGGCACAGGTCGGCACGATCTCTGCCAACGGCGAAGCCAACATCGGCCGTTTCATCGCGGATGCGATGCAGAAGGTCGGCAATGAAGGTGTCATCACCGTCGAAGAAAACAAGGGCATGGAAACCGAAGTGGATGTCGTCGAAGGCATGCAGTTCGACCGGGGCTATCTGTCGCCCTATTTCGTGACAAACGCCGACAAGATGATCGTGGAAATGGAGGACGTTCTGGTCCTGATCCACGAAAAGAAACTGTCGTCGCTGCAGCCGATGGTGCCGTTGCTGGAAGCCGTGATCCAGTCGCAGAAGCCGCTGCTGATCATCGCCGAAGACGTCGAGGGCGAAGCCCTGGCGACGCTGGTGGTCAACAAGCTCCGCGGCGGTCTGAAGATCGCTGCCGTCAAGGCGCCCGGTTTCGGGGATCGCCGCAAAGCGATGCTTCAGGACATCGCCATCCTGACCGCCGGTCAGGTGATCAGCGAAGATCTGGGCATGAAGCTCGAGAATGTCACCATGGACATGCTCGGCCGCGCCAAGAAGATCTCGATCAACAAGGACAACACCACCATCGTCGATGGCGGCGGTGACAAGGCCGAGATCGAGGCCCGCGTGGCGCAGATCCGTCAGCAGATCGAAGAAACCACTTCGGATTACGACCGCGAGAAACTGCAGGAACGTGTTGCGAAACTGGCGGGCGGCGTTGCCGTCATCAAGGTTGGTGGCATGACCGAAATCGAGGTGAAGGAGCGCAAGGACCGCGTCGATGACGCGCTGAACGCGACCCGCGCCGCGGTTCAGGAAGGTGTCGTCGTCGGCGGCGGTGTCGCGCTGGTTCAGGCCGGCAAGGTGCTGATCGGCATGGAAGGGGCGAACCCCGACCAGACCAACGGCATCAACATCGTGCGTCGTGCACTCGAAGCGCCGATGCGCCAGATCGCCGAAAACGCCGGCGTCGATGGTGCGGTCGTGGCCGGCAAGGTCCGCGAATCGAACGACAAGACCTTTGGGTTCAACGCGCAGACCGAAGAATATGGCGACATGTTCAAGTTCGGCGTGATCGACCCCGCCAAGGTCGTGCGTACCGCACTGGAGGATGCAGCGTCTGTTGCAGGTCTGCTGATCACCACCGAAGCGATGGTGGCCGACAAGCCCAAGAAAGACGAAGGCCAAGGCGGCGGCGGCATGGGCGGCATGGGCGGCATGGACATGATGTGATCCGACACCCGGATCATGCTAGGGAAAGGGGCGCCTGCGGGCGCCCCTTTTCGTTATGGAACCTGACATGAGATACAAGCCGTGATTTTCAAGCCGTGAGACGCAATCCGTGAGACGCAATCCGTGAGACGCAAG
Organism: Rhodobacterales bacterium; assembly: GCA_038205135.1. GTDB lineage: Bacteria > Pseudomonadota > Alphaproteobacteria > Rhodobacterales > Rhodobacteraceae > UBA9554. Next base: position 20,341 of record JBBRCF010000027.1, read on the forward strand.
CCGTGAGACGCAAGCCGTGAGACGCAAGCCGTGAGGCGCAAGCCGTGAGACGCAAGCCATGAGGCCCGGACCATGAGCCGCAAGGACCCACGCCGGGCCTTGCTGTTGCGGGTGCCCTTTGCGTTGCGCCGCGCCATCGCCGCGCAGCATCCGGGCCCGCGGCCTCTGGCTGCGAAACTGCGCGTGGTGTTGCGGCGGGCCTTGGCACAAGGGTTGACGCCCTTGCCGGTGGCACCGGGGACGCTGCGGCCGTCATTGTTGCAACTGTCGGCGGCGGAACGGGCGGGGCTGGCGGCGTTCGGACCGGACCTCGAGGCGGCGGCGCTTGGCCTGATCGCAGCCACGCTGGAGGCGGGGAAATGAATGTTTCGCTGACCCTTGTAGGGGCCGCGGTATTGGTACCCCAAGGGCTGGTTGACCGGACGTTGTCCTTGGCGGATGGCCGGATCGTAGACGCTGCGCAATCCCGCCAAGTGCGCCTGCCCGCCGGGTGCCGTATCCTGCCGGGGATTGTGGATATCCACGGTGACGGGTTCGAACGGCATCTGGCCCCGCGGCGTGGTGCGCTGCGCGATCTGGGCGCGGGGCTGGCGGCGACCGAGGCCGAATTGGCCGCGAACGGGATCACAACAGCGATCCTGGCGCAGTTCTGGTCCTGGGAGGGCGGAATGCGCGGCCCGGATTTTGCCCGCGCGTTTTTTGCGGCGTTGGCGGAATACGCCGGGCAGGGCACCGATCTGCGGGTGCAGTTGCGCGTCGAGGCGGCGCTGGTGCCACAGGACGAGGCGGCCTTGTTGGGTCTGGTTGATGCATTCCGAATCAGCATGTTGGTGGTCAATGATCATTTGCCACATGACGCGCTGACCGCGGGTAAACGCCCACCGCGACTGACCGGGCAGGCGTTGAAATCCGGCCGCAGCCCTGACGCGCATCTGGCCCTGATGCAGGGTTTGCAGGCCGATTGGGCGGCGGTGCCCGACGCGTTGGCAGCATTCGGTACAACATTGACGGCGCGCGGCGTGATTCTGGGCAGTCATGATGACCGCACCATTGCCGACCGGGCCATTGCGCGCCGCCATGGCGCGCGGCTGGCGGAATTTCCCTGCACCGACACGGCCGCGCGTGCGGCGCATGATGCGGGCGACGGGGTCATCATGGGCGCGCCCAATGTGGTGCGCGGCGGGTCGCATGATGGCAATGTCAGTGCTACGGATCTGGTGCTGGCAGGCATTGTCGATGCGCTGGCGTCCGATTACCACTACCCCGCGCCGCGCATCGCCGCCTTGGCCCTGGCGGACCGGATCGGGTTACCCGCCGCCTGGGCGCTGGTGTCGGATGGCCCGGCGCGGCTGCTCGGTCTGACCGACCGGGGCCAGCTGGCACCGGGTCTGCGCGCCGATCTGGTGGTGCTGGACGGCAACGGCCATGTCGGCCTGACCATTGCGGGCGGGCGCATCACCCATGCCAGCGGCGCCGTCGCCGCCGCTCTGCTGGGCTAGGCGCGCGGGATCACGCGGTTCACGTGCCCCATCTTGCGGCCGGGTTTGGCCTCGGACTTGCCATACAAATGCAACGCGGCCTGCGTTTCCCGGGCAATGGCGGCAACGCGGGCGATATCATCGCCGATCAGGTTTTCCATCGCGACATCGGCAAACCGCGCCCCGTCGCCCAGCGGCCAACCCGCCACGGCACGGATATGCTGTTCGAACTGGTCCACCGTGCAGCCGGCTTGGGTCCAGTGCCCGGAATTATGCACGCGCGGCGCGATTTCGTTCACCAGCAGGTCCTGCGGCGTGACAAAAAGTTCCACGCCCATAACGCCGACATAATCCAGTGCGTTCAGCACCCGGCCCGCCAGCAGAACGGCATCCTGCCGCTGCCTTGCGGTGAGGGTCGCGGGCACGGTGGTGGTGCGCAGGATACCGTCCTTGTGGACATTCTCGCCCGGATCATAGGCCGCCACGCGGCCATCCAGACCGCGCGCTGCGATCACGGAAACTTCGCGGTCGAATGTCACGAAGCCTTCGAGGATCGAAGGTGCCCCGGCCATCGCGGCAAAGGCGTCAGCGGCCTGATCGGCATGGGTGATCCGCACCTGCCCCTTGCCGTCATAGCCCAGACGGCAGGTTTTCAGGATCGCGGGCGTGCCCAGATCAGCCAGTGCCGCATGCAGATCGTACAGGGTATTCACCGCACGATAGGGCGCACAGGTCAGGCCCAGCCCGGTGAGGAACGCCTTTTCGGTCAGCCGGTCCTGGCTGATCCGCAACGCCTCGCGGCCCGGGCGGATCGGGCGCAGCGTTTCGATCAGGTCCAGTGCAGCGGTGGGGATATTCTCGAATTCATAAGTGACCACGTCGACGCTGTGGGCGAAATCCGTCAGCGCAGCAGTATTGTCATAGCCCGCCCGGGTCACCTTCCATGCGACATCGCCCGCAGGGGCGGGGCCCGGTTCATAGACATGGCAGCGCAACCCCAAACGGCTGGCCGCGACCGACAGCATGCGGCCCAGCTGACCGCCGCCCAGAATGCCAATGACGGCCCCGCTGCCCAACGGGTCAGTCATCGACAGGTTCCTCGGGGATGGACGCCGACAGCGCCGCGCGCCACGCGTCCAGCCGTGCGGCCAGCGCCGCATCGCCGAGGGCAAGGATCGCTGCCGCCATGAGCCCGGCGTTGTATGCGCCGGGTGCGCCGATCGCCATCGTTGCCACGGGATAGCCGCGCGGCATCTGCAGGATGGAATACAGGCTGTCGACCCCCGCCAGCGCCTTGGTCTGCACTGGCACGCCAATCACGGGCACGCGGGTTTTCGATGCCATCATGCCCGGCAGATGCGCCGCACCACCCGCGCCGGCAATGATCACTTTCAGGCCCCGCGCGGCGGCATCCCGGCCATAGGACCACAACCGGTCCGGCGTGCGATGCGCGGATACGATGCGGGTTTCATAGGCCACACCCAGATCGTCCAGTACGCCTGCGGCCTCTTTCATGGTGGGCCAGTCCGACTGGCTGCCCATGATGATCCCGACCTTTATGTCTGACATGCCGCCCCCTTGATCAAGGCGCGCACTATAGCTGCTGGCGCGGAGCGCGCAACGGCAGGAAACGCAAAGGCCAGATACGCAAAGGCCGGCCAAAAAAAGGCGGGTGGCTTTGCATTCAAGCCATGCGATTCAGGCGATGATGTCCGGCGTCAGCCGGTCTTCGATCAGGCGGATCATGTCCTTCAGCCGCAGCTTTTTCTTTTTCAGCCGTTGCAGGGTTAACTGATCGGCCGTGGCGCGTTCGACCATCGCCACGATCGCCTCGTCGAGGTCGCGGTGTTCGCGGCGGAACACTTCCAGTTCCACCCGCAGCACGTCTTCGGTTTTCATCGAAATTTCGAATGGCGCGTTCATCGTGCTGATTCCGTTCCCGATGCAGACCTGTAACATAAGGGAATTCCGTGTTTTTCGCAAAGCCCTTGCTGCATCTGGGTGAAGGACTTGCAGTCGCACCACGGCTTTCCCATATTTGGCGGGCAGGGTTGCCGAAACGGGGCCCGGCACCGTGGATGGTCGCTTGGCACAAGGACTCACCGATGACGAAAATGACTCTGGGATCGCATCCCTATCTGCTGGGGTTCGAGCAGCTTGAACGCCTGATGGAACGCACGGCGAAATCCGGCAACGACGGCTATCCGCCCTTCAATATCGAACAAACATCAGATTGGTCCTACCGTATCACGCTGGCGGTGGCGGGATTTTATGAGTCCGATCTGGCGATCACGGTCGAGGACCGGCAGCTGGTGATCCGAGGCCGTCAAAAGGATGACAGCGAGGGCCGCATCTTTCTGCATCGCGGCATTGCGGCGCGGCAGTTCCAGCGCAGCTTTGTACTGGCCGAAGGCGTCGAGGTCGGCGAGGCGGTCATGGAAAACGGCCTGCTGCATGTTGACCTCAGCCGGGTGGAACCCGAAACCGTGGTGCAGACAATTAAGATCAGAAGGGGCTAAGTCATGGATACTGAACAGAACATTCCCGGAGCGGCGGCCGAAAGCATCGTCTATGTGCGCTCGGTTCGCGTCATGGATCTGCCCGCCGAACTGCGCCCGCAGGCGGGTGGGGCAGAGACGATCTATGCGGTTCACGCAGCAGATGGCGAACGGCTGGCGCTGGTGCGCGACCGCCTGCTGGCTCACGCACTTGCGCGGCAGAACGACATGGCCCCCGTCAGCGCACATTGAGGTAAGCGCACATTGAGGTAAGCGCGCACTGAGGTAAGCGCGCACTGAGGTCAGCGCGCACTGAGGCAACTTGGCATCGTCCGGGGCCGAACCGGACGATGCGGGATCAACCGACGCGCCGTATCGCGGCGATATCTTCACGCAGTGCACGGATTTCGGCGATGATTTCTGCCTGCGGATCGGGCCTTTCATCGGCTTGCTGGCGTTGCATCGCATCAACCACGATACCGATGAACAGGTTCAGCACCGAAAATGTGGTGACCAGAATGAAGGGCAGAAAGAACGCCCATGCCTGCGGATGCACCTCCATTACCGGGCGCACGATGCCCATCGACCAGCTTTCCAGCGTCATGACCTGAAACAGCGTGTAGGCGGCGGCGGGGATACTGCCGAACCATTCCGGAAACGCCGCGCCAAACAGTTTCACTGCCATCACGGCGAACACGTAATAGACCAGCGACAACAGCCCGAGGATCGATGCGATCCCCGGAATTGCGCCCAGCAATGCGGCAACGACGCGCCGCATCGACGGAATTGCAGAAATGACGCGCAACACCCGCAGCACCCGCAACGCGCGCAAGACCGACAACGGGCCAGAGGCCGGGATCAATGCGATGCCCACCACGAACAGATCAAAGATGTTCCACGGATCGCGCAGAAAATCGCGGCGATAGGCAATGACCTTCAGCGCCAGTTCCGCTACGAATATCGCAAGCAGCGTCCGATCCAGCATCATCAGCAGCGGACCGATGGCCGACATGACAACAGGCACGGTTTCCAGTCCCAGAATGATTGCGTTCACCACGATCAGGATCAGGATCAGGCGTTGAAACGCGGGGGCCTCGACCAGACGCAGAATGGCAAAGGACGGGGTCGTCGTGATCATCTGGCGGGGTCCTTTTCTGCTGCGCTGCAGCGCATATGGGAGGCCCCGCCAAAAAAGAAAAGGCGGCACAGGCCGCCTTTTCACACATTGCAATGTTTTGGTCGCGCCGCTCAGTTCGCGGCGATCAGCCCCATCGCTTCCAGCTTCAGGATCACCTGATGGGCGCAGTTGTCGACATCGACATTTTCCGTCTCGACCCGCAGTTCGGGAACCGTGGGCGCCTCGTAGGGGTCGGAAATGCCGGTGAATTCCTTGATCTTGCCTTCGCGGGCCAGCTTGTACAAACCCTTGCGGTCACGCCGTTCGCATTCCTCGACCGATGTTGCCACATGCACTTCGATGAACGCGCCATAGGCCTCGATCATCTCGCGCACGGCGCGGCGGGTTGTGGTATATGGCGCGATCGGCGCACAGATCGCAATGCCGCCGTTCTTGGTGATTTCCGACGCGACATAGCCGATCCGCTTGATGTTGATGTCGCGGTGTTCTTTGCTGAACCCGAGTTCCGAGGACAGGTGTTTGCGCACCACGTCGCCGTCAAGCAGCGTCACCGGGCGGCCACCCATTTCCATCAGTTTCACCATCAGCGCATTGGCAATGGTGGATTTGCCCGACCCTGACAGGCCGGTGAAAAACACCGTGAACCCCTGCTGCGACCGCGGCGGCGAGGTGCGGCGAAGCTCGGTGACCACCTCGGGAAAGCTGAACCATTCCGGGATGTCCAAACCTTCGCGCAGACGGCGGCGCAGTTCGGTGCCCGAAATATCCAGCACCGAACAGCCTTCGGGCACTTCGTTCGCGGGATAATATTGCGCCTTTTCCTGTACATAGACCATGTGCTTGAAATCGACCATCTCGACGCCGATTTCCGACTGGTATTGCTGGAACAGGTCCTGCGCCTCGTAGGGACCGTAGAAATCCTGCCCCGCCGAGTTTTTGCCGGGGCCGGCGTGATCGCGCCCGACGATGAAATGCGTGCAGCCGTGGTTGGCGCGGATCAACCCGTGCCACACCGCTTCGCGCGGCCCGGCCATGCGCATGGCAAGGTTCAAGAGCGACATGGTGGTGGTGGCCTGCGGATATTTGTCCAGTACCGCCTCATAGCAGCGGACGCGGGTGAAATGGTCGACATCGCCCGGTTTGGTCATGCCGACCACGGGATGGATCAACAGGTTTGCCTGCGCTTCCTTGGCGGCGCGGAAGGTCAGTTCCTGATGCGCGCGGTGCAACGGGTTGCGCGTCTGGAACGCCACGACCTTGCGCCAGCTCAGTTTGCGGAACAGCGCACGCAGCTCGTTGGGCGTATCGCGACGGCCGCGGAAATCATAATGCACCGGTTGCTGGATGCCGGTCACAGGACCACCCAGATAGACTTTGCCGGCCTGATTGTGCAGGTAATTCACCGCCGGATGCGCCAGATCGTCGGCGCCGTAGACTTTCGCGGCCTCATGCGCCTTGTTCGGCACCCATTTGTCGGTGACGGTCATGGTGCCCAGGATCACGCCTTCCTGATCGCGCAGCGCGATATCCTGACCGATCTCGATCTTGTCGGCAAAGGCCTCAGTGACGTCCAGCGTGATCGGCATCGGCCACAGGGCGCCATCCGCCATCCGCATGTTGTCCACGACGCCGTTGTAATCTGCCTCGGACAAAAAGCCTTTCAGCGGATGGAAACCACCGTTCATCAACAGTTCCAGATCGCAGATCTGACGCAGCGTCAGGTCCCAGCTTGTCAGGCCTGCCGCCTCCAGCTTCATTTTCTGGGCAGAGTCGTAGGAAACATAAAGTTCGGGGATCGGCGCAAGGTTGGCAATCATCGGGAAACTTTCCAATCTGAACAGCCCGGCTGGGCGCAAATGATGCGGCCTCGTAGACCCCTCGCACGGCGAATTTCAAGCACTGTCGCGGCAAAATCAGGGAAAATCGCTGCGCCGTGGCGAAAAGACGCCGCCGTTTTGCGCAATACTGCCATTATGGTCCCCCACTTTTGCGGCTATTGCCGGGCCGTGTATCACCCCATGAAGCCCCAGCCGTCGGGAATGAACCCATGCACCAACCCGATCCGGGTGGCGGTTTCCTCGCCCAGCCAGACCGACAGCGCCGAAACCGGCTGATCGGTCAGCGTCGCCACCAGCCACGGTCCGTCGGCGGCGTCATCATCTTCGGGCTCGGGGTCGTGGCGTTCCGCGGCAAAGCCCGCGTCGCTGAGCGCGACGATCATCTTGGTCCAGTCCGCGCCGAGGCCCGGCAGGAAAATGTAATCGATATCGGCCTCTTCGGGCAAGCCTTCGGAGCCTTCGATCTCGGCAAAGGTGGCGTAGGTTTCGGCCTTCTGGGCCGTGAAGTCATGCGTCATGTCAGAGTAAGTTCCCGTTTGAGTTGCCTGTTTGAACACGCGTTCCGTCGTCGTGAGGCGTATCCGATTCGTTTTCGATATGGGTTTGATAGCTTTGCAATTGACGTGTTGATCGACGCATCTGTCCAGATTTCAAAAGATCGTACGTTCGGGTCTGCTGCCATGGCCTGCGCCCGTCGTCAGCCAGTCTACCGTTTTCAGCGCGGCCGGGCAGGAATTCTTGTGGCGCTCTGGTGTCGGTCGTCCGGCACTCGGGATCAACGGACCGCCCGAACCTCGCTGGGGCGGGCGCCAGAGCGCAAACAGAATGCCCAAAAGGCTTGGTCACATCGGCAGCAAGTCGTCAGAGAAGAGCCGGGAAAAAGCGCCAGCAGATGGTCTTTAACCAGTTTTCCAGCCACAAAGGACAAATGCCGCCTCATCGCATCTATCCCTCGTAAAGGTGCAGCTTCCGCTAGCTTGACTTGCCATGTTCCGCCAGGAAACGTTCCGCGTCCAGCGCCGCCATGCAACCCATGCCGGCTGACGTTACGGCCTGACGATAGATCATGTCGGTCAGGTCGCCGGCGGCGAATACGCCGGGAATGGCGGTGTTGGTCGTGCCGGGCTCGACCTTGACGTAACCGCCGTGGTGCGTTTCCAACTGCCCGGCGACCAGTTCCGACGCGGGCGCATGGCCAATGGCGATGAACACGCCCTTGGCGGGAATATCGGTGATGGCACCGGTCTTGACGTTGCGGGCGCGGATACCGGTGACGCCTTTGGGATGGTGGTCGCCGACCACCTCGGCCAGTTCATGATCCCACAGCACGGTGATCTTGGGATGCGCGAACAGGCGGTCCTGCATGATCCGTTCGGCGCGGAACGTGTTCCTACGGTGGATGACGGTGACCTTGCTGGCGAAATTGGTCAGAAACAACGCCTCTTCGACCGCCGTGTTGCCACCACCGACCACGGCGATCTCGGCGCCGCGGTAAAAGAACCCGTCGCAGGTCGCGCAGGCCGACACGCCAAAACCCTTGAAGGCCTCTTCGCTGGGCAGCCCAAGCCATTTCGCCCGCGCACCGGTGCACAGGATGACCGCGTCGGCGGTATAGGTGGCCCCCGAGTCGCCCTTGGCCACAAACGGCCGCGTCGACAGGTCCAGCGACGTGATGATGTCACCGACGATCTCGCAGCCCATGGCGCGGGCATGGGTTTCCATGCGCACCATCAGATCAGGCCCCATCACCGTCTCGTCACCCGGCCAGTTTTCCACGTCGGTGGTGGTAGTCAACTGCCCGCCCGGTTCAATGCCCTGTACCAGAATCGGCGCCAACATGGCGCGGCTGGCATAGACCCCGGCGGTATAGCCCGCAGGGCCGGAACCGATGATCAGAACGCGGGTGTGGCGGGCGTCGGGCATGGCTGTGTATCCTTCAACGGTTCTTGGGCGATATAGCCCGGGCAGGGTCGGGATGAAAGCCGCCGCGCGGAACTGTGAGGGCGACCTAGCGGAGCGGCTGCGCCGCGCAATATATCTCTGCGTTGGCTGCGCCTTGGCCTCTGGGTGCCTCCGGCGGGGTATTTTAAAACCAGAGAATTCGGGGACTGCGGTTTCGGCTTCTCTGGTTCCAAAATACCCCGGGGGGGCCGCGGGCGGGGGGCAGCGCCCCCTCGACGGTCCCGCCTGCGCAAGTTTGCGTAAGGATGTTGCCTTTTCGCGAAACATTGTTGCGCCCGCCAGACCCTCTGTTATACGGACCGCCAAGGAGACACGCGCAATGGCCGGAACCAGACTCGACCCGATCGACCGCAAGATCCTGGCTGAACTGCAGGCTGACGGGCGCATGACCAATGTCGAACTGGCCAAACGCGTCGGTATTTCCGCGCCGCCCTGTCTGCGCCGGGTGCGCACGCTGGAAGAGGCGGGATATATCCGCGGCTATCACGCCAAGGTGGACACCCGCGAACTTGGGTTCGAGGTGCAAGTGTTTGCCATGGTGGGGCTGCAAAGCCAGGCCGAGGCAGACCTGAGCCGATTCGAGGCGCGCTGCCGCGCCTGGAGCCTGGTGCGCGAGTGTCACATGCTGAACGGCGAGGTCGATTTCATCCTGAAATGCGTGGCCCCGGACCTGTCCACCTTTCAGAATTTCCTGACCGAGGAATTGCTGCGCGCCGACAATGTCGCGAGCGTCAAGACATCCCTCGTGATCCGCTGTGCCAAGGACGACCCCGGCGTGCCCTTTGACGTGCTGGAGGCACGGCTGGCGCGGTCGGCCTGAGCACAGCGCGGGTCTGCGTGCGCGCGGGCCCGGGTGACGCGCTGCCCCGGAGAGGAGCCGGGGCGGCGCGAACCTGGCAACGCGACCGGCCTGCGTTCACACCTCGGCCATCGGGACGTCAGCGTACAGGGCCTGCCGCGGCAGGCAGGGCGGGCCAAAGTCCGACGGCACCGCCAGATGCGGAAACAGCGACATCAGGAACGCCAGGGCCGTGCCGCTCATCCGTTCGCCCATCCCCAGACCGGGATGCCAGGTTTCGACCGGCACATTCCCAGCCAGAATCACCGCATGGCGCGACAACATCAGGTGATGCAGTTGCACCGGATGGCGGGGCCGGACCGCGAACATCGACAGACCGTCCCGCAACGCCATCGCAGGCATTAGCACCGGATTGCCGGCCTCGCGTCCCACGATCCGCGCGCCGGGGCCCAGCAGCAGATCCGCAAAGGGTTTTCCCGGGGCGAAATGGTCTGTCATCACGCGCGTGACCTGCAGCAATTCCGGTTTTACCACCGGCATGTCGGGGAACAGCGTCATGCTGCCGGTCCATTGCAGGGGCAGGGCGCAGCCTTCCCGGGTCAGCACTGCATCGCCTGGGATCAGGTCTTCGATCGCAACCGGCCCGGACGGGGTGGCGATCAGGGTGCCACGGGCAAAGGCGTTGAACGCGCTTTCGTAAATCGCAGTCGCGGGCAACATCACCTCGCGGACCTCCGATCCACCATCCGGTTTCAACCAGCTGAATTGCGCGCGACGGGTCAGCGGCATGCGGCGCGTCCGGGCGGATTCGGGGTCGGCTGGTGATGGACGGGCCGGGACGACTGCCGGGTCGGGCCCCCGCGCCAGAACCGTGGCTGTGGTCATGTCCATCGCGGAGGGCGGGGGTCTGTCTGGCCCGCGCCGCGCGCGGGATGGGAAAACATGCGTCATATGCGTCACCTGCAATGGTGCCACATCCGGTGTCAGCCCCCACCAACACCACGCGAACGGACACTCGTGTTACCGAATGAGACGATCGTGCGCAAAGTTACGCTGGCTGTCAAAATCAACCGTTGAATTGGTAAAGAACTGGCGCAAGCCGGAACAAACCAAGGTTGTGCCGCCGATTGTCCGGCCCGCGGCAACGCAGCGGCCACAATTGTGTCGGGACTGATTCGCGCGGCAGGGGCTTTGACATCGGCAACAGCCAAAAGGATCTTGGCCGCCCGCACGCGGGTGCGCAATGAGCGCGGCTGCCGCGTGGCGCGATCAAACCCTAGGGTCAGGCGCTGCGGATCGCGGCACGTCGTCCGGGCTGTGACCGGGTCGCACCGAGCATCTGGCGGTCGGTCCGGTCCGGGTGGTCAGATCGGGCGGCGCGGGCCATGCGGGTCCATGGCAGGGCAGGCATGGGCGATGTCGCGGCCTCGGCGGCGGCGGCGATCACGGATGTCATCCAGC
>JBBRCF010000028.1:0-30951 GCA_038205135.1 Rhodobacterales bacterium
ATGGCGGCACCCAGAGCCACAACTACCTCGGGGTTCACACCCTTGTGGGGCTCTTTCCCAAAGAACTTGGTGACCTCTTCCAGGACCTTCGGCATGCGGGTCATGCCACCGACCATCACGATCTCATCGATATCGCCCACGGTCAGGCCGGCATCCTTCAGCGCGGCCTTGCAGGGGTCCATGGATTTCTTGATCAGGTCCGACACCAGGCTTTCCAGCTTGGCGCGGGTCAGCTTGATCACCATGTGCAGCGGCGTGCCCGAATTCGGGTTCATCGCGATGAACGGCTGGTTGATTTCAGTCTGCTGGCTGGACGACAGTTCGATCTTGGCCTTTTCAGCCGCCTCTTTCAGGCGCTGCAGGGCCATCTTGTCCTTGGTCAGGTCAACGGCATGCTCCTTGCGGAATTCATCCGCCAGGTAGTTGACGATGCGCATGTCGAAATCTTCGCCACCCAGAAAGGTGTCGCCGTTGGTCGATTTCACTTCGAACAGGCCATCGTCGATTTCCAGGATCGTCACGTCGAACGTGCCGCCGCCAAGGTCATAGACCGCGATGGTCTGGCTGTTTTTCTTGTCCAGACCATAGGCAAGTGCTGCGGCGGTCGGTTCGTTGATGATGCGCAGCACTTCGAGGCCCGCGATCTTGCCTGCGTCCTTGGTCGCCTGCCGCTGTGCGTCGTTGAAATAGGCGGGAACGGTGATGACGGCCTGCGTGACGGGTTCGCCCAGATAGGATTCGGCGGTTTCCTTCATCTTTTGCAGGATGACGGCCGAGATCTGCGAGGGCGAATATTTCTCGCCGCGCGCTTCGACCCATGCGTCGCCGTTGCCGCCGTTGACGACGGTGTAGGGCAGGTTCTTCTTGTCCTTCGCGATATGCGCATCATCTGCGCGGCGCCCGATCAGGCGCTTGACCGCGAAGATGGTGTTGGCGGCGTTGGTGACTGCCTGACGTTTCGCCGGCTGGCCGACAAGGCGTTCATTGTCGGTGAAGGCGACGATGGACGGCGTGGTGCGCGCGCCTTCCGAATTCTCGATGACCTTGGGCTGAGCGCCGTCCATGATGGCGACGCAGGAGTTTGTAGTGCCGAGGTCAATCCCGATGACTTTACCCATTTTCGATCCCTTTCAAGGCAAGGCGATTTCCCGAGGCACCGACCCGTTATGGCGTCCGGCCCCGATTTGTCTGCGCAGCCAATCTGCGCGTCTGGCGTTATATAGGAGCCGGTTTTTCGGGTCGCAAGCGGCGCAACCTGTGTTGGAGCAAATCCGCGGCTATTTTCTTTGACAAGCGGCCTTTGTGGTGGACGGCAGCCGAACAGAAAAGAGGATCACCGATGCAACCCGTCGATGTGCGTGGGGTCAAGTTCTGGCCCGCCTTGCTGGATGCAGACGCGCAGGCGGCGCTGGTGGTGGCGCTGCGTGATGTGGTGCGGCAGGCCCCGCTGATCACGCCGGTAACCCCGCGCGGACAGGCCATGAGCGTGCGGATGACTGCCGCCGGACGGCTGGGGTGGATCAGTGACCGGCAGGGCTATCGTTATGCGCCGCGCCATCCGGCGGGCATGGAATGGCCAGCGATCCCGCCGGCCGTGCTGGACCTGTGGCGCGCACTGGTGGGCCCGGATTTCGGTCATGGGCGTGACCCGGATTGCTGTCTGGTGAACTGGTACGGTGCCGGGGCGCGGATGGGGCTGCATCAGGACCGCGACGAAGGGGATTTTGCCTGGCCGGTTCTGTCGATTTCTTTGGGCGACGAGGCGTTGTTCCGGATCGGCGGTGCGGAGCGCGGCGGCAAGACCGATTCGATCTGGCTGCGGTCGGGCGATGTTCTGGTCATGGGTGGCGCGGCACGGCTGTGTTTTCATGGTATCGACCGGGTGCGGCATGGATCATCGCGCCTGCTGCCACAGGGCGGGCGCATCAACCTGACCTGCCGTGTGGTGGCACCATAGCGCGGTTTCAAACGATCATCTGGTGACCGGTGCCCCCGGGGCGGATTACTGACGCGCGCTCCAGGATGCCGACACGGCGCGGCGGGTGTAGAATTCGCCCAACAGGCCCAGCACCAGAAACACCGTCGCGAGGATCACGGCATAGCTGATCGAGGTATAGCGCGGATCATAATTCAGAAACAGGAACCCGCGGGTCTGATCGATGATGTGGAACAACGGGTTCCAGTCGAACAGATCGCGCATGTAGCCCGGCAGCGAATTGGCCACGAACATCTTGCCGGACGCGATCATGTTTGCGCGTTGATACACGGTGGACAGGATGCCGACCGCGGTCGGGTGCCAAGGCTTCATGGCCAGCAACACCATGCCCAGCGCCATGCCTTCGTACCAGGCCAGCAATAGCATGCCAAATGCGGCCACCGGGTTTTCGATGGTGAAGGGCACGACGGTATAATAGACGAACAGGATCGCGACCATCGACAGAACCTGAATATACAGCGCGCCAAAGGCCGCCGACAGGATGGCGACGATGGTGTTCATCGGCGCGTGTTGCATCATCGGGCTGGCGGGGCCTTCGGCGTTGAACACCGCGCCCATGGTCTTGGCGTGCGTCATGTAGATGAAAACGCCCGACATGATGAACAGCAGGAAATCCCCCCGCAATGCACTGCCGCGCAGCCCCAGAATATCGAACATCACGAAAAACACTGCAACCATGATCACCGCCTGCAGGATGTTCAGCAGGATCGACATCAGGGCATTGCCGTGCGTCTTGCGCACCGACCGCACGACGCCATGATAGGTCAGGTCCATGATGGTTGCGGCTGATCCCAGCATCGACGGTCTGGTGGGGCGGGTCTGGAACATCGCGGTGGTCCCTGCTCAGACGTGTTTGGTGGGCGTGCTTGGTTTACGTGCGTGGTTTACGTGCCTTGTGGACGTGTTGTTGCACGGGGAACTTGCCGAACCCTTGATGCGGCAGCATAAGTGCCCCGGGCGCTGCGGGCAACACGCAGCAACGTGCAGGCTGCGGCAGGATCAGGAGTGCGACATTTGGATTACGAAACCATTATGGATTACCAGAAACTTGAAACCGTGATGCGGCGTCTGGCGTTGCAGGCGGGCGCGGTCATCATGGATGTCTACAATTCACCGGAATTCGAGGTGAAATCGAAATCCGACAGCAGCCCCGTGACCGAGGCCGACGAGGCGGCGGATGCGCTGATTTCGGCGGGTCTGCGGGCGGCGTTTCCGGGCGTGGCTCTGGTGACCGAGGAACAGGCGGCGACGCATGGGCAAAGCGTGACCAGTTTTCTGGTGGTTGACCCTCTGGACGGCACCAAGGAATTCGTGCAGCGACGCGGCGATTTCACCGTGAACATCGCCTGGGTGCTGGACGGCAGTCCGGTGCGCGGCGTGGTCTATGCCCCGGCGCAGGAGCGGTTGTTCTACACCGACAAGGGCGGCAATGCCGTCGAGGAAATCGGTCCGTTCGATCTGGATATGCAGGGCGAGGTGCGCCAGCTGCGCGTCGCCACGCCGGACAATACCGGACTGATGGTTGTCGCGTCGAAATCGCACCGCGATCAGGCGACCGATGACTACATCGCGAAATATGCGGTCAAGGACATGACCAGCGCCGGGTCGTCGTTGAAATTCTGTCTGGTGGCGACAGGTGAGGCGGACCTGTATCCGCGTCTGGGCCGCACGATGGAATGGGATACCGCTGCGGGACATGCCGTGCTGGTGGGCGCGGGTGGCGATGTGATCCGGTTCGACGACCATCAGCCGCTGCGCTATGGCAAGTCTGGTTTCGGCAACCCATTCTTCATCGCCTATGCGCCGGGGGTGGACCTGCGGAAATGACGGTTCTGATCGTCATTCCGGCGCGCTATGCGTCGTCACGCTATCCGGGCAAGCCGCTGGTCGGGTTGACGGGGGCGACCGGTGTGGAACAGACCCTGATCCGGCGCAGCTGGGATGCCGCCATGGCGGTGCGGGGAGTTGATCGCGTCGTGGTGGCGACGGATGACCTACGCATCCGCGACCATGCGCAGGGGTTCGGCGCCGAGGTCGTGATGACGTCAGAGACATGCCAGAACGGCACCGAACGCTGTGCCGAGGCGGCGGCCAACCTTGGTGGCGGGTTCGACATCGTGGTGAACCTGCAGGGCGACGCGCCGCTGACGCCGTCGTGGTTTGTCGAGGATCTGATTGCAGGGCTGCGCGCGGATGCGGGTGCCGATATCGCGACGCCGGTGTTGCGCACCGAAGGCCGGATGCTGACCGCCCTGCTGGAGGATCGCCGCAATGGCCGCGTCGGGGGCACCACGGCGGTGTTCGGGGTCGGGGGGCGGGCGCTGTATTTCTCGAAAGAGGTTATTCCCTATACCGGGCAGACCTATGCCGATGACGCGGCAACCCCGGTGTTTCACCACGTCGGCGTCTATGGCTACAGGCCCGCTGCGCTGGCCGCCTATCCCAGCTGGCCCACGGGCCCGCTAGAGGCGCTGGAGGGGCTGGAGCAGTTGCGGTTTCTGGAAAACGGTCGGCCGGTGCTGTGCGTGCAGGTTGACGCGCAGGGCCGCCAGTTCTGGGAATTGAACAACCCCGCCGATGTGCCGCGTATTCAGGCGATGATGGCCGAGATGGGCATGGCATGACGCAAACCCCGGCGGTCAATGCGGTGCCCGTCAGCGTGGTCATCGTCAGCCGGGGCCGTCCCGCCAGTCTGCAGCTTGCGCTGACCGGGGTGGCGCGGCTGGTCTATCCGCATTTCGAGATCATCGTGGTGGCGGATGCGGCGGGGCTGGCGGCCGCGCGTGTGCTGCCGTTTGCGGATGGGTTGAAATGCGTGCCGTTCGACACCGCCAATATCTCTGCCGCGCGCAATGCCGGGATTGCCGTCGCGGCGGGCGACGTCGTCGCATTTCTGGATGACGATGCCGTGCCGGAACCATTGTGGCTGCATCATCTGGTGCAGGGGTTTGCCCTGCCGGGCGTCGCGTGCGTTGGCGGTTATGTGCGCGGGCGCAACGGGATTTCGTATCAATGGCGGGCGCGGGCCGTGGACGCGACGGGGCGCGCCCGCGATCTTGACGTGACCGGCGACGCGCCCGTGGTCCCTGACCCCGGCGCGGGCTGGGCGGTCAAGACCGAAGGCACCAACATGGCCATCCGCCGCGCCGTTCTGGCCGGACTGGGCGGGTTCGATCCGGCCTATCGGTTCTATCTGGATGAAACCGACCTGAACCGCCGCTTGCTGGCCGCAGGCCACTGCAGCGCCGTGGTTCCGCTGGCCGAGGTGCATCACGGCTATGCGCCGTCCGACCTGCGGCTGCGTACCCGTGCGGTGCGTGACCTGTCGCGGATCGGGGCATCCACTGCAGCGTTTCTGCGTCGGCATGCGCCGCAGGCGACCCATGCCATGCAGCTGGACGATCTGCGGGCCGACCAACACCGCCGCCTGATCGCGCAGATGGTCGCGGGCCTGATCGAGCCGCGCGATATCGCCCGGTTGATGGCCACACTGGATACGGGGATCACCGAAGGCCGCGTGATGCCGCTTGATCCGCTGGCGCCGTTGGGCCCGCCGACCCAGCCGTTTCGCGCGTTCGCCTCGCTGTCCACCCTTGGCGCGCGGGTGATCCGGGGGCGGCTGTGGCGGTGGCGGGCCCTGCGCGCCGAAGCGGCGGCCGCCGCGACCGCCGGGCATGTCGTGACGGTGTACATTCTGTCGCGCACGGTATTGGCGCATCGCATCCGCTATCGGTTGCCGGGTGTCTGGGAACACCGGGGCGGATTGTGGGGGCGGTCTGATCGGATGCAACCACGGTTGCGGTTGGCAAGTTTTCGCGCACGGGTCGCGCAGGAGCATGATTTGGTGGCGACGCGGCGCGATCCGGCGTGTCAGCTGACGCAAACAACGCCATAATTCCCCGCAAATGCCAAAATATTTTCCCGGAAGATTACTTATGACATGTTAGCAACACAGGGACACGGTACGGTGCACCTAATCGCCTGCACATGATCGCGGGCGCAATCCAAGGACGATGTATATGCGCAAAAAAGTTACAAAGGCCATTTTTCCGGTGGCAGGCCTGGGGACACGGTTCCTGCCGGCGACCAAATCGGTGCCGAAGGAAATCATGACCTTGGTGGATCGCCCGCTGATCCAATACGCCATCGACGAGGCGCGCGCCGCCGGCATCAAGGAATTCATTTTCGTCACCTCGCGCGGCAAGGGGGCTTTGGAAGACTACTTTGACCACGCCCCGACGCTGGAAGCCGAACTGCGCAAGAAGGGCAAGGATGACCTGCTGGAAATCCTGAAGGATACCAACATGGATTCGGGCGCAATCGCCTATATCCGTCAGCACAAGGCGATGGGCTTGGGCCATGCCGTCTGGTGTGCGCGCCGTCTGATGGGCAACGAACCCTTTGCCGTCATCCTGCCCGATGACGTGATCGCCGCCGAAAAGCCCTGTCTGCAGCAGATGGTCGAGGCCTATGAGGAAACCGGCGGCAACGTGGTTGCCGCGATGGAGGTTCCGCCGGAAAAGACCAGCTCCTACGGTATTCTGGACATCAAGCAGGACATGGGGTCCATCGTGTCGGTCAAGGGCATGGTCGAAAAGCCTGCCAAGGGCACCGAACCGTCGAACCTTGCCGTGATCGGCCGCTATATCCTGACGCCGCATGTTATGTCCAACCTCAACAAGATGAAGGTCGGCGCCGGTGGCGAAATTCAGTTGACCGATGCCATCGCGCAGGAAATCGAAGCGGATCGTCCGGTGTACGGTTTCCGGTTCCGCGGGCAGCGTTTCGATTGCGGGTCCAAGGCCGGGTTCCTGCAGGCGACCGTGTCGTTCGCGCTGGCGCGTCCCGACCTGCGCGATGAACTGGCAGCGTTCTTGCACACGATCGTCGCAGAACAGAAGGCGGCAGAGTAAGCCATGCCGGATCATGTGCTGGTCACTGGCGGTGCGGGCTATATCGGCTCGCACGCCTGCAAGGCGCTGCGCGCTGCGGGGTATGTGCCCGTCACCTTCGACAATCTGGTGACCGGATGGCAGGAGGCGGTGAAGTTCGGCCCGTTCGTGCAGGGCGACCTGCTGGACCGCGCGGCGCTGGATGCTGCCTTTGCAGCGTGGCAGCCTGTGGCGGTGATGCATTTCGCGGCCCTTTCGCAGGTGGGCGAAAGCATGTCGTTGCCTGGAAAATACTGGCGCAACAACGTGCTGGGGTCGCTGAACCTGATCGAGGCGGCCTGCGCGGCGGGCTGCCTGGATTTCGTGTTTTCATCGACCTGCGCGACCTACGGCGATCATGACAACGTGGTGCTGGACGAAGATACGTCGCAACACCCGATCAACGCGTATGGTGCGTCCAAACGCGCGATCGAGGACATTTTGCGCGATTTTGGCGCCAGCAACGGGCTGCGGTCGGTGATTTTCAGGTATTTCAACGTGGCGGGCGGTGATCCCGACGCCGAGGTGGGTGAATTTCACCGCCCGGAAACGCATCTGATCCCTCTGATGCTGGATGCCATCGACGGGCGGCGCGGCGCGCTGACGATCTTTGGCACCGATTATCCGACGCCCGATGGCACCTGCATCCGCGATTATGTGCATGTCTGCGATCTGGTGGATGCGCATGTGCTGGGGTTGCGCTGGCTGCGCGACGACAAGGGCAGCCAAGTTTTCAATCTGGGCACCGGCACCGGGTTTTCGGTGCGCGAGGTGGTTGCTGCCAGCCGTTCGGTGACCAACCGCGACGTGCCGATGGTCGAAGGGCCGCGGCGTGCGGGCGATTGCACGAAACTGGTGTCCGGGTCCACCCGCGCGGCAGCCGAACTGGGATGGACGCCGCAACGGTCCGACATGGCGACAATGATCGCCGATGCCTGGAGGTGGCACCAGTCTGGCCACTATACCCGCTGATCCGCCATTGCATATTCCGGCGCGTCTGCTGGACCTGACGCGGCTGGCCCGGCGGGGCGGACGCGTGCCCACCGGGGTGGACCGCGTCGAACTGGCCTATCTGGACCGGCTGATCGTTGAACCCGTGCCGTTGTTCGGGTTGGTGAGGACGTCGCTGGGCTATGTGGTTCTGGACCGGACGGGGTGTGCCGCGTTTCGCGATCGGGTGGCGGGGGTTCTGCCATGGGGCGCACCGGACCGGCTGTCGCGGATCGTAGGCGGGTCTGATGCGCAGGCGCGGATCGAGGCTGATCTGCGGCGGCTGGCGCTGGCGCGGTGTTTGCCGATCAGCCTGGGCCGGATGCTGGCCCAGCATCTGCCGCGCAGGGTCAGCTACCTGAACGTCGGTCATTCCAACCTGACCGAACGCGTGCTGGTCACGATCCGGCAGCGGCTGGCGGGGCGCATCGCCGTGCTGATCCACGACACCATCCCGCTGGATTACCCGCAGTATCAACGGCCAGCGACCGAAGGCAGCTTTGCCGCGCTGCTGAAACGGGTGGGCCGCCATGCCGATCTGGTGATCGCCAATTCCGCCGTGACTGCGGCCGATATTGCCCGCCATCTGGCGCCGCAGGTGCCAAAAATGCTGGTCGCGCATCTGGGCGTGACGGTTGCCACGCCCGCCACGCTGCAATGGCCCATGGGTTTTGACCCGGCGCGGCCGGTCTTTGCCATGGTCGGCACCATCGAGCCGCGCAAGAACCACGCGCTGATGCTGCAGGTCTGGGACGCGCTGCTGGCTGATCCGCCGCCGGTGATGCCGCAACTGGTGATCGCGGGCAGTCGCGGCTGGGAAAACGTGGCGGTTTTCGCGCGGTTGGACGCGCTGGGGCCGCTGGCGCCGCACGTGATCGAAATGCCGGGACTGCCGGATGCCGCCGTGGCCGGCCTGCTGCGCGCCGCAACCGCGCTGTTGTTCCCATCCTTTGCCGAAGGCTATGGATTGCCCCCGATCGAAGCGGCGGCGCTGGGCACGCCAGTCATCGCCGCCGATCTGGCGGCAGTGCGCGAAACGCTGGGCGACATTCCCGTTTACCTGAACCCGCTTGACCCCTATCCTTGGGTCAATCAGATCAAGGCGCGGATCACGCGACCAGAGGCAGGTTCAGAGGCGGCTGTTGGGGCAGGATCGTTCGCGGCGCAGAAACAATCGCTGTTTTCTCCGCCGACATGGGATATGCATTTCAACGCAGTATTAAGGCGCGCGTGACAGGTGTTGTGCGGTTGCCGGGGGCGCCAGGGGGCCGTCCGGCGAAAAGGAGCAGGGGTGGGTATCTGGCGGTCATATCGTCTGCGGCTGCAACGCAAGCGTTGGCTGATCCGGGCATTCCGCAAGCGCCGGGAACTGACCGCCATTGCCGACCGCACCGCCGCGATCCGGCCCGGTGACATCCTGCTGTTCGCCACGATGCGCAACGAAAAGATCCGCTTGCCGTATTTCCTGCGCTATTATCGCAAAATGGGCATCAATCAATTCCTGTTCGTGGACAATGACAGCAATGATGGCAGCCTGGAATACCTGTCCGAACAGCCCGACGTGTCAGTCTGGTACACCCGGCGCAGTTACAAACGGGCGCGGTTCGGGGCGGACTGGCTGAACTGGTTGCAACGCAAATACGGCCATGGGCATTGGACACTGGTGGTCGATCCGGACGAATTCCTGGTCTATCCGTTCTGCGATACCCGGCCCCTGCGGGCGCTGACCGACTGGCTGGATGCGTCGTCGATCAAATCGTTTTCCGCCATGCTGCTGGACATGTATCCCAAAGGCCGGATCGACGCGCAGCCCTATGCCGCCGGGCAGGACCCGCTGGAAATTGCCAACTGGTTCGATGCCGGCAATTACGGCGTCGCCAGAAACCGCGTTTTCGGCAATCTGTGGATTCAGGGCGGGCCGCGCCAGCGGATGTTCTTTGCCGATGCGCCCGAAAAATCCCCCGCGCTGAATAAGATCCCGCTGGTGAAATGGGATCGCCGCTATGCCTATGTCAGCTCGACCCACATGTTGCTGCCGCGCGGCCTGAACCTGGTCTATGACGAATGGGGTGGCGAAAAGGCGTCCGGGGTGCTGCTGCACACCAAATTCCTCGATACTTTTCCGGAAAAGGCCGCCGAAGAACTGACTCGCCGGCAACATTATGCGGCGTCCGTCGAATACCGCGCCTATGCCGATAGCCTGCAGGACAACCCGGAACTGTGGTGCAAGTGGAGCGAGAAATACATCAACTGGCGCCAGCTGGAAATTCTTGGTCTGATGTCGAAAGGGAACTGGGCGTGAGGATCGCCGCATGACCACGGTGGGCATCGTCATGCTGGTGCACACCGCGCTGGGCCGGGCCGAACAGGTGGCGCGGCACTGGGCCGCCGCGGGCTGCCCGGTGGTAATCCATGTGGACCGGGTGGTGCCGCGCGCGACGCATGACGCCTTTGTGCGGGCGTTGGCGGACCTGCCCGATGTGTTGTTTTCGCGGCGCTATCGCTGTGAATGGGGCACCTGGGGGCTGGTTGCGGCCACGCAGGCCGCGTCAGAGGCGATGCTGGCGCAGTTTCCCGCCGTGCGACACGTCTATCTGGCGTCGGGGTCCTGTCTGCCGCTGCGCCCGGTCGAGGAGCTGATCGATTATCTGGCGGCCCGTCCCCGCACGGATTTCATCGAAAGCGCGACAACCGCCGACGTGCCCTGGACGGTCGGGGGTCTGGACGAGGAACGGTTTACCCTGCGGTTCCCGTTTTCCTGGCGCAAGCATCGGTACCTGTTTGATCGGTTCGTCGCGCTGCAACGACGGCTGGGGCTTAAACGCCGCGTCCCCAAAGGGCTGGTGCCGCATATGGGCAGCCAATGGTGGTGCCTGACCCGGCAGACCCTGTCCGCCATTCTGTCCGATCCCGAACGCGAGCGGTATGACCGCTATTTTTCAAAGGTCTGGATCCCGGACGAAAGCTATTTCCAGACGCTGGTGCGGTTGTATTCGCAGAACATCGAAAGCCGGTCGCTGACCCTGTCGAAATTCGACTTTCAGGGCAAACCGCACATCTTTTATGATGACCATCTGCAACTTTTGCGGCGGTCTGACTGTTTTGTGGCGCGCAAGATCTGGTCGCATGCCGACCGGCTGTACGAGGCATTTCTGACCGATCCCGCGACCGCAATGAAACGCACCGAACCCAACCCCGGCAAGATCGACCGCATCTTTGCCAAGGCGCTGGAACGGCGGACGCGCGGGCGACCCGGGCTGTACATGCAAGGGCGCTGGCCCAACCCCGGCTGGGAAAACGGCGTGACATCGGGGCCCTATTCGGTGTTTTCCGGTTTTGCGGAATTGTTCGACGATTTTAACCCATGGCTGGCACGCGCCACAGAGGCGCGGGTGCACGGCCATCTGTTTGCGCCCGACCGGGTGGAGTTTGCCGGCGGTCAGGCCGTGACCGAAGGCGCGTTGTCCGACAGTGCCGCGGTGCGCGACTACAACCCGCGCGCGTTTTTGACCAATCTGGTCTGGAATACCCGCGGTGAACGGCAATGTTTTCAATTCGGGCCGGGCGACACCCAGGATGCGACGTGGTTCTTTGCCGCGGACCCCAATGCCCAGATCAGCGTTATTTCCGGGGCGTGGGCGGTGCCGTTGTTTCAGTCCAACCGCAATTTCGCCGACCTGCGCAAAGAGGCGGCGCTGTTGCAAAAGACTGAAAGCGAGTTTCTGGATGTGCTGCGATCGCCGCATGCAAAGGCCCGCACCCGCATCTGGACCATGGCGGAATTCATCGAGGCGCCGATGGAACCGTTGCAGACCGTGATCGACGAAATCGGCCACCGTTCCCTGCGTCGCCTGTCAGAGGCGCCCAAGATGGCCGATCTGCGCGGGTTCGGACAGTTTTTGCAAAACCTCAAAAATCAGGGCATGCACCCCTATCTGATGGGCGATTTCCCCGTCGAACGCGACGACGCCCCGCCGCCACAACGCCCGCGCAAACCCTATCTGGTGCGGTGACGCATGTTGCAGCGGTTTGATTATTTCATCGTCTTTGCCGAGATGCGAACCGGATCCAATTTTCTGGAAGCCAACCTCAATGCGCTGGACGGTGTCACCTGTCATGGCGAAGCGTTCAACCCGCATTTTATCGGTTACCCCAACCGCGATACCATGCTGGATATCACGCAGGCCATGCGCGAGGCCGACCCCGCCCGTCTGATCGCGGCGGTGAAACAGGCGCCGGGGCTGAATGGGTTTCGCTATTTCCACGATCATGACCCGCGCGTGTTGCCGGTCGCGCTGCCTGATCCGCGCTGCGCCAAGATCGTGCTGACGCGCAACCCGGCAGAAAGCTATGTGTCGTGGAAAATCGCGCAGGCCACCGGACAATGGAAACTGACCAATGTCGCCAAACGCAAGGAGGGGCTGGCCGCGTTTGACGCCGCAGAGTTCGTCGAGCATCTGGACCGGTTGCAGGGGTTTCAGATCACCTTGCTGCATGCGTTGCAAACCACCGGACAGACGGCGTTCTATCTGGATTACGATGATCTGCAGGATCTGGATGTGATGAACGGGCTGGCGGTCTGGCTGGGCGTGCCGGCGCGGCTGACCGATCTGGACCGCAGCCTGAAGGTGCAGAACCCAGAGCCGCTGGCGGCCAAAGTCGTGAATTTCGAGGATATGCAGGCGGCGCTGGCGGGATTGGACCGGTTCAACCTGACCCGGACGCCAAATTTCGAACCCCGGCGCGGGGCGGCGGTGCCGTCTTATGTGGCTGGCGCGCAGACACCGTTGCTGCATCTGCCGGTCCGGGGCGGGCCGGAACGCGCGGTCTCCGATTGGCTGGCTGCGCTGGATGGCGTGCCGCGCGATACGCTGGTGACGAAATTCACCCAAGGCTCGCTGCGACAGTGGCAAAAGGACCATCCCGGCCATCGCAGTTTCGCGGTGATCCGGCATCCGGTGGCGCGCGCGCATGCCGTGTTCTGCAACCGTATCCTGCCAGTTGGCAAAGGTGCGTTTGGCGAGGTGCGCCAGACCCTGCGGCGCGTCCACAAGTTGCCGCTGCCGCAGGATGCGCCCGGTCCGGACTGGACGCGCGCACAGCATCAGGCGGCGTTTCTGGCGTTTTTGCGGTTTGTCAAAATCAACCTCGCCGGGCAGACCGCGATCCGCATCGACGCCCATTGGGCCAGTCAGGCGCAGCTGATCCAGGGCTTTGCCGAATTTGCCCCTGCCGACGTGATCCTGCGCGAAGACGAGATGGACGTGTGGTTGCCCGCTTTGGCGATGCAACTAGGTCACCCGAACCCGCCACAATCCGGTCTGGCCACGCCCGATGCGCCTTTCGCCCTTGCCGACATCTGGACGCCAGACATCGAGGCGGCGACCGAAGCGGCCTATGCCCGGGATTACGCGACCTTTGGCTTTGGCCGCTGGGCACCTGCCACCTGATGGATCACGCGGCCTTTTCGGACCTTGGTGCAGTCAGTACGGTATACAGGGTTGCGGTATCGCTGTTTGCCCGCAATTTTGTGCAAAGCGCGGGCTCGCGCAGCGTGCGCGACACCAGCGCCAGGGCTTTGAGGTGTTCGACGCCGGCGTCTTCGGGCGCAAACAGCGCAAACACCAGATCGACCGGCTGGCGGTCCACCGCGTCGAAATCGACGGGCTTTTCCAGCCGGACAAAGGCGCCCACCACCCGGTCCAGATCCGGCAGCCGGGCGTGGGGCAGAGCGACGCCATGCCCCACGCCGGTCGGGCCCAGGCTTTCACGGTCCATCAGGGCTTCGACGGCCAGCGACGCGCGGATGCCATAGGCCGACGCCACCAGTTCGCCCAGATCGTGAAACAGCCGTTTTTTCGATGTGGCTGCGCCAATCACCTTGACGGCGCCGGGACGCAGAATGCTGGAAAGATCCATCGTTTGCCTATGTTCGGGCACCATTCACGGTGCGCTGTTGGCCAAGAGGATCAACGCGGATCGATCCAACCGACATTGCCGTCGGCACGACGATAGACCACGTTCAACCCCTTTCCGGCTTCGTTGCGAAAGACCAGGAATTGTGCCCCCGCCAGTTCCATCTGCATTACGGCCTCGCCGACCGATACCGTTGGAATTTTGGCTTCCATCTCGGCAATTATCATCGGCGTCAGGCTGTCGGGTTCCGATTCCTCGTCCTTGCCTGATGCCAGCACATAAGAGGCCGCGGCGTGGACTTCAACCGGGTCTATGCGGTCCTTGTGGTGATCCTTCAGGCGGCGCTTGTAGCGGCGCAACTGTTTGTCCAGCTTTTCGCGACAGGATTCGAAGGCTGCGTAAATCTCAGGAGAATGGCCCTTGGCGCTGGCCTGCATGCCGGTGGACAGATGCACTACGGCCTCGCACACGGTTTCATGCGCAGATCTTGAAAAGACGACGATGGCGTCGGTTGGCCGGCCGGCATATTTTTCCAGCGTTTCGGTCATTTCCGCCTTCACGTGGGTCTGCAAGGCTTCGCCGATGTCGATCTGACGGCCGCTGATCTGGTAACGCATGTCATCTCCTGTGCTGGAAAGGCCCGGGTTGTAGCCGCGGGGGGGATGCCCGGCGGAATGCTCGGTTCCGGGATTGGCCCGTTGTCTGGGATTGGACCGCCCGGGCTGATCGCCACCCGGCCCTTGCAAGACCTTGCAAGACATGGGCAGGACTTCGGTGTGGTGCAGCGATGGAATCCGCGGCTTTCATACGACCATAGGATGCCAGCCGATGGGCGGCTGTCAAATGAAACCGTTCTGTAACACGGAACCGAACTGTTGCAGGTAACGTCAGGATATGCGGAAATCTGCCCCAAGATAGACACGGCGCACGTTTTCGTTCTGCACGACCTCGGCGGGGGCGCCGGACATCAGCACCTTGCCGTCATGCAGGATGTAGGCTCGGTCAACGATTTCCAGGGTTTCACGGACGTTGTGATCGGTGATCAGCACGCCGATGCCGCGTTTTTTCAGGTCGGCGACCAGATGGCGTATATCGCCCACGCTGATCGGGTCTACCCCGGCAAAGGGTTCGTCCAGCAGCAGGTATTTCGGGTCGGCCGCCAGACACCGGGCAATTTCGACCCGCCGCCGTTCGCCGCCTGACAAGGCCAACGCAGGAGCGCGGCGCAGATGTTCGATGGAAAATTCCGACAGTAGCTCTTCCAGCCGTTCGCGCCGTTTGTGGCGGTCGGTGACTGCGATCTCCAGTACGGCGTTGATGTTGTCTTCGACCGACAGGCCACGAAAGATCGACATTTCCTGCGGCAGATACCCGATACCCAGCCGTGCACGGCGATACATCGGCAAAAGGGTGATGTCGCGCCCGTCGATCAGCACCTGACCCGCGTCCGGATACACCAGCCCCGCAATCATGTAGAAAGTCGTCGTTTTCCCCGACCCGTTCGGGCCCAGCAGGGCCACGACCTCGCCGCGCGACACCTCCATCGAGAAATCGCGGATCACCAGCCGTTTGTTGTAGCTTTTGCGCAATCCGATAACCCGCAGTCCCTGCGCGCCGTCATGCACCGACAGGGTGGGCCGCGCGGTCACGGGTTTTGCGCGCCGGGTTGCAGGATCGTCTTGACCCGTCCGCCCATCTGCGCCGTGCCCGTCGTCAGGTTCACGGTCATTTCATTGGCGGTCAGGGCATTCTGCCCCTGTGTCAGCAGCACATCGCCACGCATCACCACTACGCCGGTGTCCACGCTGTAATCGGCGCGGTCCGCCTCGGCTGCATCCGTCCCGGACACCAGAGTGACGCCACCGGTGGCTTCCAGCCGTTCGACCCGGCTTGCCGTTTCGCCATAGACCACCAGAACCCGCGGCGCGGCCAATCGCATCGCGCCCTGCACGATCACCACGTTGCCGGTAAAGATCGCCGTGCCCTTGTCCTGATCGACGGACAGTTCATCGGACGTCACCTCGACGGGTGCGCTGGTATCCTGAGTGATGGTACCGAAGGCAACAGAGCCTTGCGCGGATGCCAGACCCGGCAACATCAAGGCAAGACAGACTGCAAGCGGGCGAATGGACAATGGCACGATGTGAAACCCTCAGCGTTGCGGCAGGTATATCAGACGAACCCCGCCCGTGAATAGCAGCCTTGCCTGCCCGCCATCCGGATCGCTGTCCAGAACCATGGCGCCGGCGGTGAACCGCCCCGGCGGACCATGGCCCTGAACGGGGCCGGGACTGGTGACCGCCAGCCGGGTTAGCGCGGCCGTGATCAGCTCGCTTTGCACCTCGTAGCCCAGCGACGATGTCAGCCGCACCGTCCCGGTCAGGGTGGCGCGGTCGGCGGGTTCGTCCACGGTGCCGGCCGCCGCATGCAGGGTCAGGCGCGCGCCGGTGATCAGGTCGATCACGGCGGCAGGGCTTTCGGTTAGCACGCGGTCGGGGTTGGCGGGATCGGGCCGCGCCGCGGCGGCGGTAAATCCGATCAGGTGCCCCTCGGTACTGGCTCCGGAAAACGACAGCGCGGTCATCTGCTGCCCGCCGATACGGTCGGCGATTTCGACCTGTGTGAACGGGATCGCGTTGCGCGGATCGACAGACCGAGACAACAGGAACAGCGTCGACAGGATCGCCAGCGCGGCCATGGGCAGCAGGATCTTTAACCAAAAGACCGTCCGGGACCAGCCTTTGTCGCGCCAGGTCATGGTCAGCCCGCGCTCGTTTTGCGCCAGCCCATGGTCAACCCAGACCGATGCGCAGGCAGTCGTGGATATGAATAAGGCCTTCGGGGCGTCCGTCGCCCGCCGGGTTCACCGCGAACAGGCAGGTGATCTTTTTCGCATTCATCCGCGCCACCGCTTCCTGCGCCAGCGCATCGGGGGCGATGGTGCGCGGCGCCGGTGTCATCACCTCGCCCGCCGTATGCGACAACAGCCCGTCCATATGGCGGCGCAGGTCGCCGTCGGTGACGATGCCCACCAGCCGGCCGTCCGGGTCGGTGACGCCGACCACACCAAAACCTTTCTGGCTGATTGTCAGCAGCGCGTCCGACATCGGCGTCGTGATCATGACCAACGGCAGCGCACCGCCGGCATGCATCAGGTCGCGCACGCGCGACAATTGCGCGCCCAGTTTGCCACCCGGATGGAAATCGCGGAAATCCTCTGGCGTGAACCGGCGATGTTCCATCAGTGCAATGGCCAGCGCATCGCCCAAGGCCAGCGTCATGGTGGTAGAGGACGTCGGCACGATGCCGGTGCCGCAGGCCTCGGGCGCGCGGGGCAGCACGATCGCCACATCGGCGGCCTTCAACAAGGTCGAATCGGCGCGGGACGCGACGCCGATCATCGGGATGCCAAAGCGGCGGGTATAGGCGATGATATCGGCCAGTTCCGGCGTTTCGCCCGAATTGGACAGCATCAACACCACATCAGCATCCGAAATCATGCCCAGATCGCCATGGCTGGCTTCGGCGGGATGCACGAATTGCGCCGGCGTGCCGGTGGACGCCAGCGTGGCGGTGATCTTGCGGCCGATATGGCCGGATTTGCCCATGCCTGAAACGATGATCCGGCCCTTGGCGGACAGGATCAGGTCCACCGCGCGGGCAAAGCTGTCATCCAGCGCGGCCCCCAACAGGGCCAGCGCCTCGGCCTCAATGGCGATGACGCGGCGGGCGGTGGCAAGAAGGTCGTTGCTGGTCATACGTGGGCAAAGATGTCGATCTCGGGCCAGCCCGCCAGATCGAGTTGCGCCCGTGCGGGCAGGAAATCGAAACAGGATTGCGCCAGGTCCATGCGGCCTTCGCGGATCAGCATGCGGTCCAGTTCCGCCTTGATCCGATGCAGATACAGCACGTCCGACGCGGCATAATCCACCTGTGCGGGCGTCAGCATGTCGGCGCCCCAGTCCGACGATTGCTGCAGTTTGGAAATGTCCACATTCAGCAGTTCCTGCAACAGGTTCTTCAACCCGTGCCGGTCGGTATAGGTGCGCACCAGCCGACTGGCGATCTTAGTACAATAGACCGGTGCGGCCAGCGCGCCAAAGGCGTGCTGCATCGCCGCAATGTCAAAGCGCCCGAAATGGAACAGTTTCAACACCTTCGGGTCGCTCAGGATACCGGATATGTTGGGCGCTGCTGTCTGCCCCTGTGCGATCTGCACCACATGGGCATGACCGTCACCGCCCGACAATTGCACGACGCACAGCCGGTCGCGTTGCGTGAACAGCCCCATGGTCTCGCAGTCGATGGCCACCACCGGACCAAGGTCCAGCCCGTCAGGCAAATCGTTCCGGTACAGAAAATTCGTCATTATCATCCCTCGGGCGTGGAGGGAGATGGTGCCCAGGAGAGGACTCGAACCTCCACGTCTTTTGAACACTAGTACCTGAAACTAGCGCGTCTACCATTCCGCCACCTGGGCACAGGTGCGTGTGAAGCAGGCGTTTATCCCGCGCCCTGCACCCTGTCAACGGCAATCCGTGCCTGTTGCAGCTTGCCGCAACGCGGCGCGGGGGCTACGAACATGCGGGCGGTAATCAGGAGTCGGGCCATGACGAAACTGGTGACGATCTATGGCGGATCGGGCTTTGTCGGGCGCTATATCGCGCGGCGGTTGGCGGCAGCGGGCTGGCGGGTCCGTGTGGCGGTGCGTCGCCCGAACGAGGCGCTGTTCGTGCGGCCCTACGGCACGCCGGGGCAAGTGGAACCGGTGCTGTGCAACATTCGCGATGACGCCAGCGTGGCGGCGGCGATGATCGGTGCGGACGCGGTGGTGAATTGCGTCGGCACGTTCGACGCGCGCGGGCGCAACAATTTTGACGCGGTGCAGGCGCAGGGTGCGGAACGCATCGCGCGGCTGGCGGCGGCTGAGGGTGTCGCGCGCATGGTGCATCTGTCGGCCATCGGCGCGGATACGGCCAGCGCCAGCACCTATGGCCAGACCAAGGCGGCCGGCGAGGCCGGTGTGCTGCGCCACATGCCGCAAGCGATGATTCTGCGGCCTTCGGTGATTTTTGGCCCCGAGGACCAGTTTTTCAACCGGTTTGCGGGGATGACGCTGATGTCTCCGGCGATTCCGGTGGTGGGCGGGTCGGTGCGGTTCCAGCCGGTCCATGTCGAAGACGTGGCGCAGGCGGCCGTGATGGGCGTCGAAGGCGCGGCGCAGGGCATCTATGAATTGGGCGGGCCGGATGTGGAATCATTTGCCGACCTGATGCGCCGGATGCTGGCGGTGATCCAGCGCCGCCGCGCGATCGTGGTGCTGCCGTTCTGGTTGGCGCGGATCATGGCTTGGGGTGCGGACATGGCCAACCGGCTGACCTTCGGCCTGACGCCGATGCCGATCACGCCGGATCAGGTGCGCAGCCTGCGGCGCGACAATGTGGTGAGCGCGGAGGCCAGGGGCTTTGGCGATCTGGGGATCGCGCCGGTGGCGATGGCGGCGGTGCTGCCGGAATACCTGTGGCGGTTCCGGTCATCAGGGCAGTATGCGGCGATAAAAAAATCGGCCAAGAATCTGCGGGGCAGCTGACCGATGATGCAGGACGTCATCCTGCCCCTGCTACTTGGGGTCATCGAAGGCTTGACCGAGTTCCTGCCGGTTTCGTCTACCGCGCATCTGTTGCTGGCCGGGCATTTCCTGGGTTTCGAAAGCGACGAACGCACGTTCGAGGTGGTCATCCAGTTCGGCGCGGTGCTGGCGATCATCACGGTTTATGCGGCCAAGCTGTGGCAATTGTTTTCCACCGCCCACCGCGATCCGGCGGCGCGGCGGTTCATCATCGGCATCCTGCTGGCGGTGCTGCCTGCGGTTTTTGTCGGCGTGCTGGGGCGTGATTTCATCAAGGGCGTGCTGTTCGAAAGCCCGCGCCTGATCGCAATCATGCTGATCATTGGCGGCGTTGTGCTGCTGTTCATCGACCGGCTGAAACTGACTCCGCGATATGACAGTGCCGAGGCGATCCCGATGCGGATCGCCATCGCCATCGGCGCGATCCAGTGTCTGGCCATGGTGCCGGGCGTGTCGCGATCCGGGGCCTCCATCGTCGGCGCGCTGGCCATGGGGGCAAGCAAGCGCGCGGCGGCCGAGTTTTCGTTCTTTCTGGCGATGCCGACGATGTTCGGGGCGTTTGCCTATGACCTGTACAAAAGCTGGGACCTGCTGGACCCCGGCGCGATGACGCAGATCGGCGTCGGCTTTGTGGCGGCGTTCATCAGTGCGGTGATCGTGGTCAAGGGGCTGTTGGGATACGTGTCGCGCTATGGCTATGCGTTGTTCGGCTGGTGGCGAATCGCGGTTGGTGTCATCGTTCTGGTGGCGCTGGGGACGGGCTGAAAGCCAGATAGGTAAGATAGGCTGACCTTTTAAGACGAAATTTCAGCCGGCCAAGCCATGTCTGGCCAAAATATTCTGTATATAGGTCAGCATAGGTGACTTTTATTCCCGCCGCGCCTGCTTTACACCATCTCAGACAGTCGCACGACACCCGGAGTCCGCCATGGCCAAGCAACCGATGCTGAAATTTGTCACGATTGCGCGTGACATGCCGGAGAAGCGTGCGGCCGAAGACCGCCGGCAGGATTTTGATGAAATCTATGCCGAGTATGCCGCCGAAAAGGCGCGCGAACAGGCCAGCCGGTGCAGCCAATGCGGCGTGCCCTATTGCCAGACGCATTGCCCGCTGCACAACAACATCCCCGACTGGCTGAACATGATGGCCACGGGTCGGCTGCGCGAGGCCTGGGAACTCAGCCAGGCGACCAACACTTTCCCGGAAATCTGCGGTCGCATCTGTCCGCAGGACCGTTTGTGCGAAGGCAACTGCGTCATCGAAAAGTCGGGCCATGGCACGGTCACCATTGGGTCGGTGGAAAAATACATCACCGATACCGCGTGGGAAAACGGCTGGGTGCAGCCGATCCGCCCCGCCGTCGAACGCGATCAGTCGGTGGCGATCATCGGCGCGGGGCCGGGCGGAATGGCGGCCGCCGACATGCTGCGCCGCGCCGGCGTGCAGGTGACGGTCTATGACCGGCATGACCGGGCGGGCGGGCTGCTGACCTACGGCATCCCGGGTTTCAAGCTGGAAAAAGACGTGGTGATGCGCCGCGTGCAGCAGTTGGAACAGTCGGGCGTCGAATTCGTACTGAACTGCGAGGTTGGCCGCGACATCAGTTTCGACGCGATCCGGGGCAAGCATGACTCGGTCATCATCGCCATCGGCGTATACAAGGCGCGCGAACTGGACGTGGCCGGAGCGGGCCTTGTCCGGGCGCTGGATTTCCTGACCGTGTCGAACCGGCTGTCGTTTGGTGATGATGTGCCGGAGTTCATCGACGGGTCGCTGAATGCGGCGGGCAAGCGCGTGGTCGTGATCGGCGGCGGCGATACCGCAATGGATTGCGTGCGCACCGCGATCCGGCAGGGCGCCACATCGGTGAAATGTCTGTATCGCCGCGATCGAGCCAACATGCCGGGGTCACAGCGCGAGGTGCAGAACGCCGAAGAAGAGGGCGTGGTGTTCGAATGGCTGTCCACGCCCGTAGGGTTTACCGGCGATCCGGTCACGTCGGTGCGCGTGCAAAAGATGCGTCTGGGCGCACCCGACGCGACAGGCCGCCAGATGCCCGAGGAAATCCCCGGTGCCATCGTGGATGAACCCGCCGATCTGGTGATCAAGGCGCTGGGATTCGAACCCGAGGATTGGCCCAAGCAATGGCGCGCCGACGGGCTGGAAACCACTCGCTGGGGCACCGTCAAGGCGGCGTTCACCACAGGGCAGACCGGCGCCGAAGGCGTGTTTGCCGTGGGCGACATAGTGCGCGGCGCGTCATTGGTTGTCTGGGCGATCCGCGACGGGCGCGACTGTGCCGATGCCGTGCTGGCCTATCTGAACGGCATGCGCGCCGTCGCGGCCGAATAGGGCGGACGCAGGACGATGATGGACGTGGCGTTGACATCGACAGGCAAAACGGCGCCGCTGCCCATTCATCTGGCCAGCGAGGCCGATGATCTGGCGAAGTCGCGGCATATCGGCACCAGCGGGCATCTAATCCGGAGCTTTTCAGGTGTCAGGTCAGACCATCGCGCCGCGCCCGGCCATCGGTTTGCCATGGCGGCGACGGGTGATGGCTTGGGCCATTCCGGCCTGATCAATACGGCGCAGCGCCCGCTAGGCGTGCGGCCGCGCAATCAGGAACGCTTTTTGATCCTGCCGCCATTCTGCGGGCTGATCGCATGACGGCGGCGGTCGCAGATACCCGCGTGGGCGGCTGCCTGTGTGGCGCGGTGCGGTTTACCGCGCGGCTGGACGGGCACGCGTTCGGCGTCTGCCATTGCAAGATGTGCCAGCGGTGGTCTGGCGCATTGTTTGCCGCGATCACCGTAGCCAAGGACGATGTGGCCTGGACCGGCACCGACCACATCGCGCGCATTCCGTCGTCGGATTGGGCCGAACGGGCGTGGTGCACGCAATGTGGATCGGGTCTGTATTACCGTATCACGCGGGATGGCCCCTACGCCGGCGATTGGGAAATCCCGATCGGTCTGTTCGACGACACCACCGGGCTGAGCCTCGCCCGCGAGATTTTCATTGACCGCAAGCCCGAAGGTTTGGCGCTTGCCGGTCACCACCCGACCCTGACCGAAGCCGAGATGATCGCGCTTTACGGCCGCACCAGCGAAGGAGCCTGAAACATGACCACCTATGATGACGCCTGGGTTGCCCGCGAAGAAGCCAAACGCGCCTGGCTGGCGGAAAACGGACTGTATCACGACAGCGAAGAACATTCGTCTTGCGGCGTGGGTCTGGTGGTTGCGCTGGATGGCAAGGCAAGCCGCCGCGTGGTGGATAACAGCATCGCCGCGCTGAAGGCGGTCTGGCATCGCGGTGCGGTGGATGCGGATGGCAAGACCGGCGATGGCGCGGGCATCCATGTGCAGATCCCGGTGCCGTTTTTCTATGACCAGATCCGCCGTACCGGGCACGAACCTCGCACGGATCAGCTGATTGCCGTGGGACAGGTGTTTCTGCCGCGCACCAACTTTGGCGCGCAGGAAACCTGCCGCACAATCGTCGAATCCGAAGTGTTGCGGATGGGGTATTACATTTATGGCTGGCGGCATGTGCCGGTCGATATTTCCTGTCTGGGCGAAAAGGCCAACGCGACGCGGCCGGAAATCGAGCAGATCCTGATCTCCAACGTCAAGGGCGTGGACGAAGAAACGTTCGAGCGCGAATTATATGTCATCCGCCGCCGCATCGAAAAGGCGGTCACGGCGGCCGGCATTCAGGGCATGTACGTCTGTTCGCTGTCCTGCCGGTCGATCATCTACAAAGGCATGATGCTGGCCGAACAGGTGGCGGTGTTTTACCCCGACCTGATGGATGACCGGTTCGAATCCGCCTTTGCGATCTATCACCAGCGCTATTCCACCAACACCTTTCCGCAATGGTGGCTGGCGCAACCGTTCCGCATGTTGGCGCATAACGGCGAGATCAACACGCTGAAGGGCAACACCAACTGGATGCGCAGCCATGAAATCCGCATGGCCTCGAGCGCCTTTGGTGATCTGGCCGAGGATATCAAGCCGATCATTCAGCCGGGATCGTCCGATTCTGCCGCGCTGGATGCCGTGTTCGAAGTGCTGGTGCGTGCGGGGCGCAATGCGCCGATGGCGAAAACCATGCTGGTTCCGGAAAGCTGGTCCAAGCAGGCGGTGGAACTGCCGCAGACGTGGCGCGACATGTATTCCTACTGCAATTCGGTGATGGAACCGTGGGACGGGCCGGCCGCGCTGGCGATGACCGATGGCCGCTGGGTCTGTGGTGGGCTGGACCGCAACGGGCTGCGCCCGATGCGTTATGTCGTGACCGGGGACAACCTGCTGATCGCCGGGTCCGAAGCCGGCATGGTGCCCGTTGATGAAACCACCGTGCGCGAAAAGGGCGCGTTGGGACCGGGCCAGATGATCGCTGTGGACATGAAGGAAGGCCGTCTGTTCCGCGACACCGAGATCAAGGACAAACTCGCCGCCGCTCAGCCGTTCGGCGATTGGGTCGGCAAGATCAACGAGCTGGACGACAAGCTGTCCCAGATCGAAGAGCGCGCGCTGTTCACCGGGTCTGAACTGCGCAAGCGGCAGGTCGCCGCCGGGTTCACGATCGAAGATCTGGAACAGGTGCTGGCGCCGATGGCCGAGGACGCCAAAGAGGCGCTGGCGTCGATGGGCGATGACACGCCGCCCGCCGTGCTGTCGTCGAAATACCGGCCGCTTTCACATTATTTCCGCCAGAACTTCAGCCAGGTCACCAACCCGCCAATCGACAGCTTGCGCGAATACCGGGTGATGAGCCTGAAAACCCGGTTCGGCAACCTCAAGAACGTGCTGGACGAATCGAGCGCGCAGACCGAGATTTTCGTGCTGGGCAGCCCGTTCGTCGGCAACGCGCAATGGGATGCGATGGTCGGCAGTTTCAACGCCGATGTCGCGGTAATCGACTGCACCTTTCCGGTGGATGCCGATCCCGATGCGCTGCGCGGCAATCTGGAGCGCATCCGGTCGGAAGCCGAGGATGCCGTGCGGTCCGGTGCCGGCCACATCTGCCTGACCGACATGGATCAGGGCGATGGCCGCGTGCCGATGCCGATGATTTTGGCGACCAGCGCCGTGCACAGCCACCTGACCCGCAAGGGTCTGCGCACCTTCTGTTCGCTGAACGTGCGGTCGGCGGAATGCATCGACCCCCATTATTTCGCCGTGCTGATCGGTTGCGGCGCCACCGTAGTGAACCCCTATCTGGCCGAAGACAGCCTTGCCGACCGGATTCAGCGCGGATTGCTGGACCTGTCGCTGACAGATGCCGTCGCGCGCTATCGCGAGGCCATCGATCAGGGCATGCTGAAGATCATGGCCAAGATGGGGATTTCGGTGATTTCGTCCTATCGCGGCGGGCTGAATTTCGAGGCGGTGGGGCTATCCCGCGCGATGTGCGCGGAATATTTTCCCGGTCTGACCAGCCGGATTTCCGGCATCGGTGTGACGGGTATCCAGCGCGAAGCCGAAGAAATCCATGCTACCGGCTGGCGCGCCAGCGACGTGGTGTTGCCGATCGGCGGTTTTTACAAGGCGCGGCGTTCGGGCGAAACCCATGCCTGGGAAGCGTCCGGCATGCATCTGCTGCAATCGGCCTGTGACCGGTCGTCCTACGAACTGTGGAAACAGTATTCCGCGCGCATGCAGTCAGCCCCGCCGATCCATCTGCGCGACCTGTTGGCGATCAAGCCGCTGGGCAAGGCGATCCCGCTGGAAGAGGTCGAAAGCATCACCTCGATCCGCAAGCGGTTCGTGACGCCGGGCATGTCGCTGGGCGCACTGGGGCCAGAGGCGCATAAAACGCTGAACGTCGCGATGAACCGCATCGGCGCCAAGTCCGACAGCGGCGAGGGCGGCGAAGATCCGGCGCATTTCCTGCCGGAACCCAATGGCGACAACCCGTCGGCCAAGATAAAGCAGGTTGCATCGGGCCGGTTCGGCGTGACGGCGGAATACCTGAACGCCTGCGAGGAACTGGAAATCAAGATAGCGCAGGGTGCCAAGCCCGGCGAAGGCGGGCAATTGCCCGGCATGAAGGTCACCGACCTGATCGCGCGGCTGCGCCACTCGACCAAGGGCGTGACGCTGATTTCGCCGCCACCGCATCACGACATCTATTCCATCGAAGATCTCGCCCAGCTGATCTATGACCTGAAACAGATCAACCCGCGCGCCAAGGTAACGGTGAAACTTGTGGCGGCCAGCGGTGTAGGTACCATCGCGGCGGGGGTGGCAAAGGCCAAGGCCGATATCATTCTGATATCGGGGCACAATGGCGGCACCGGTGCTTCGCCCGCGACCTCGATCAAGTTTGCGGGCCTGCCCTGGGAAATGGGCCTGACCGAAGCGCATCAGGTGCTGTCGATGAACAACCTGCGCGACCGCGTGACGCTGCGCACCGACGGGGGCCTGCGCACCGGGCGTGACATCGTGATGGCCGCGATGCTGGGGGCCGAAGAGTACGGCATCGGTACCGCTGCGCTGATCGCGATGGGGTGCATCATGGTGCGACAGTGCCAGTCGAACACCTGTCCGGTGGGCGTCTGTACCCAGAACGAGGAACTGCGCAAGAAATTCACCGGTACGGCGGACAAGGTGGTGAACCTGATCACCTTCTATGCCCAAGAGGTGCGGGAAATCCTCGCCTCGATCGGGGCGCGGTCGATGGATGACATCATCGGGCGGGCGGACCTGCTGGGGCAGGTCAGCCGCGGAGCCGCGCATCTGGATGATCTGGACCTGAACCCGCTGCTGATCACCGTCGATGGTGCACGCGAGATCAAATATGATCGGTCGAAGCCGCGCAATGTGGTGCCTGACACGCTGGATGCCGAGATTGTCCGCGATGCCGCGCGGTTCCTCGAAGATGGCGAAAAGATGCAGCTTTCCTATGCTGTGCAGAATACGCATCGCACTGTGGGCACGCGGGTTTCCAGCCATATCGTGCGCCGGTTCGGCATGCGCAATGCGTTGCAACCCGATCATCTGACGGTGAAACTGACCGGGTCGGCGGGGCAATCGCTGGGCGCGTTCGCGGTACCGGGGCTGAAGATCGAGGTGTCGGGCGATGCCAACGATTACGTCGGCAAGGGCCTGTCGGGCGGTACCATCGTGGTGCGCCCGCCGATGTCCAGCCCGCTGCGGGCCGAGGACAATACCATCATCGGCAACACGGTGCTGTATGGCGCGACCGACGGCTATCTGTTTGCCGCAGGGCGTGCTGGCGAGCGGTTCGCGGTGCGCAATTCGGGTGCCAAGGTGGTGATCGAGGGCTGCGGATCGAACGGTTGCGAATACA
Organism: Rhodobacterales bacterium; assembly: GCA_038205135.1. GTDB lineage: Bacteria > Pseudomonadota > Alphaproteobacteria > Rhodobacterales > Rhodobacteraceae > UBA9554. Next base: position 26,787 of record JBBRCF010000028.1, read on the forward strand.
TGACCGGCGGTGTGGCGGTCATTCTGGGCCGGATCGGGGCCAACTTTGGCGCCGGGATGACCGGTGGCATGGCCTATATCCATGACCCGGACGGGACCGCGCTGGACCTGATGAACCTTGAAACGCTGGTGACCAACACGGTGACGGTGCCCTATTGGGAAGATCAGCTGAAGTTGCTGATTGAACGGCACGCACGCGAAACCCGCAGCGTCAAGGCCGACCGCATTCTGGCCAACTGGGCCGTGGAACGCGGGCATTTCATCCAGATCTGCCCCAAGGAAATGCTGGTGCATATCCCGCATCCCCTGACGCTGGAACAAAAGGCTGTTCCGGCGGAATAAGGCCGCGCGGGATGGGGGCTGCCCCTGTCCCGTGCATCCGGACACGGCGGGCGGGCTGGACAAGCGCGCCCGCCGCTTTCATGTAGAACACATGCGGGGTTCCGGACAGGCAAGGCGGCATGGCGCGACAGGTAAAGACAAAGGTGGCGCCGCGCTCACCACGGCGCCGGTCCATCAGGACATGGTTCTGGCGACTGGCTGCAGGTTTGCCCGCGCTGCTGGTGCTATGGGTTGCGGCCTATGCCGTCATCAATCCGCCCACCACCCCCTACATGATCGGCGAGGCGCGGGTGCTGGGCGAGGTCGAACAGGAATGGGTCGATGTCGATGCCGTGTCGCCGATGCTGCTGCGCGCCATCGTGGCGGCGGAGGATGCGAATTTCTGCCGTCACTGGGGGTTCGACATCGCCGCTATCCGGGATGCGATCGAGGGTGGCGCGGATCGCGGCGCCTCGACGCTGACGCAGCAGGTGGTGAAAAACGCGTTCCTGTGGCACGGGCGGTCGTGGCCGCGCAAGGCGCTGGAGGGCGTGATGACGCCGCTGGTGGAACTGTTCTGGTCCAAGCGGCGCATCCTCGAGGTCTATGTCAATATTGTCGAATTCGACGAAGGCGTGTTCGGGGTTGCCGCCGCCGCGCAGCATCATTTCCGGGTCGGTGCGGGCGAATTGACCGATGTGCAGTCCGCGCGGCTGGCCATGGTGCTGCCGGCGCCGAAATTGCGCTCGGCCAGCGCGCCCACCGACCTGCAACGGCGGCGTACCGCAGCGATTCTGGACGGCGCGCAGACCATCGCCGCCGATGGCCGGGATGACTGTTTCGACGACTCCGCCGGGGATTGAAATCCCGGCGCTGCCGGGGCATGCAAGGATATCCTGCGATAGATCGGACCCATGCCAGTGACTGCCCGCCTGTATCATGCTGCACTTTCGCCATTTTGCCGCAAGGTGCGCCTGAGCCTCGGTGAAAAGCGGATCGAATGCGTGCTGGAAGATGAACGGTACTGGGAACCGACGCCCGATTTCCTGCGCCGCAATCCGGCGGGCAAGGTGCCGGTGCTGCGCATCGACGGCCGCACCCTGACCGAAAGCGCGGCGATCTGCGAATGGCTGGAAGAGAAATTCCCCGATCCCGTCCTGATGCCGCGTGACCCGGACGCGCGTCACGAGGTGCGCCGCCTGATCGGCTGGTTCGACGACAAGTTCTATGCCGAAGTGACGTCAAAGCTGGTGTATGAACGGGTCAACAAAAAGGTAATGAAGCTGGGCTTTCCCGACAGCAAGAACGTCAAAGACGGGGCCCGCGCGATCAAGTTTCATCTGGATTACATGGCGTGGCTGCTGGAACAACGACGTTGGCTGGCGGGCGATACGATGTCGCTGGCGGATTTTGCCGCCGCCGCGCATCTGTCCTGTCTGGACTATATCAGCGATGTGGACTGGAACCGGTCCGAGGTGGTCAAGGACTGGTATGCAAAGATCAAATCGCGGCCTGCGTTCCGGTCGATCCTGGCGGATCAGGTGCCGGGCTTTCCGCCGCCGGCGCATTATGCCGATCTGGATTTCTGATCTGCGCCGTAGCGCGACTTCGCCATGACGGCGGACCTGAAATCTGCGCTGATCGCCCGCGCCCTCGCCGAAGGCTTTACAGCCGTGCGGGTGACCCGGCCGGATGCGGTGCCGGACATGGCCGGGCGGTTGCGGGCGTTTCTGGACGCCGGCTATCACGGTCAGATGGACTGGCTGGCGGACCGGGCCGAATGGCGGGGTGACCCGGCGGCGTTGTGGCCGCAGGCGCGGTCGGTGGTGATGCTGGCGGAAAGCTATGCGCCGGATGACGATCCGCTGGCGGGGTTGGCGGCGCGGGATCGTGGCGTGATTTCGGTTTACGCGCGGGGCCGCGATTACCATGATCTGGTCAAGCGGCGGCTGAAACGGCTGGGGCGCTGGCTGATCGATCGCGCTTCCCAATCTGCCCAAAACTGCGAGATCAAGGTGTTCGTCGATACCGCGCCTGTGCCGGAAAAGGCGCTGGCGCAGGCGGCGGGGCTGGGCTGGCAGGGAAAGCACACCAATCTGGTCAGTCGGGACATGGGCAACTGGGTGTTTCTGGGCGCGCTGTTCACGACCTATGAATTCGACCCTGATCCGGCGGAAACCGATCATTGCGGGGTCTGCACGCGGTGCCTTGATATCTGCCCGACGCGGGCCTTTGTGGCGCCCTATCGGATGGATGCGCGGCGCTGCATTTCCTATCTGACGATCGAACATCGCGGGCCGGTGGACGCAGAATTGCGCCCGCTGATGGGCAATCACATCTATGGCTGCGACGATTGTCTGGCGGTCTGCCCGTGGAACAAGTTTGCCACCGCGCCGACGGAAGACGGCTATGCGCCGCGTGATGGCATGGTGTTGCCTGAACTGGCCGCCTTGGCCGCGCTGGATGATGCCACGTTCCGGGCGCGGTTTGCGGGCAGTCCCGTCAAACGGATCGGGCGCGACCGGTTCGTGCGCAATGTGCTGTATGCCATCGGAAATTCCGGTCTGCCTGCGTTGCGGAGCGTGGCAATGGCGCGGGTTGATGATACGGATGCGGCGGTCGCGGATGCGGCGCGCTGGGCGGTTCAGCGCCTGACGAAAGGAAGCTGAGATGGCGCTGTTGCTGGGTGTGGATACCGGGGGCACCTATACCGATGCGGTGCTGATCCGCGACGAACGCGATGTGATCGCCAGCGCCAAATCACTGACCACACGGCACGATCTGGCCATCGGCATCGGTGGTGCGGTGCGGGCGGTGCTGGCACAGGCGCGCGTCGCTGCGCATGAGATTGCGCTGGCGTCGCTGTCGACCACGCTGGCCACCAATGCGCTGGTTGAAGGCCAGGGCGGGCGAGTCGGACTGATTTACATCGGGTTCGATGCGCGTGATCTGACGGCGCAGGGGTTGGCCGATGCGCTGGCAGGTGATCCGGCGCTGGTGCTGGCCGGCGGGCACAGCCATGCGGGCACCGAGGCCGCGCCGCTGGACTTGCCCGCGCTGGATGCCTGGCTGGACGCGCATGGCGATGTGTCGGCCTATGCGGTGGCGGCGCAATTCGCTACGCGCAATCCGGGTCATGAACTGGCCGCCGCAGCGCTGATCACCGCACGCACCGGGCGCCCCGTCAGCCTGTCGCATCACCTGTCCGCGCGGCTGAATGGGCCCAAACGGGCGCTGACGGCGGTGTTGAACGCGCGGCTGATCGGGTTGACGCATCGGTTGATCGGGCGCGCCGAGGAAATCCTGACCGAGATCGGCGTGACCGCACCTTTGATGGTGGTGCGCGGCGATGGCGCGCTGATTTCCGCGGCGCAGGCCAAAGAGCGCCCGATCGAAACCATTCTGTCCGGTCCGGCGGCCAGCATCGTCGGCGCGCGCTGGCTGACCGGGGCGGATACCGCGCTGGTGGCGGATATCGGTGGAACCACCACCGATGTGGCGTTGTTGCGCGGCGGTCGGCCCGCGATCGACCCGCAGGGCGCGCGCGTCGGCGGCTGGCGGACGATGGTCGAGGCGGTGGCGATGCGGACCACCGGTCTGGGCGGCGATTCAGAAGTGCAGATGATCACCGACGGGTTGACGGGGGGCGTCACGCTGGGCCCCCGGCGGGTGGTGCCGGTTTCCTTGATGGCGCTGGACGCGCCCGATGTGGTGCATGGCGCGCTGGATGCGGCGTTGCGGTCCGCTGTGCCCGGTGAACATGACGCGCGTTTCGTGCGCCCCGTGGCCGGCGTGGCCGCGCAGGGGCTGACCGCGCGCGAGGCCGCGCTGCTGGCGCGCATCGA
>JBBRCF010000029.1:0-30722 GCA_038205135.1 Rhodobacterales bacterium
CGGCGACCCGCGTGGCCGGCGCGCTGCATCGCCTGCGGGCCGAGATGCTGGCGCGGGACTTGCCGGCCCCGGGTTTCGGGCTGGGCCTCAGCACGGGCGAGGTCGTGTTCGGCGTTGTCGGCGGCCTGAACCAGATCCGGATCGGGGCGATCGGCGACACGCTGAACCTTGCGTCGCGGGTCGAGTCGCTGACGAAACGGTATGGCGCATCGGCGCTGATCTCTGACAAGAGCTTTGATCTGCTGACCGCGCCGCAGGCGTTCACCCTGCGTCAGGTCGATCACGTCACCGTTCTGGGCCGCAAGGACGCCGTTCGCCTGTTTGAGGTCGTGGACGCCCTGCCGACGGTCCGCTCCGACGCGGTGCGGGCGAACCTGCCGATCTATCAGGAAGCGATTGACGCGTTCTACGCGGCGCATTTCACCGAGGCCGAACGCGCCTTCGCGGCCTTTCTGGTCAAGGTGCCGGACGACGTCACCGCCGCCATCCTGCGTGCGCGTGCGGCCCGTATGCGCGACGATCCACCCGATGCCGATTGGCAAGGTGTCCACGCCTTGAAAGAAAAGTGACGGTAACGCGCGCCGTTACTGGTGCCCGCCAATCCAGCGGTCGGTGAATTCGCAGAACCCCGGGGTCGAAATAGCCAGCAGTTCCTTGCCGGGCTTGCCGGTTTCCATATCGTATTCGGAAAGCCGGCCGGTAAAATCACAGGCCTGTTCGAACACCAGCAACGGGTACTTCCACAGGACCGAGGTCTGGGTGACTGTCCATGTCAATTCAATCTGATACTGTCCCGTCGCATCCACGGCCGTGAACGCGACCTGCTTGGGATAGGTCCAGAACACCCGCCATGACGCCCAATCGCTCTGCGTGGTCTGGAAACGGTCCTGTGGAAAATAAATGTCCTTGTCCTGCCAGCGAAAATAGGCGGTCGATTTCTGGAAGGCCGCATGAAACCCGACATCAAAAGCGATTTCGTGATCAGGGGTCGAAAACTGCGCCCAGCTCCAGATCCGTTCGGGCAGCATCCACATGCCCCAATCGTGGTCGTGATAACCCTTGGCGTTCTTCAATGCATAGGTCTTTGATCCCAGCCGGACCGATCCGGTCACCTCGGCCGAGGGCATGTAGACCAGCCAGCTGGACACCTCCCACCCGGCATAGCCCGGCACGTTATCGGCCAACAGCTGCGAGCGGCCCTTGCGGTGGAACACCAGATCAAGGCTCATCGAACCTTCTTCGTTTGCAGCGGTGATCTGGTAGGTGTCGGCGTCGACGACCTTTACCGAACTGTTCGCAATCGACACATTGGCACAGGCGGTGTCGGCCTTGAAATGCGTGACGTGGTAGAACTCGATGAAGGTCTCGACCTCGCCTTCGGGGGTGAAGGCCGCGAAGTTCAGGCTGGCCGTGCCAAGGTCAAGCTCGTTGCCCGGATTACAGATCGCAAAGGTGACCATCCCGGACAGGCCCGTATCGGGATCAACAAAGTTGTAATACCACCACTCGACATAAAACAGCTTGTGCGAATGATTTGCGAATTCGGCAAAGTGAAAGCCGTCGTCCTGCATCGTGACCTGCGATCCGCTGCGGCGCTTGCCGGCATGTCGCAGCGGTCCCGGCACGTTTGCCTCTGATGCGCGCGCCGCAAGCACGTGCCGAAGTTTTTTAACCATCGTGATATCATGTGCCATGGAGCCCCTCCCAGGTCATTGCCGCGTCAGAACAACAGGTGACCGTCCCACGGCTGGCCGGCCTCAAAGCGGCGCTTGTCGTGGGCGCGCCACAGGCTAAACGCCTCGGGCATCGGCATTGCGAACAGGCGGCATCGCGCGCCCTTCCAACCCGTGGCATCAAGGATTGCGTTGACCGCCACGCGCGCCGCTTCGTTGGCGGCCTCCATGCAGGCGAGGTCCGTCTGGGTCTGCACATAGTCCGAGGCCAGCATGAAATTCGCGATGCCGGTCGCCGCTGTGGGGCGTTTGTTCCACGAGCCCGGCGTGTTGATGAACAGCGGCTCGAGGTTGGCGACGGGATGCGGCCGGTCGTCATGCGACAACTGGATATCGCTGTCAATGAACCAGCTATGCAGGATGTCGTCGGTCAGCAGCGTTCGGCCGGCAACGTTCTGACTGCGTTTCAGTTCCCGCCAGACCTCGTCGGCGATCGCGTCCTTGTCCAGTTGTTTTGCGGGCTTGTTGTGAAAGGTGCCAATCTCGTCCCAGTCCGAAATGTCGACCGACAGGATGCCGCGGACCTTGCCGTCGCCGTATTGCGACAGGTCTATATGCGGCCAAAGCTGGGCCTCCGAGATCGAGGTGATGGCCCATGGGCTGTCGACATACAGCGAATGGCCGTCGACGATCGGCACGTCCTTGGTCAGAAAGAACTGGATGCCGTTCATCCAGCGGACGTTTGGGGCAAGTATCTTGACGGCGTCCAATTCGGGCGCCTGCGCGATCATCGCGTCGGTGACCAGCGGCGCGAAATGCTCGATCGGGATAGCGCAGACGAAATAGTCCGCCTCGATCGTCCGGCACCCGTCCGGGCCATCGATGGTCACCGATGCGATGCGCGCCCCGTCCATCTGGATCGCGGTGATCTGGCTGTTCGAATGATAACGACCGCCCAACCGGGTGATCTCGGCGATCCAGGGGTGGATCAGTGCATCGCTCGTCGGCGCATTCAGCACGCGATCGGTTCCGCTGCCGCCGCGCATCATCCCGTCGACCAACCTGACCTGAATCTGTCCGATCGTGCGAGCACTGCCTTCACGAGCCTTCGCCGCGACAAGCGATCGCGAAAGACCTTCGGCAAGAAACTTCTGGTAGTTCTCGCTGCGGTTGTCGGCGTCCACAAACTCCCACCAGCTTTGCGGTTCCAGCTCGGCCATGCGCCGTTCGTCACATGACGTCATGACCTGCCAAAGCCGTTCGCCAAAGAACTCCAGATCGTTCATCGACAGCGGCAGTACGTGGTCAAAGACTTCTTTCAGCAGGATCTTGAGGTCCGCAATCGAACGGGGCACGCGGGCCAGCAGGTTGACCGGTTCCGCGTCGTATCTGGCAATCTCGATCGCTTCGACACCGACCAGATTGTCAAAGCAACTGCGGCCATGTGCGCCGAACGGGATGCGGCTCATGGTATCCGGCAGATGCACGTAAAAGGCCGGAAAGAACCGGAACCCATGTTCGCCGGGCAGATCCCTGCGGCCGTCAGTGCCGGAACCCGGAACAGGGATCGACCGCGCCTTGCCGCCCGGGATCGTCTGCGCGTCATAAATGTCGACATCAAACCCGCGCGCGGCCAATTCATGCCCGACCGTCATCCCGCCGATGCCGCCGCCCAGAACCGCTATCGTCTTGGCCATGGCATCACCTTTTCAATTCGTCGCATCAATTTCCTCAATGCACTCTTAATTGTGTGTGTGGTCAATAGTGAGGTTCGGCGCAAACATGGCGTTCGTGCCAGCCCGGTCGAACAGGCCACACCTGTGGCCTTTGTTTTCGCCAGCAAAACCTGTCTGGCAATGATCCGGCCACGCATCTTGGCTGCAGATGCTGCCAGGCCAATGCGAACCCTGCTTGGTTTCCGCTGGCGGACCTGTACGCTGCGCAGTGGCCGCGCCACTCAGCGACAGCAACGGTGGGGTTGGAAGGCCTGATGTCCACGATAATTGGCGGAGCATCCGTCAGGCGCAAAAAAACGGTGCATCGGCGAATGTCCCGGCCGGTGAGGGCGCGCTCCGGGTTGAACCGGTTGTGGATTGAGGAATGGACCGCGACGAACGTCTGCAACGATCGCATCCGGCGAAAGCGGAGCATGGCGCGTTCCTTTCGTCGAAACGGCTGATGAGAATTCTCCGCTCGGTTGTTCAGACTGCGGCCGGTTTGTTGGCGGTCAACAGCCCCGATGTCGCGAAGAGCGGCACGATAAGAGCGCAGTAGATCTGTTACGAAGGCATCGGCCCGGCCGTGCCGCTTCAGCGTTTTCTTGAGGAATTTCAATGCAGCGCTCGTATCGCGCCGCTTGGTGACGAAACTCTCCAAGACCTCGCCTTCGTGATCAACGGCTCTCCAAAGATCGTGCTGCTGGCCGTTGATCTTCACGAAAACCCTCTCGGGCATGCAAGCATGCCCTGCCGGGCAACGCCATCGTCCAGGTGCCGGCGCCATTTGCTCGACCGCCTGCCAGAAACGCGACGTTTCGTGGCTGATATCGATGCCGCGTTCGTGCAGAAGATCCTCGAGTTTCCGCAATAACAGCGGAAACCGTCTGTACAACATCACCGCCAGGCGGATGATTTCGGGCGACGTCTTGAAGTACCGGAATGGGGATCGCTGGATCATCCCGCGACGCTACGCAACCGCCCTGCCCGGCTCAAACAGGTTTAGTCTGACAGAGCCGGGCAATCGTTTGAGCTTATGGGCGTGAACGAGTGCTCCCCTCAGCACCGCGAGCGAGTGAACACGGGCGACCGCGGAGTTTACGGCGGCGCTGCATCATTACGAAAGGGAGGCCATGAGCGCCCTTAGCTTGTCCATATCGGTGACGAACTTGACCGAAGCCTGGGACCGCGCCGCTGTAGACCGGTGCGTGTTCCCCTCCGCCACAGGGTCCACCACACGCTGCCACCACTCTACGGGATGCGGCTTGCCACCCCATATCTGCCTGAACTACAGGGCTTAACATCAAGAAACCCAAGGGAAATCCGAAATCCGTTGAGAAGGACACGCTCTAGGTGTTTGAGTCCACGGCTTGACGTCGCGATCCTTTCGCAGGACTGGAAGGAAGAACGACGGGACAAGTTCGTCACCGGGGCGCCTTCGATGAAGCCGATGAACGAATGTGTACGGCTGTCAGTCCGGCGCGCGCAATGTTGCAGCCGTTGTGGTTCCGGCGGGCCCGGACAGGCCAACCCGGCGGGCGACAGCCGCGGCAGCCTGCACATGGGCGGCCATGGCCGCCTCGGCCCAGTCGGGTTCGCGCGCCGCGATCGCCTCTGCGATGTCATGGTGTTGGCGCGATTGGCGGATCAGGTCACGTTCCGAATACATCCGGTAGGTGCGCAGCACGAGGCCGAGGTTCACCGCAAGCGACACCAGTGCCGCGACCCGGGGCGAACGCGCGGCCTGTATGACCAGCCGGTGAAAGGCCGTGTTGGCCTGCGACAGGGTGACGAAATCGGCGTCGCTCCGGGGTGGGGAATGCGCGGTCATCACCTCGGCAAGGCGGGTCAGTTCGGCCGCCTCGCCGGGGGTGACGAATTCGGCGGCGCGGCGGGCGGCATAGCTTTCGAGCATCAGGCGGATGTTGAAAATCTGTTGCACCTCGTCGGGGTTCAACGTGGTCACCCGCAACCCCTCGCGCCGCTCGCGGGTCAGGAACCCCTCGATGATGAGCCTGCGCACCGCCTCGCGCACAGGTGTGCGCGAGATGCCCAGCCGCTCTGCGATCGTCATTTCGGTCAGGCGGACGTCGGGACCGATGCGGCCTGCGAGGATTTCGGTGCACAGCGCCAGATAGGCCTGATCAGCCACAGTGCCCGGCCGGACGCTGGGATCGCGCATGCCTAGGCCGCGTGGCGGCCGGGAAAACCGCCCGCCTTCATCACCATGCCCGGCGCCGGATGGCCCAACTTCTCCTCCAGCCAGACGGCGGCGGCGATGCAGGCGTCGAGGTCCATACCGGTATCGATGCCCGCGCGCTGGAACATGTAGACCAGATCCTCGGTCGCGATGTTGCCGGTGGCGCGCGGGGCAAAGGGGCAACCCCCGACCCCGCCCAGCGAGGCATCAAAGATCCGCACCCCCGCCATCAGCCCGGCCCAGGCATTGGCGATGCCGGTGTTGCGCGTGTTGTGCAGATGCAGCCTGAGCCGCACTTCGGGAAAGGCCGCGCGGATTGCGCCGACCCTCTTGGCCACATCGGGCGGCGTCGCCACGCCGATGGTGTCGGCCAAGGCGAGTTCAAAGGGCTGCGAGTCCATGGCGCGCTCGACCACCGACATGAGCCGGGCAAGCGGCACTTCGCCCTCGAACGGGCAGCCAAAGGCCGCGCCGATGGTAACGCCCGCGTCGATCCGGCCGCGCGCGGCACCGGCAACTTCGGCCCAGACATTGAGGGCATCATCGGTTCCCATGCCCTGGTTGCGGCGGCTGAAGCTGTCACTTGCGACGACGACGAAATTCACCTCGTCAAGCGCCGCCTCGACGGCCCGCTCGAAGCCCTTGGTGTTCAGCGCCAGTCCCACATAACGCGCCGCGCCACGAGGCAGACGAGCGGCCAATTCGGACGCATCGGCCATTTGCGGGACGCGGACTGGGTTGACGAAGCTCGTCACCTCAAGCCTGCGCGCACCGGCCCGGACCGAGCGGGCGATCAGGTCGAGCTTTGTATCCAAAGGCAGGATGACGTGTTCGTTCTGGATCCCGTCCCGTGCCGAAACTTCGACAATTTCGACTTTTTCCGCAAACAAATCCATCAAACCTTCCTCTCGGGGCTTTTCATGTCCATACATGAATGTATCCTCTGTTGGCAATATATCTGTGACTCGACCCCGGCAGACATGCCCGGTTTCGCGTCCTTGTCTGGGAGGGGACACCATGACACATGCCAGCGCCGCCGAAACGGCCTCGACTGACACGCCCCCGCGCCAGGGCCCGCTGACCGATCTGCGCGTAATCGAGATGGGGCAGCTTCTAGCCGGTCCCTTCTGTGGTCAGATGCTGGCCGATTTTGGTGCCGAGGTGATCAAGTGCGAGCAACCCAACGAAGGGGACCCGATGCGCCAGTGGGGTCGCGAGAAGCCTTATGGCAAGTCGCTGTGGTGGCCTGTTGTGGCGCGCAACAAGAAGTCGCTGACCTTGAACCTGCGCACGCCCGAGGGGCAGCAGGTCGTGCGCGATCTGGTCGCCCAGTCGGACATCCTGATCGAGAATTTCCGTCCCGGAACGATGGAGCGCTGGAATCTGGGCTATGAGGCGCTGTCGCAAATCAACCCGCGTTTGGTGATGGTGCGGGTGACCGGGTTCGGCCAGACCGGCCCCTATTCCAGCCGCGCGGGTTACGGTGCGATTGGCGAGGCGATGGGGGGGCTGCGCTATGTCGTTGGCGATCCCTCCACCCAGCCCTCGCGGATGGGCATTTCCATCGGCGACCAACTGGCGGCGTGCTATGCGTTCCAGGGGGCGCTGATGGCTCTTCACGCGCGGGAACGCACCGGACGCGGGCAGGTGGTGGACAGCGCGATCTACGAGGCGGTACTGGCGATGATGGAAAGCCTCGTCACCGAATACCACGCGGCGGGCTATGTGCGCGAACGTACCGGGCCAATCCTGCCCAATGTCTCACCCTCGAACGTGTTTGACACGGCGGATGGCAAGCTGCTGCTGATCGCTGCGAATCAGGACACGGTGTTCCGGCGCCTCGCCGCTGCCATGGGCCAGCCGGAACTCGCCGAAGATCCGCGCTATGCCACCCATGCCGCGCGGGGGAAAAACCAGGTGGAACTGGACGCGCGCATCAACGACTGGACCCGAACGATCAGCCTTGTCCCGCTCGAGGCCCTGCTGAACGACAATGGCGTGCCCTGCGGGTTGATCTATACCGCGCCCGACATGCTGGCCGACCCGCACTTTCAGGCCCGGCAGGCGATTGTCGAACTGCCGCATCCGAGTTTTGGCACCTTGAAGATGCAGAATGTCGCGCCCAAACTCTCTGATACGCCCGGGGCCGTGCGCCATGTCGGCCCCGAACTGGGCGAGCATACCGACCAGATCCTGTCGGGATTGCTGAAGATCGACGCTGCTACGCTTGCAGACTGGCGCGCGCGCGGCATCTGCTGATAGGCACAAGACGGATGGGGGACGCGATGACCGAAACGCTCAATGAAAACTACGCCCGCGCTGGATATCACGCCCGCCAGTCCTGGGGGCAGAAGCCAGCGCTGATCCTCGTCGATTTCGCCCGCGCCTACTTTGAACCGGACTCGCCCCTTTATGGCGGCGAGGGCTGCGTGGCCGCGCGCGATAACGCCGTCCGTCTGCTGGACCGCGCCCGCCAGACCGGCACGCCAGTAATCTTTACCGAGGGGCGCTACCTTCCGGGCGGGCGCGATGGGGGGGTGTTCTTTCGCAAGGCGACACCCCTCAAAGTGCTGGAATGGGGTAATCCGATGGGTGATCTGGTCGAGGGGATGGATCGCCGCCCGGATGAGGTGATGGTAACGAAACAATACCCCTCGGCCTTTTTCGGCACCTCGCTGGCGGCCACGCTGACGGGAATGGGGGTGGACACTGTGCTGATCACAGGGCTTACCACCTCGGGTTGTGTCCGGGCGACCTGCGTCGACGCGATGAGCCACGGCTTTGTCACGCTGATCGTGTCAGATGCCGTGGGCGACCGGGCGGCGGAACCCCACCGCGCGAACCTGTTCGACATGTCCGCGAAATATGCCGACCTCGTCACGACGGCCGAGGCGGAGGACTATCTGGTGTCGCTGGCGGGCTGACGCAGGGTGCGGCTCAGCCCATTTCGATCCGGTAGCCCTGTGGTGTGCGCAACAACCGTGCCGCCCCCGGGAAATCGAGATGCATCCCGGCCAGGGCAAGCCTTTCGCCCACCGCCAGATCAAACAGCCTGCGGCGCGATGCGACGGCGGCAGCATGGTCGATGTCAAAGGCCATGCCGACCTCTGGGTGGGGCACCTGCACAGAGGCCACATGCACCGTATCACCCCAGATCATCAGCGCATCCCCGCCACTGTCGATCCGGTAGGCCGTATGGCCGGGCGTGTGCCCGGGGGCGTGCAGGGCGGTAACGCCGGGAAAGACCTCGCCCCCCGCACGGATCGGCCGCAGCCGGTCCGAATAGGCGTCGATCTGGAACGTCGCATCCAGATGGCGGCTGTGCAGCGCCGCTCGTATCGCGGCTCCGCCTTGGGGGGCGCACCAGAAATCCAGATCGGCCTGATGCACGACCAGTTCGGCATTCGGATACCGCGCGGTGCCGTCCGGATCGCGCAGGCCGCCCGAATGATCAGGATGGATATGGGTCAGCAGCACCGTGTCCACGCGGGCCGGATCGATCCCTACCAGTTTCAGGCTGTCCGCCAACGCGCCCGCCAGCGGACCCATGCCCCCCGCGGCGCCGGTGTCGATCAAGGCGATCCTGTCGCCCGCACGGATTGCGAAACAGTTCACTGCCAGCCGAGGTGGTAGTGCCCTGCCCTCGGCGGCAAACTGTTCGGCGGTCAAGTCTGCATCCTGGAGTATGCGGTCGGTCGGAATGTCAAGCCAGCCATCCGAAAGGGCGGTAACGACCAGATCACCCACCCGCCAGTCTGGCCCGCGTCTTGCACCGTCATGCATGCCCCGCCCCCGTTTCCGACGCCCAATCTTGCGGGGACAAGGCTGCTCATGCAAGGTATTTGTAAGGACAAATGAGCATAGGAGAGTCGGGGATGGATCAGCCACGGCGGATCGCGGTTCTGGGTGGCGCGGGCGGCATAGGGCGGGCGCTGGTGGCGCGATTGCTGGCGGGGGGGACGCGGGTGACGGTGCTGGACATGCCCGCATCGCTTGACCGTCACCCTGTACCCGCGGGGGTTGTCGCGATTCCCGTCGATCTTGCCGACGACGCATCGGTGGCGGCGGGGTTTGACCAGCTGGAGGTGGAATGCCCCGCGCTGGACGGGTTCGTGAACCTCGCAGGCTTCATGTCGCCGCGCCAACCACTGACCGAGGTGCCAGCGGCAATCCTCGACGAGGTTTGGGCGGCCAACCTGCGCGGTGCGGTTCTGGCCGCGACGCGGGTTCTGCCGCTGTTGGTGGCCGGCCAGAGCGCCAGCATGGTTCAGGTGTCTTCGGGGCTTGCGCAGCACGTTCGCCCTGGCTTTGGTCCCTATGCGATGGCCAAGGCCGGGTTGATCGCCCTGACCAAAACGCTCGCTCTTGAGGCCGCGCCCCGTGTCCGGGTCAATGCGGTCTGCCCGGGGGCGGTCGATACCGCATTCTTGCGCGGCGGCACCGGCCGCTCGGACGAGGGGCAGAGCGGAGGTGGAACTGGCCCTGCCCTCGACATGGCCGCCTATGTCGCGGCAATTCCATTGGCGCGACTGGCCCAGCCCGAGGACGTGGTGGGGCCGATCCTGTTTTTGTTGTCGGCCGACAGCGCATATCTGACCGGGCAATGCCTCTGGATCAACGGCGGGGCATATATGCCCTAGCGGGCGCGGCGTACCTGCGGGCTGACTGTGTCACGCGACGCCCGCCACAGCACGATCCCGGCAACGCCGGCTGCCATATAAACAAGGGGCGCGATGGGCAGCATCTCTGGCGGCAGCAGCAGCGCCACGCCCGGCACCACCATCAGCGCGCGCTGCGTCAGCGACATGTGTCCGGCGGCGAACCCCGTCAGAGCCGACGTCAGAAGCGTCACCCCCATGCAGGCGGTCAGCAGCGCCACGGTATTGTCAAGCGGCGTCCCGGCCAGAAGCAGGCTGGGTGAGGAGACGAACAGGAACGGCACAACGAAGGCGGGCCACGCCACGCGCACCGCTTCGACTGACGTGCGCACTGGCTCGGTTCCGGCCAAGTTCGCCGCCACGAAGGCCGCGATCGCCACGGGCGGCGTGATCATCGACAACATGCCGAAATACATCACGAACATGTGGGCGGCCATCGGCGAGAGGCCCAATTCGACCAGCGGTGGCGCGGCCAGCGTAGCCAGAAGCATGTAGACCCCCACTGTCGGCAGGCCCATCCCCATCAGGATGCAGACAACACCGGTGACAACCAGCAACAGCAAGAGCGACGACTGGCCCATCTGGATCAGGAAATACCCCAACCCGAAGCTGAGCCCCGACAGACCCACGATCCCAATGATCATGCCCGCGGCGGCGCAGATGATGACGATCTCGATCGACCCCAGTCCAGTCTTGACCAGCGTGTCCAACATGGTCCGCCAACCGATCCGACCACCATCATAGGTGCGCAGCAGGCCAATCGCGAGCAGGGTCGCCACCGCATAGATCGCCGCCGTCTCGGCGCGAGCGGCGTAGTTGAACAACGCCACCACTAGTACTACGAAGGGCAGCAGCAGGAACCAGCCGCGCGCAATCACCCCCAAGAGCGCTGGAATGCGTTCGGGCGAAAGAGCGGCGATGCCGCGCTTGCCCGCCTCGAGGTCGGCGAACACGAAGATCGACAGGAAATACAGGATCGAGGGCACGATCGACGCCAGCACGACCTGCGAATAGGGCACCTGCAGGTTCTCGGCCATCAGAAAGGCTGCGGCCCCCATCACCGGGGGCATCAACTGGCCACCGGTGCTGGCTGTTGCTTCGATCGCGGCGGCGGTGCGGGCGCTGTAGCCCGATGATTTCATGAGCGGAATTGTGATCCCGCCGGTCGAGGCCACGTTCGAGACCGCCGAACCGGAGACCGTGCCCATCAGCGCAGAGCCGACGATGGCGATCTTGCCCGCCCCGCCCCGGTAGCGCCCCATGAGGGCCGAAGAAAGGTCTGAAAAGAACTTCGATCCGCCTGTCTCGAGCAAAAGCTGTGCCAGAAGCACAAACGGGATCACCACCGAGACCGCGATATATAGCGCCGCCCCCGCCATGGCCGCGCTGTCGAGCACGAGGAAATTCACCACCCGATGCGGTGCGATGCTGCGGCCGGCAAAGACGCCGCCGAAATTGCTGGCGAACAGGGCGTAGAACACCATCAGCCCGAGGATCACCACGAGCGCGAGGCCGACCGTGCGGCGCAACCCCTCGAGCAGCAGCGCGAGCCCGACAGAGGAAACGATGATCGCCTCGGTCGGTCGGAAGAAGACGCTGGTGGACAGGGTTGGAAACACCGACGCCAGATAAATCCCGTGGCCGATGGCAAGGACCGCCAGCCCATAGTCATAGACCGGAATTGGCTTCAGGGTCGAGTCCCGGCGCCGTGCGCGCCGGGTCAGAAAGCATACCGCCAGAGTGGCGGACAGCACGAGGATCAATAATTGCTCGGCATAGATCTGCACGCCCAGACGGACGGGGCCGCCCAGCGCCCAGAAGACCGCCGCCAGCGCGATGAACACGCAAAGCGCAGGAACGATCTGGTCGCGCACACCCCGTTCGAATGCGGGGGTTTGCGACGGGACCATTACGGTTTCTTCCGGGCGCTGAATCGACGTCATTCCTTCCAGATGCCCACTTCGCGGTAGAAGCGGATCGCGCCCTCGTGGAACGGCACGTCGACGTCGGTGGCAAAGGCTGCCCGGTCCAGACCGCCCCAGATCGGGCCGGTGGCCAGCAAGGCCTGCTCGCCTTCATACATCGCACGGGTCACGGCATAGACCGTGTCTTCTGACACGCTGGCATTGGCGAAGAAGGTATAGGTGAAGGCGTTGACGCGGATATCCTCGCTGAACCCGGGCAGGCCAGACGAGGCGGGGATCGTCGTCAGGAACGTCTGCGGAAGCCATTCGCGCATCGCCGCCAACGTCTCGGGCGAGTCGGTGAAAGAGACGTAACGGATGCCGCTGAGGGCCGCATCCAACTCGCGGCTGTTTGCGCTGCCGGGAATGTCGATCACGGCATCGGACTGACCTTCGCGGAAGGCATCCCACATGCGCGGGAAGTTCGGGGCGGGCACACCCACCACATCGTCATAGGTCAGCCCGCCGTTGGCCAGGTAGGCACGCATCACATGATCGCCTAGGCTGCCTTCCGGGAACGACGGGACGCGGCGGCCGCGCAGGTCGGCCACCGTGCGGATTTCGCTGTCGTTGCGCACCTGCAGGCCGTTGCGGAAGGGCTGCATGATGGTCACGGCGCGCAGGTTCGGACCGGGCTGACCCGCCGACATGCCAGTCCCGTTAAACGCATACCAAAGTTGCACCACGTTCGAGATGCCGAAATCGATCTCGCCGGCATTGATCAGCGGCATGTAGTCGGCCGTGTTCGCCATTTCCTGCGGCCGCATTTGCAGGGTGGACAGGTCCGAGACGGTCGCCGAAATGGCGCGGCCCATCTGGCTGGTCGCGCCGGTGGCGGTCGACCCGAGGGTCACGACCTGCGCCTGGACCGGGCCAAATGCCAGAAGACATGTAGCAGCTACAACTGCGGCAAGTGCTGTCGGAAGGGGTATGCGGATCAAGGGATAGCTCCTCTCTGTCAGGTGGGTCGGACCGGGCCCACGCGGGGTTTGACACGGTGCCGCCAGGCGCGCAGGCCATGACCTGAGGCCTCACGGTATGTCAGTCGGTCTACTGCCGACTTACAGATAGCGTATGTCCAGACAATGTTACCTGTCTACAGATTTGTTTCGCGGAACGGCCACGGACCGACGGAACCCGCCCCACCCGCGCCAATCACCGTTCGCGGTGCTACAAATACCTGCGGCGCACTATCGCTCGAACAGGGCCCCGCCCCCATCCACGGTGTCCGACAGGCCCGCGGCGCGCAGTGCGGCCCAAAGCGTCGCTTGGTTCGACGTGACCACGGGCACGCCCAGATCCCGCTCCAGCCGGGCAATCAGGGGGAGTGTGGGAAAATCGGTGCAGGTGATCAACAGCGCATCTGACCCCGGGACAAATGCGGCGTGGGCGTGGGCCTCGACCGCGTGCAACGGGGTGCGAGCGATTTGCGGGTATTCCTGGGGACCACCCGCGCCGATGCCAAGACCGACCAGACGCGCCACCTCAAAGCCGTGGTCGGCCAGGAAATGTGCCTCGTGGTCGTTCAAGGCCCGGGCATAGGGGGTGGCGACCGACAACCGCGCCACACCAAGCGCTCGCAAGGCTGCGATAATCGACGCGGCTGTCGTTAACGCCAGGATCCCCGTCCTGGCGGTCAGGGTATCGGGCAGCCCCTCGACTGGGGTGGTCATTGACCCGGCTGTGCAGGCATAGGCGATGACATCGGGGCTGCATTGGCCGAGAAGGGCAAAGACGGTCTCAAGGTCGGCCATAAGCCGCGCTGCCCCTTCGGGCGTGGCGCTGTCTGTGTGCAATTTCATCCGGTGGGTGTGAAAGGTAACGCCGGGGGGCAGCATCCGGTGCCATTCGGCCTCATTCACGGTATTGGTCGGCGGCACGATCAGGCCCAGACGCGCGCGGGGGCCGTAAACAGAAAGATGACGATGGGTCATTGGGTGTCCTGAGCAAGGCGCAAGGCCGGTGGGGGCGGACGGCGGGGTTTGTCCATATCTATTGAGCGGTCGCGCGGATCAGCTATGTTGACGGCAAAGAGAACGGATGGCCTATGAACAAGATCGATCGCTCCGAGGACGGCGACAAGGACGATGCAGTGTCCCGCCCGCTGCACGTGCGTATCCGCAGCGTGCTGGAAGATCGGGTCGCATCGGGCGTCTATCCGTTGAACAGCCTCTTGCCGACCGAGTTCGAACTGGCGCGCGAATTCGAGACCAGCCGCTTCACCATCCGCGAGGCGCTGCGCTATCTGCTGGATCGCGGATACGTCCAGCGCCGTCCCGGTGTCGGCACAAGGGTGGTCAGCGCGGCCCCGCGCAACAACTATTCGTTGTCCGTCGGATCGTTGGAGGAGCTGTTTCAGGTCGCGCGTGGCACGTATTTCGAAATTCGCACGATCGACGACATCACCCTCGACGCCGAAACCGCCGAGACCGTTGGCGGGTCCGAGGGTGAGGACTGGAGCCGCATCAGCGGTCTGCGCCTGACCGAGGTGGGCGGAAGCCCGATCTGCTATGTCCAGTCCTATATCCCCGCGCGGTTTCGCCCCCTGATCCCCCAGCTGCGCGGCATTCAGGGCCCGATGTTCGAGATGCTCGAACGCCACGCCGAAGGCCCCATTGTCAAGACGGTGCAGGAAATCAGCGCCTGGCCGATGCCGCGCGACTTTGCCCTGTTGATGGGCGAGCCGCCCGAGGCGTGGGCGCTTCGCCTGCTGCGGCGGTATGTGACCGATGCGGGCGTGATCATCACCTCGCTGAACTGGCATCCGTCGCACAGCATGACCTATGTGATGGAAATACGCCGGGGCGTATCCAGCTTTCCCACCACCCAGTGACCGACCGGCCCTCTCAGACAATCGCGGGGGCATCGGGGCGCGGGCTTCGTGCGCCTGCGGCGGCCTCGCCGGGCGGCAGGGATGTATCCCACAATCGCGCGATATAGCGGCCGCCGGTTTGCCCATTCGACAGATCGCTGCACAGCCACCCGATACCACGCCGCATGATCGCAGCCGGCAACAGGTTGCCATCCGCCCCGCGCCGGTCTGCCCCGCCGGGCAACAGATCGGTATTAGCCGCCCCGCCGGGAAGATAGACGTTCACATCGATGCCTGTTCCCGCCAGATCCTCGGCCCAGACCCGGCTGGCGGCCTCGAGCGCGGCCTTGGTGGGGCCGTAGGGCGAATAGCCCCGCCGCACCATCGTCTGCGCCGAAGTCGAGATGTTGACGATCTTGCCAAAGCGCTGGGCGATCATGCCGGGCGTCACGGCGGCCGCCATGTGGAAGGCGCCGTTCAGGTTGGTCGCCACGATCCGCGCCCAGGCCGCGGGGTCGGTTTGCCAGAATAGTGCGGGCTGGCTGGTAAAGGTCTCACTGATCAGACGCATGCCAAGGCCTGCGTTGTTGATCAGCGCATCGATCCGTCCGAACCGGGCCTGAGTTTCGGCGACCAGCCGCGCGGCCTCGCCCGCATCGGCCACATCGCCCGCCAGGGCAAGGACCTCTGCCCCGGTCTCGCGCAGGGTCCGCGCGGCGGTGTCCAGTGCGGGTGTGTCACGGCTGCCGGTGATTGCCAGCGCGGCCCCCTTCGCGGCGAGCTCCAGCGCCATTTCAAGGCCCAGCCCCCTGCTGGCCCCGGTGATGAGCACCACCCGGCCCGTCAGGCCCGGCAGAGGCGCACGCGACGGGATGGACGCGGCCACGGTCAATAGTGGCTCAGCAGCGACCCGAAGCCCTGCACCTTGTCCATGATCCCGTTCTGTCGAAGCGCATACCAATAGGTCGCGGTGTTGATCGCGATCACGGGCTTGTCGATCCAGAACTCCGCGATCCCGGCCAGCCGGGCCATGGCGAGGTTGGTACCCACCTGCACGATCGCCTCGACGCTGGGATCGTTCAACTCGATGATCGCGTCGCGCAGCGTCTTTTCACTGGTATGGGCGATGAGCATGGGGCTGGCGCATTTCAGCCCCTTGACCGCAGCCACGTCGAACCCGCAGTCGGTAAAGAACTTGTGCACCTGTCGGTCGCCAACGGGCATGTAAGGGGTGATAACCGCGATCCGCTTGATGTCGCCAAACTTGCGCAGCGCGGCCTGACAGGCATCGGACCCCATCGCCACCTTGACCCCCGCGCGTGCCTCGACCGCCGCCTGCAGGCGCGTCGAGCCGTCGAGCCCATCCCAGAAGGTTTCGGCTGACATGCCCATCACCAGATAGTCGGGCGAGCAGGTTTTAACCGCATCTACCGAATCCATCATTGTCGCACGTATGTCGTCCATCAGACGGCTGAAGTCGTCGTCGCTGGTCACCTTGTTGTCGGGGATCACGATGCGCGAGAAGTGATTGGTCACCCCCACGGGTCGCATCGCATCGAATTCCGGCTGCACCGAGGTGTTGGTCGAGGGCGCGATGACCCCGAACTTGGCGCGATATCCCAGGCTGTCCACCATCTTATCAATCCCTCGGGCTTCAGGCCGCACGGTCCAGATCGCGCAGCGACTGGATCATCGACGACCGCATCAGAAAGGCCTTGTGCTGCGCCGTGTCCGCAACGATGAGGCGCATTTCATTGTGATAGGCGGCGCGTGCGGCCGGATCGCGTTCGGACAGCATCCGCCGGTTGCGCAGCGTCTGGGCCTGCACCGCCTCAAGTGCCACCCGCCGGCGTTGCACGCCATAGTGGTCGAGCCGGCTGGCATCAGCGCCGGCATAGATGGCGGTCAGCGCGCCCACCAAGTTAAAGGCATCATGGATGCCGCCGTTCATTCCCATCCCGCCGAGAGGGTTGTTCAGATGCGCGGCGTCCCCCGCAAGGATCACCCGCCCTGCGACATAAGATTGCGCAACGCGCTCATGCACGCGGTACGCGGTAACATGTGCCACAGGATAGCGCCCGGGGATCGGGCAGATCGCCTGCAACCGCGCCTCGAGCCGGTCGGCATCGAGGACCTGCTCCTCGGACAGGGTCGGGTCAGTGGGCAAAAGCACCCGCCACAGCGTTGGCGTGCGCAAAAGCACCAGCCATTCGTCGGGGTCCGAGATATAGGCGATGTTGGCCAAGTCCGGGATCGTTTCATGAAACGGATGCGGGGTGGACATCGACAGGAATATCTCGGGTATGGTCTGCCCGTCGAACGGCACGCCGACCCATTTGCGGATCGCACTGCGCGCGCCGTCCGCGCCTACCAGATAGCGCCCGCGCAGGGTCTGGCGGCCCCCGTCGGGAAGGCCGATCGTCAGGCTTACGCCATCGTCATCCTGGGTGAAGCCCTCGGCAGTGGCCTCGTAGATCACCTCGGCGCGGCCTTCGAGCCGCGCGCGCAGGGCCTCGGTCAGCTTCCACTGTTCGCATTGCAGCCGGTAGGGATGCGCGGTCTCATCGGCCAGAAGGCCGAGATCAAAGGTCGCGACCACCCCGGTGGCACGGTCACGGAACTGCCATGTGCGACAGACCAGCCCCCGGTCCACCAGCGTCTGCGACACGCCGAGGCTGTCGAGCATGTCCAGCGTCGGTGGGTGAAAGGTCGAGGCGCGCAGATCCTTTGGCAGATCACCGCTGGCCTCGAGCACGGTGACCGGTACGCCCGCATCGGCAAGGGCATTGGCGCAGACGAGGCCAACAGGTCCCGCCCCGACGATCAAGACCCTTTGCGACTCGATGGGCATGCGCGGCAACCTCCTGATGTGTTCGCGTGAATGTGCCGACTTTGTCAGGACAAATCAAATGAAAATCAGGAGGCAGATCAGAGCGGGCGCAGCACGGGACCTCGCGCCTGTGTAGATCGTTACCGCCGGGAGCCACCGCTGCTGATTTTCACCCAGAACTGAGCCAGGCTTTTCACCGAGAAGTGCGCCGGGCGCTGTCAGTCGGCTTCGAACCAGCCTCAGTTTGCCGCAAAATGCCGGAACCTGAGCCGAACAAATCTGGGGCCACTCAGCAAGAGCAGCGGCACGGGTCAGCTTGAAATTGTCGCTTGAATAGAGGTGGCGCTGCTGGTTGAAATGGTTGTGAACTGAGGCATGAACGGCGGCGAATTTCTGCAAACTTCGCATGCTGCGGAACCGTTGCATGGCCTGCTCCCGTCGTCGGAATGGCAGGTGCGAATTCTCAGATCTGTTATTCATCCGGCGACCGGTTTTCTGATTGTCGGCATTGCCGATGTCCTGCATTGCAGCACCGTACGATCGGAGTTTGTCGGTTACCCAGATATGGGGCGGCCGTGACGTTTCATTGTTTTTGTTATGAATTTCAGAGATGCTGTGCGATTCCGGAGCTTTGTGACATGGCTTTCCAGTACCTCACCTTCGTGAACCACGGCGCGCCACAGGTAATGTGTCTCGCATTTAATCTTCACAAAAAACCTAATCCAGATGCCACTGCCAGTTCGAATGCGACCGCATCTGCTGCACTCGTTTTCGGCGGATTTCAGCGGCGAACATCGGGCCAAAACGGTTCCACCACCACCGTACCGTTTCGTGGCTGATGTCGATGCCACGCTCGTGCAGCAGGTCCTCGACGTTTCGGAGCGAAAGTGGAAAGCGAACGTAGATCATAACCGCTCGACGAATAATCTCCGGGCTGCTGTGAACGTACTTGAAAGGATCGCGTTTTGTCATAGGTGCCCGCTACGAAACCGCCCGGCCCACCTCAACCAAAAGCCTTCTGACAAGACCCTTACGACGAGTAAGCGGTGCTGATGTTATCGTTTCAGAAAATGCGCATCACGTTAGGCCACAACCCTTGATAATGACATGCGGCGCGGCCCGGACCTACGCTCTTGGCGTAGGGTCTCGGTACGTTGACGTAAGACCGCAAAGGTAAACGAACCACGTCTGACTAAAGCAGGCGTTTTTTCTATGTGGGGCTTGATGTTGGGTAGGGCCGAAGTCACCCCAAATAATCCCATCATTACAATGAGATATGGCGGACAGTGAGGGATTCGAACCCTCGAGACGGTCACCCGCCTACACACTTTCCAGGCGTGCGCCTTCGACCACTCGGCCAACTGTCCATCCGCGCCCTAATGCCAAGACTGACCGGGCTTTGCAAGCAGGTTCAGAACAGCCGGAACGATGCCAAGAACGGCAGATGATCCGACACCTGCGCGCGGAATTTTTCACGCCCCATTCCCAGCGTCCAGTGCATCGGGAACAGTTGCAGCGACCCGGTGATGTAGCGGGTCGAGAACCGCCGCGACACCGCGAACCCGTCCAGCAGGTTTTCGCGCCCGCTTTCGAGGATATGCGAGAACCGTTCCTGCAGATCCCAGCTGGACACGAAATCCAGCACGTCATCCCCGCCCAGATGAAAGAAATTCGACACGTCCTGCCCGGGGATCATGTTGAAATCGCCCATCAACAGGATGGTGTGCTGTTTATAGCCCGGCGTGGCATGCAAGGCGGTGATCCAGTCGCCGATGGCGCGGCATTGGGTGTCGCGCAGCGCCTGTTCGGCACCGTCGCGGCCCGATTTCAGATGCACACCGATCAGCACCGCCTTGAACCGCGCGCCGATCTGCACATCCACCGCCAGCGCCTGCCGCCCGCCGGTATAACCACCCTCGGACCCCGGTATGAACCGTGGATTGCTGACGGCGATGCCGGGTTTGTGCAGAAACCCGATGCCCAGATGGCTGGCGGACTGCGGCAGGTAGGTGACCTGATAGTCCAGCCCCTTGACCGCCAGTTCGCGCGCCAGAAACCGGATGTGATCGTCGGGAAACACCTCGACCAGCGTGATGAAATCGGCATCCATCAACGCCAGCCCCAGCACCTGATGCCAGGCCTTGCGGCTGGTAGGGTCGATGCCGTCACCATCGCCACCGGCAAACTTGTCATTCCCGGCAAGGTTCCAGACGGCAAACCGCGCGATGGTGTGGTTGGACAAGGTCATCGGCGCACTCCCCGGTTTTTTGTAATCGTAGCAGGATTTTCGTGACAATTGTGCGAAACTGAAGTCAATACCTGTTTACGCGAGGCAGCGCGCATACCGCCCCTCCCCACACCAGCTACGAAAAGACCAGACTGTTAATGACAGTCAAGCTATCGATCAACCGCGCATCGCCGGTCACAAAGGCAATCACATTCAGCGCAACGACAACGGTCACTATGTTCAGTGTTTCGTCATGCCGTAGATATCCGCTATGCGGACGGAGCGGAGGCTCAGCAATAACTCTGATCACTCCCATCCAATAGCGGACGACCAAGATCAGGTCGCGGAATTTCCGCGCATATGCTCTATTGCTTCAATCGCAGCTTCAATAATATGCGCAAGATATATGGTTGGCCCAATACCATTAAAGCCTTCAACTCTTTCTCCAAGGTCATCGAAATAGGCTTTCTCGCTTGGTCGGTATTCCCAATCTGCGTCAATAGTTACGCCGCCGTCAACATTGTTAAAGTAAGCATAGTAGGAACGTGTACCTATATCAGGCTTCACATCACTGCTCTTCGACACGTCCGTGGCGCGCTTTTTCGCGTCTCTTTGTTGCCTGATGCCGTGTTTTGTAGCGTTTGACGCTTCTTGTATCACGCGAAACTGCCAAGAGATTTTAGCCACATTTTTCTTGAAGCATCGCTCAAGTTTTTCTGCGTTTTCTGGTGTCCCGTATCCATCAAGCGCCATGTGGGTTGCGTAAGCATCTATTGCCCAAATGACGCAGTAGGCGTTCGCAAGACTCTGATCTTTCGTAAATATCGCCAATATTGGAGACAGAATTTCCTGTTTAAACTGCGCAATTTTCAGCATGATTTAAGTACCTTGACCAAATGACCTGTGTCTGTTGAGGATATACTTCCCTTGCGTTTCCACAATACAAGGTGGGCATTCAGGACGTTGCAGCCATTCAAGTGTTGCGCAGCAACGGCTAAGATGGGCTCACTGCAGGTTTTTAGAAGGCTGTGAATGTGACACGATTACCGCGCTCACCAACCCACCATAGCTACCTGCTCCCAAAAACGACCGTTTTTGAACGGCCTCCCCGAAGCTGATATTGGTGCACTTGCAGCGAATTCACACTTTGTCCGCATTGCAGACGTCAGCCCAGTTGTCCCTCCACCCAGCTCGCCACGATCAGGCCCGGCACGCCATCAACCGCCCGCTCGGCATCACGCGCCAGATCGAGCCGCTTGCGCAGCTTGACCTGCGGCACCAGCAGGAAAATCGGCACGGTTGCCACGCCGCGACCGGTCTTGGACTTGGACGCCACAGCACGACCTTTCGTGTTCAGCCGCCCTTCAGCCACCAGCAGGCTTGGCCCCCGGCGGCGATAGATGAAACGCAGGCGCAATCCGGTGCGACGTTCCCATTCGCCGGGGGTGATCCGTCCACCCTTGCTGCTTTTGCCAGCTGCCGCAGTCGGGATCGCAAGCCAGAACCCGTTCTTGGACCGGATCAGCGGCCCGGTGTCATGCGCGCCGATGATCACTGGGGCGTTGGACCAGACCAGCGCCGCAGGACCTGGCGCGAACGCAGATGAATTTGGGCGACGCCCTGCGCAGCCTCGGCGAATGCGAAGCCGGCACCACGCTGTTGGAACAGGCGCTGATCACGTGCGACGCCGCCTTGCTGTTCTTCACCCGTGACAGCTATCCAATGCCGTGGGCGCAACTCCACCATAATCGCGGGATTGTTCACAAGGCGCTGTTTCAGAAAACCGCCGACACCGCCCATCTTGACCGTGCCGCGACAGATATTCGCGCGGCGCTGACGGTGTTTGACCAGAACGGTGCCAGTTTTTATGTCGGCATGGCTGAGGAAGATCTCGCCCACATCACATCCCGGCGCCCGTAACGCGCCTCAATCCGCCAGCAGGATCGACACCCGGCGGTTCAGTTTGCCTTTCTTCTCGACCTTGCCCATCACAAGCCGGCCGATTTCGCCGGTGCGTGCCACATGCGTTCCGCCGCAGGGTTGCAGGTCGATCTGGCCCGCGCCCTGCCCGATGCGGACCAGACGCACGCGGCCCTGCCCCATCGGCGGCATCACCGACATGGTTTTCACCAGCCCGGGGTTTGCCGCCAGTTCGGCGTCGGTGATCCAGTCTTCAGACACCGGCAGATCGGCATCGACCAGCGCGTTCAGCCGGGCCTCCAGTGCTGCCATGTCGGACGGCGCCTCGGGCATGTCGAAATCCAGCCGGCCCTTTTCGGCGCTGATCTGGCCGCCGGTCACCGGCAGCGCGATCACTACCGACAACAGATGCAGCGCGGTATGCACCCGCATGTGGCGATGGCGACGGTCCCAGTGCAGGTGCTGGACCACCTCAGCCGCGACAGGCGGCAGCGGCACGGGTTCGGCGGGGACCAGAATGACATCGGACCCGGAGCCCTTGATCGCGGTGGCGATTTCCATCCGCCCGCCCGGCCATTCCAGCCAGCCGCTGTCGCCGGGCTGCCCACCGCCGGTGGCGTAGAACACGGTACTGTCCAGCACGATGCCGCCTTCTTCAGTCAGGTACAGCACGCGGGCTGTGGTATCGCGCAGATAGGCATCGTCGCGAAACAGCAGACGGGTCATGGCGGGCTCCTGTCAGGTGGCGGATTTGGGATCGGCGGCGGGGCGCGCCGCCAGAGCTTCGGGGTTGCGGATCCAGACGTCGCGCTGCGGGTACGGAATTTCGATGCCCGTCGCGCGGAACCGCTCATAGACCTGATGGTTCATTTCGGATCGCACCGACAAGGACCAGTTCACATCGCGCAGGATCACCCGAATTTCGAAATTAAGGCTGTCGGCGCCAAAGCCCATGAACAGCACCAATGGTTTCGGAGTGGCCAGCACCATGGGATGCGCCTCGGCAATCTCGCGCAGGATCGCCTCGACCTTGCGGGTGTCGTTGCCATAGGCGACGCCCACCGGCACGATCAGGCGGCCCAACGTCTTGCCGCGCGTGTAATTCGTCACCATGCCGGACACGAAATCGGCGTTGGGCACGATGACATCGGTGCGGTCGAACGTTTCGATCCGGGTGGACCGCACGGAAATGTCGCGGACATAGCCCTGTTTGCCGCCGACCTCGATCCAATCGCCTTCGGAAATCGGGCGTTCGATCAGCAGGATGATGCCGGACACGAAGTTCGACACGATGTTCTGCAGGCCAAAACCGATGCCGACCGACAACGCCCCCGCCACGATGGCCAGCCCCGACAGGTCGATGCCCGCCGACGTGACCGCCGCCAATGCAGCCAGAAAGATCCCGACATAGCCCAGCCCCGACACGATGGCGTTCTGGCCGCCCGGGTCGATGCTGGTTTTTGGCAGCACGGAGGATTTCAGCGTGCCCTGCACCAGCCGCGTCGCCATGTACCCTAACGCAAACACCACGGCAAAGGTCAGAAAAGCGGCGGGCGAGATGCGCGTGTCGCCGATGGCGACGCCGGATGAAAACCCGGCCCAGATCTCGATCAGATCGGTGGTTTTCGCTCCCCAGATCAGCGCGAAACCCGGCAGGGACAGAATGGCCAGAAAAAAGCCCGCCAGCACGGGAAACAGCGCCTCGGACACGTTGTCGCGCGCGCCGGTGATCAGGGCATAGGCGGCCGTGACCACGCGCTGCAGCACCATCAGCAGCGCCATCAATTGCAGCGACAGGAACGTCGGGTAGACGATGTTTACCCCGGCTTCGAAATACCCCAGCCCCGCGACGACCGCGCCCAGAATGGCCACGACGGACACCACCCGCGACAGCACATGCACCAGGCTGTTGCGATAGCTGCGTTCGCCGTCCGCCACCTCGTCGTTCTTGACATGCTGGCGCAACAGCCGCGCCAGCCGGACCAGCAGAAACGCGGCCAGCACCACAAACGGAAACAACAGCACCACGCGGGCCTCGGGCGCCCAGCCCACCGCGCCGCTGGCGGTTTCGACAAAGAAGCCCAGCCCCACGATCAGCCCCAGAGCGCCGGCGTCGAACCGGCCTTCGGAGCGGCGTTCCGGCGGCAGGTTCAAGGCAAAGGCATAGCCATCGGTTTTCGGAAACATCCGCGCGCCCAGCCAGCGGGCAACATAGATTGCGAACCCCACCTCAGGCACCGCCTGCAGGATCGGTTCGCCGCGCAGACCGAACAGGCCCAGCAGTTCGACCGCGCCGACCAGCAACACCAGCGCCAGCACCGGCACCACCACCTGCCCCAGCGAAATGAATAGGGCCAGCAGGAACCGCCCCGGCGATGACCCGTCGGTCTGGACGTACTGCGCCAGCCCTTCGATCCACAGCCGCCCGCGCAGGATCAGAACCGACCCGATCGCGACCAGCAGCATGACCAGCGGCAGGTTGTTACGCATTTCGGTGCGCTGGATCGGGTTCGTCCAGGCGGTGCGGACCTCGTCGCGCAGCACCCGCAACGTGCCCAGCCCCGCCTCGGCGGCCTGTGGCCAATGCGCGGGGTTCAGGGGTGATGGTCCCAGTTCCAGCAAACGCCCGGTCTGACGTTCACGCAGGATGCGGTCGATGGCACGGATCAGCGCCTCGGCGCGGGCGTTGGCGACTTCGGCGCCCCGGACCGGGGCCGCCAGCGCATCCAGCCGTCCGGACAGCGCGGTGCGTTGCGTGGCGAGTTCCGGCGCCTCGGTCACACCTTCGGCCGGTCCGGGGCCCAATCCGACGATCTGTTCGCGCAACGACGCGATCAGGTCATCATTCTGGCCCATTCCAGCGGCAAACCGCGTGCGCCAGTCGGCAATCTGCTGGCGCAATACCAAAAACGCCTCGGACGAGGCGCGCTGCACCGAGATGGCCTCTTCGGCGCGGGCGACGATGCTTTCCCAGACCGCATAATCCGCCGCGTTCAGCACACCGCCGACAGATGCGACCGGCTCCGAAACCGTCGGAACCGTGATCGGTGCTGCAGGCGCGGGGGCGGTGGTGTCTTGCGCCGATGCAGACAACGCCAGCGTCAGCCCCGCGATCAGCGCCAGATATCGCAGGCCGCGGATCACGCCTCGAACACCTGTGGCACCGGTGCTGCGGGCGCATTCAGCCAGACGGGCACCGGCAGACCTTTTTCGCGCAGGAACGCGGGGTTGAAAAGTTTCGACTGATAGCGCGTGCCGTAATCGCACAGGATGGTGACGATGCGGTGGCCCGGCCCCATTTCGCGCGCCATCCGCATCGCGCCGGCGATGTTGATGCCCGACGATCCGCCCAGACACAGACCCTCGTCGGCCAGCAGGTCGAACACGATGGGCAAGGCTTCGGCATCGGAAATCTGATAGCTGAAATCCGGCGTAAAGCCTTCTAGGTTGGCGGTGATGCGCCCCTGCCCGATGCCTTCGGAAATCGAACTGCCCTCGGATTTCAGCTCGCCCGTGGTGTAGAAACTGTGCAGCGCCGCGCCCATCGGGTCGGCCAGCCCGATCTTGACGCCCTTGTGTTGCAGCGCGATGGCGACCCCTGCCAGCGTGCCGCCGGACCCCACGGCGCAGATAAACCCGTCGACGCTGCCGCCGGTCTGATCCCAGATTTCCGGCCCAGTGGTTTCGACATGCGCCTGCCGGTTGGCGGTATTGTCGAACTGATTTGCCCAGATAGCGCCGCCCGGTTCGGTTTTGGCAAGCATGGCGGCCAGACGGCCCGAATAGCGCACGTAATTGTTTGGGTTTTTATAGGGCGCTGCCGGCACTTCGACCAGCGTCGCGCCCGCCAGACGCAGCATGTCCTTCTTTTCCTGGCTTTGCGTGTCGGGAATGACGATCACGCTGCGAAACCCCATCGACGCGCCGACCAGAGCAAGCCCGATGCCGGTATTCCCGGCGGTGCCTTCGACAATCGTGCCGCCCGGCTGCAACAGCCCCTTCGCCACCGCATCGCGGATGATGTATAATGCCGCGCGGTCCTTGACCGACTGGCCGGGGTTCATGAATTCGGCCTTGCCCCAGATCTCGCAGCCGGTCAGCGCAGACGCCTTGCGAAGGCGGATCAGCGGCGTGTTGCCAATCGCCTCGGACAGGTCGCGGGCACAGTGATGATCATGATCAGGATTGTGGCGCATGGCGGAACCTTTCGCAGTATCAGGCAGGTGTATGCGGCGAGGGCTTGAAACTCAAGCCGTGCGCTCGTGGTGCTGTGCCCCCGCGCGCAAGTCATCGCGGTGCCGCGCCAGCCAATGCCCCATCAATTGCAACGGCACGACGTTCAGGTGCCCGCTGTCCAGCAGGGTCAGAAACTGCGCCCAGGGCAGGATGTGCGACCGGATGTTTTCCGCCTCGGACGCCAGTCCGCCAATGCCGGCGGCGGGGGTGGGCAGGTCGCACGGCGCGCAGAACATGTAAAAATGGTTGGTCGAATCGCCGGGGCTGGAATAGCCCGCGCCGATCGGGATCAACCGGTCGATCTGCAGGTTGGCCTCTTCCAGCGCCTCGCGCCGCGCGGTGGTTTCGGCGGTTTCGCCGCCATCGATGATGCCCGCTATGGGTTCAAGGCACCACGGATGCGCATCGCCGCGCGCATAGGGGCCGGATCGGAACTGTTCTACCAGCAGCACCACGTCGCGGCGCGGGTCATAGGGCAGCACCAGCGCCGCATCGGCCGACAGGAACACGGCGCGTTCGACCAGCGGGCCGTGCTGGCCGTCGAACTGCCGCAGCCGCAGGTCGAACTCAGCAACAGCAAAGAATTTCTGATAGGGCCGGCGCCTTGCCACCAGCACGACATCGTTCTGCGCCATCCCCGACAATGCGCTGTCGGTTGCTCTGGCGGCGGACAACCGCGCCTGAGCGCGGCTTTCGGCCATCGACCAGAACCGGGGCAGACGGTCGCCCGCAACATGGCCGAACAACTGCATCGCCTCGTCGGCCGTGGCACGGGCCAGTGCGGCATGCCGGGTCTGCCAGTCATCCAGCGTCCATGCTGCGCCGTCCCGCGCCTGTCCCGGGGTGGCGCACCATGTTGCCGTCGTGCGGGGGCCATCGGCGGTATCCACCACAACCGGGCGCAGGTCATAGCCCAGCCCGGCGCAGAAATGCGCCAGCCGGGCCGCGTCGGCATTGGTCAGATCGGTGGCCAACAGCCCCGGCAAATCCGTGCCCGGCATGGCGCGCAGGTCCGGCCAGCCGCCAATGTCGCCATAGCCCACCGCGTGACCCGGCAGCGTTGCCGGCGTAAGCCGCGTGGTGCCGTGCCCCAACACGATGGCACGCAGGTCCGGGTCGCGCAGAGCGCCGTAGAAAAACTGTGCGGTCACGCTAGCGCCAAAGACGCGCGGCGATTTCTGCGGACAACCCCGCCGCCACAGCGCCGAGCAGCAAGGTCAGGCTGAACAACGGTGATGTCAGGGCCAGCAGGCCCCATTCATAGCCCGTTTCCAGCATGTCGGTCAGCGCCTGCACCGGTCCGTCGTAGCGATTGCGCAGCGACAGACGCAGCATTTCGTTGAAGGACTGCACGAACAGTCCCCAGAACAACAGGACCGCCCCGCCGGTCAGACCGTTGCCGATGGCGCCCGAAGTGCCGCGTCCGGCCCGACGCCCGACGGTGATCCAGCCCGCCAACAGGCCGATGACCATATTGACCAACGGAAACCAGCCGACGTTGGTGCCCTCTTGCAGCAACGGCACCACCAGGAGCGACAGAACAAACCCTATGATGCCCAGAATAACTGCGGCAATCAGCTTTGCGGCGGTCGGATAGATCATGCTGAACAGATCATGCTGGGCGCGTCACCGTGATTTGCGTCACGTCACAGTTTCCGCTTTGAAACGTCGCGGCGCAAGAGGTGAGGTAGAAATTCCACATCCGCCGGAACCGGTCATCAAACCCCATGCCCGCGATGCGATCCCATTCGCCGTTGAACTTGTCATGCCAAATCCGCAGCGTGCGGGAATAGCTTTCGCCGAATTCGACCGACCGTGCCACGCGCAGGCCGGCGCGTTCCACCTCGGCGCGCAGTACGCGGGGCGACGGCAACATGCCGCCCGGAAAAATGTACTTCTGGATGAAATCGACACCCTTGCGATAGATTTCCCACCGGGCTTCCTGCACAGTGATGATCTGCAACGTCGCGTTCTTGCCGGGTTTCAGCCGGGCCCGCAGCGCCTCGAAATACACCGGCCAGTATTTTTCGCCGACCGCCTCGAACATTTCGATCGATGCGATGCCGTCATAGGAGCCGGTTTCGTCGCGATAATCCTGCAACTTGATCTGAACTCGATCAGAAAGCCCGGCTTTTTCAATTCGTTCCACGGCGTACTTGAACTGTTCTTCGCTGATCGTCAGACAGGTGACGCGCAGGCCCCGATCGCGCGCGGCATATTCGGCGAACCCGCCCCAGCCGCAGCCGATTTCCAGAATATGGTCGCCCGGCGCGGCCCCCATCTGGTCGACCATCGAGGCATATTTCGCATGCTGCGCCGCCTCGAGGCTGTTCTGGCCCGGTTCGAACAGGGCAGACGAATAGGTCATGGTTCCGTCCAGCCACAGGCCGTAGAAATCGTTGCCCAGATCATAATGATACGAGATGTTCTTTTTGGCCTGCCGTTTCGAGTTCGACTGCCACCAGAACCGCAGCCGTTCGAACGCCCGCACGGCGCCCATGCCCGGAAATCCGTCAAACACCACCTCGTTGTCGGCATGCACCCAGTCCAGAAACGCCTGCAGATCGGGGGTGGTCCATTGTTCGTCAAGGTACGCCTCGCAGAACCCCAGATCACCTTCGCGGATCAGGCGCGCGAACAGGTCGTTGGTGTGGATGTGCAATTCGGCCACCGGGCCGGGCAGCGGGCCTTCGACGCGAAAGTGGCGGCCGTCGGGCAACACGAAATCCAGCCGCCCCCGCTGCATGGTTTTCACCACGTCGAACACGCGGGCGAAATAGCGCGGCAGGCCGGTCTGGCCCTTGGTATCGGTCAGGATCATCGTCGTATTCCCTGCGGGTGTGGCGGCCTCTGCCGCTCTGGTTGACATCTGCAATAGCCTAGAAACCACGGTTTTCATAAGATTTCAGCGCGATCGCCCGGCCAGCGTCAGCGCTGACGACCGGCACCGGATAGGGCGCGCCGGGGCGCAACCCCCAGGATCGCGGCACCGCGTCGAAATACGCCAGCGCCGTGGCGGACGGCGTGCGCCGCCCTTCGGCGATCCATGCGGCAGAGTATAAACCGCGCGGGTCGAATTTTTCCAGCTGGCTGACCGGGTTGAACACCCGGAAATAGGGCGCGGCATCAGGGCCGGACCCCGCCGCCCATTGCCAGCCCATGGCGTTCGACGCGATGTCCCAGTCGATCAGGCAATCGGCAAACCACGCCTGCCCGATACGCCAGTCGGTCATCAGATGTTTTGTCAGATAGGACGCAACGATCATGCGGCCCCGATTGTGCATCCGGCCCGTCACATACATCTCGCGCATCGCGGCATCGACAAACGGGATGCCTGTGCGGCCTTGTTTCCAGGCGCTGACGTGACGGTGGGTTTCATCGGTGGACCACGGGAACGCGTCCCAGTCGGGTTTCCAGTTCCGGGTCAGGATATGCGGCGTATGATGCGTCAGATGCCAGGCAAATTCGCGCCAGATCAATTCTTTCAGGAACACCTCCGCGCCCGCCTTGCCTTCTTCGCGTGCCCGGACGCCGGCATGCCAGCATTGCTGCGGGCTGATCTCGCCCAGCGACAGGTTTTCCGACAGGCCCGATGTGCCGTCCTGCCCCGGCCAATCGCGGGCCTCGTGATATTGCGCGATGGGGCCGGCGACGAACGCCGCCAGCCGGTCCTGCGCCGCCTTTTCGCCGACGCGGGCATGGGCTGTGACAATCGCCGCGCCCCGGTTCATCGCGCGGCCCATCCGCCAGTCGTCCAGCGTTTCGGACGCGGGCCAGCAAGCGGGGGCCGGGATCCGCGCGGGCGCGGGCAGCGTCGCATCCACATCGCGCGCCTTTACCGCGTTCCAGTACGGCGTATAGACCCTGAACGGCGTGCCGGTCTTGGTTTCTACCGTCCAGGGTTCATGCAGCAGGAACCCGCCACAGGACCGGGCGTCAATCCCAGCCGTCTTCAGCGCCGTCTTGACGTCGGCGTCGCGCGCCACCGTGTCGGGGTCATAGCAGCGCGTCCAGATCACCGCGCCTGCGCCGGTTTCCGCGATCAGCGCGCGCAGTACGTCCAGCACCGCGCCGGACCGCAGAACCAGATCGCTGCCCGTTCCGCGCAAGGCCGTTTGAAACGCCTGCAGTCCAAGCCCAAGGCGGAATTTCGGCGCCGCTCCCAGATCGTCGACGCTGGCGTCGCGCACAAACACCGGGATGACCGCACTACCCCGCGCCACCGCCGCCGTCAGGGCGGGATGGTCGGACAGTCGCAGATCGCGACGGATCCAAAATATCGTCGGTGACGTCATAGCATTCCCTTTCAAATGCTTACGCCGGACCGTTGGCTTCGGATCAAATTTCCGCCTCCAGCGCCGCAATCAGGCGGGTGACCTCATCGGGCGATGTGTAATGCACGAACGACAGGCGCAGCACGCCGCGGGCGGCGTCCACCCCCTGCCCTTGCAAGGCGCGCACCGCATAGAAATCGCCCGCGCCCGCGT
>JBBRCF010000030.1:0-30631 GCA_038205135.1 Rhodobacterales bacterium
GGGGTCTTTCTCAGCCCGGATTCCCAGGCCAGCACCTCGGTCGCCATCCGGCCGCGTTTGCCATCGATAACCCGCAAGGCGACGGCTTCACCGGGGATCAGATCGGCAAAACCGGACCGGCGCAGCACCTCAATATGCACAAACACATCTTCGCCAAGACCAAACACGTTGGCAAACCCGAACCCTTTGCCCTTGTCGAACCACTTGATCCGCGCGGGTTCCAATGGAGCGGAACGGATGATTTCGGGATCGATATCCTCGAAATCCGCCAGCAGCGGGGCATCGCCCCCTTCGGGCGGACGGATTGCGAGCACTTCGATGGCTTGTGACCCGCGATCGGTACGCTGAACCAGAATGTCGACCCGCGCACCGTCCGCGACCGAACTTTGTCCGAAATTTCGCAGGACGTTGGCATGCAAAAGGATGTCCGGCCCACCGTCATCAGAAATGACGAAGCCGAAGCCCTTGACCGGGTCGAACCATTTCACCTGACCGCTTGCGCGGATTGGATGCATCGCTTCATCTGTCACTGGCCGTCTTCCATATCGCTGCCATTTATCGCATCGTGGGGCCTCTTGTCACACGCTTTGCGGCGAATTCAAGGCCAAAAATCAGGCTAATGCAGTCATCTTGCAATTCACGTCACGTGAATGTCACGGGTTCAGACGGGTGACCGACCACGGATCACCAGAAGAGTTGCGACGCCAGACAAACCGGTCATGCAGACGGAACGCGCCATCGGCCCAAAATTCGATTTCAAATGGCTGAATGCGGTAGCCTCCCCAGTGCGGCGGGCGCGTCGGGTTCAGGCCGTGCAACGCTGTCACCTTTGCAACCTCGGCCAGCAGGGTGGAGCGTCCCGCCAGCGGCCGCGACTGTTGCGACGCCCATGCCCCCAGTCGGCTTTTCAGACTGCGCGAGGCGTAATATTCATCCGCCTTGGGTCCGTCTTCGCGCACCACGCGGCCCCGCACGCGGATCTGGCGGTGCAGGGATTTCCAGTGCAGCACGAACGCCGCATGGCCCGCACCGTCGATTTCCCGAGCCTTGGCGCTGTCGTAATTGGTGTAGAACACAAATGCGCCCTGCCCCGCACCGTCAACCTCGATCTCTTTCAGCAGCACCATGCGTGCGTTCGGGCGCCCGTCTGCGTCTACGGTGGCTAGCGCGATGGCATTCGGGTCATTTGGCTCGGAGGCGACGGCATCGGTCAGCCAGGCCTGCGCCAGCACGAACGGGTCGTCGCCTGCAAAAATTCCGGTTCTGTCGGTCATGGGTCGGTTTCCTTGTTTCTTGCGGGCCAGCCTGGTTTGGCCTGGTTTGGTCTGGTTTGGCCCATCGCGGGCGCAACAGTCGGTGTGGCACCCCATGGGCCGCACTTGATGACAGCGAACAGGTCCCGTAAAGGGTCAAACTAGCGGGAACCTAACCGGGGAACAGGGATGACCAATACGCTCATGGCCGGCAAGCGCGGGCTTATCATGGGGCTTGCCAATGACAAGTCGATCGCGTGGGGCATCGCCAAGGCCTGCGCCGGTGCCGGGGCGGAACTCGCCTTTACCTATATGGGCGATGTGTTCCGCAAACGGGTGGAACCGCTGGCCGCCGAACTGGGGGTCACCAAATTGTATGATTGCGACGTGTCCGACGAGGCCAGTATCGATGCGGCCTTTGACGCACTGGCGCAGGACTGGGACCGGCTGGATTTCATCGTTCATGCCATCGGGTTTTCCGACAAGAACGAATTGCGCGGGCGGTATGTCGACACCTCGCGGGCAAACTTCCTGATGACGCTGGATGTGTCGTGCTACAGTTTCACGGCCGTCATGCAGCGGGCCGAAAAATTGATGACGCAGGGCGGATCGGCTGTGACGCTGACGTATTACGGCGCCGAACGGGTGATGCCACATTACAACGTGATGGGCGTGGCCAAGGCGGCGCTGGAGGCGTCTGTCAAATATCTGGCCGAGGATCTGGGCAAGGACGGCATCCGCGTCAACGCAATTTCCGCTGGCCCGATCAAGACGCTGGCCGCATCCGGCATCGGCGATTTCCGCTATATCCTGAAATGGAACGAGCTGAACTCGCCCTTGCGCCGCAACGTGACGCAAGACGAGGTCGGCAAGGCCGCGCTGTTCCTGTTGTCCGATCTGGGCAGTGGCACCACCGGTGAAAACCTGCATGTCGATGCCGGGTATCATGTGGTCGGCATGAAAGCAGTCGATGCCCCCGACATTGACGCGGTGACTGGACGCAAGGAATGACACCCACCACGACACCCAACGCCGGATCCGACCGTCTGCCGCACGAACGCGGGTTTCATGTGTCATGGGACCAGATCCACCGCGACGCCCGAGCGCTGGCGTGGCGGTTGCAGGGCCAAGGGCCCGAGGATGGCAACTGGCGCGCCGTCGTCGCCATCACCCGCGGCGGCATGGCGCCCGCGATGATCGTCGCGCGCGAACTGGACATCCGCACCGTCGATACGATCAGCGTCAAATCCTACAGCCATCAAGCCCAGACCGAGGCCCTGGTGCTGAAAGCCCCCGATGCCGCGATGATGCGCGACGGGCACGGCATTCTGGTGGTCGATGATCTGGTGGACTCGGGTCGCACGCTGGAACTGGTGCGGGCGCTGTATCCCCGCGCGCATTTCGCCACCGTTTATGCCAAACCCAAGGGCAAGCCGCAGGTCGACACCTATATCACCGAGGTCAGCCAGGACACCTGGATCTTCTTTCCGTGGGACATGGCGCTGCAATATGTGCAGCCGATCCGTGGCACTGACTGACCGGGCCGTCCCGTATATCCTGCCTGCAACTTGCCGAAATCCGGGGCCGCATCGCGGAGGCCGGATCTGAAACCGGAGGCCCGTCATGACCCTGTCCCGTACCGAAGCTACCTTTGCCCCTCCGGTCATGCAGGCACGGCGCTGGCTGGATGGTGTCAGCTTTCCGGCTGAACGCCCGTTGCTGAACGTCAGTCAGGCCGCACCCGTGGCACCGCCCCATCCCGCGCTGCGCGCCGAAATGGCCCGCGTCGTGATGGAGGTGCCCGAGGCACATCTGTACGGTCCCGTTCTGGGTCTGCCCGCCCTGCGGGCCGAAGTCGCTGCGCAAACCGCTGCGATGTACGGTGGCGCGGTCAGCGCGGATCAGATCGCGATCACCTCCGGATGCAATCAGGCGTTCTGTGCCGTGATGGATATGCTGACCGGCGAAGGCGACGAAGTGCTGTTACCGACGCCGTGGTATTTCAATCACAAGATGTGGCTGGACATGACGGGCGTGCACGCCGTGCCCTTGCCACCGGGACCGGACCTGCTGCCCCGCGTCGCGGATGCCGCGGCCGCAATCACGCCGCGCACCCGCGCCATCGTGCTGGTCACGCCCAACAACCCGGGTGGCGTCGAATACCCCGCCGAACTGGTCGGTGCGTTCTATGATCTGGCGCGCGCGTACGGCCTGACGTTGATCCTGGACGAGACATACCGCGATTTCGACAGTCGCGAGGGGGCCCCGCATGACCTGCTGACCCGGCCAGACTGGGACGCGACGCTGGTGCAGCTTTACAGCTTTTCCAAGGCTTACCGCCTGACCGGTCACCGGGTGGGGGCCGTCACCGCCAGCCCCGCGCGGTTGGCGGAGGTGGAAAAATTCCTCGATACCGTCACGATCTGTCCGAACCAGATGGCGCAGCACGCGGCGCTGTGGGGCATGCAGAACCTTGGCAAGTGGCTGGCGGGTGAACGGGCCGAGATTCTGGCGCGTGGCGCCGCGATACATGCCGGTTTCGGGGTTCTGGCCGCACAAGGCTGGCGTCTGGCAGGTGCCGGCGCCTATTTCGCCTGGATGGAACACCCCTTTGCCCTGCCGTCCGATGCGCTGGCCAAACGGTTGGTGACAGCCGCGGGCATCCTTGCCCTGCCCGGCACCATGTTCACGCCGCTGGGCGACCCGATGGGCGCGCGCGGCCTGCGCATCGCCTTTGCGAATATCGACGCGGGCGGGATCGCGGATCTGTATCGCCGGCTTGCAGCCCTTGACCTGCCCCGTGCCAAAGTGCCCGTTTGATCACGTCTGGCCGGTGGCCGTTCTGCCGGTTGCGCCCATGCCACTTGCCCCGCTGGCAGGGGGCCACTAGACAGCAGCAGCAAATATTTCACAAAGGTGCGTCATGAAAAAATCCAAGAGCATCGGCACCATCTTTGTCTGGATCCTGTTGGGGTTGCTGATACTGGGGTTGGCCGGATTCGGTGTTTCGGGTTTGGGTGGCACGATCCGCAGCATCGGGTCCGTGGGCGACCAGCAGATCCTGGTGAACGATTACTCGCGCGCCCTGCAGGAAGACCTGCGTGCGATCGAGGCGCAGACCGGCCAACGCCTCAGCTTTGCCGAGGCGCAGGAATTTGGTGTTGACCGGGGCACACTGGAACGGCTGGTAGGCGCGGCCGCGCTGGATCATGAAACCGCAGTGGCCGGGATTTCCATCGGCGATGAAAACCTTGCCCGAGAATTGACTGCGATTGCGGCGTTTCAGGGGCCCGATGGCAGGTTCAACCGGGACGCCTACAGTTTTGCGCTGGACCAGGCCGGGTACTCCGAACCCGATTTCGAAACCCGCGTACGTGCCGACAGCGCCCGCAGCCTGATGCAGGCCGCCATTGCAGGCGGCGTCGCGATGCCCGATGCCTATGCCGATGCGCTGGTGGCCTATGCCGGTGCGCGGCGCGTGTTCGAACATGCGCGCCTGACGCCCGAAGACCTGCCAGCCCCCCTGCCCGTGGCCAACGAGGCCGAATTACGCGCCTGGTTTCTGGAACGCCGCGACCGGTTTCAGGAACCCGCAAAAAGGCGGATCACCTATGTCTGGCTGACCCCGGAAATGCTGATCGACACCGTCGAGGTCGACGAGGCCAGCCTGCGCGCCGCCTATGACGCGCGCGCCGCCGAGTTCAATCGGCCGGAACGCCGGCTGGTCGAACGTCTGGCCTTTGGCACCGCCACCGATGCTGAAACCGCCAAGGTCGAGATCGAGGCCGGTCGCCGCCAGTTCGACGATTATGTGACCGACCGCGGCCTGACGCTCGATGACGTGGATATGGGCGATGTCGGGCGTCAGGGTCTGGGTGCAGCGGCGGATGCGGTGTTTGCCGCCGATGCCGGCCAGGTCGTCGGTCCGTTCGACAGCCCGATTGGCCCGGCGCTGTTTCGCATGAACGGCGTGCTGGCATCCGAGGCGATCAGCTTTGAAGACGCCCAGCCCGAATTGCGCGAAGAACTGGCGCTGGACCGCGCGCGGCGCCAGATCGAACTGGATACCCAAGGCATCGACGACCTGATGGCCGGTGGGGCGACGCTGGACGAGGTCGCGGCCGAAACCGCGATGGAAATGAGCACCATCGACTGGTTCCTGGACGCAAGCGAAGGCATCGCCGCCTATCCCGCCTTCAACGCCGCCGCCGCCGCAGTCGCCATCGGTGATTTCCCGCGCCTGTTGCCGCTGGATGACGGCGGTTTCGTCGCGTTGCGGCTGGATGCAGAGATCCCTGCCCGACCGCAGGAATATGATCAGGTCGCCGATCGTGTGCAGGCGATCTGGGAAGGCGATCGCACCGAAGCGGCGCTGACCGCCTATGCCGAAACGCTGGCGCCACGTCTGCTGGAAGGCACGACATTTGCGGGGCTGGGCCTGACCGCCACCCGCGAAGACGGGGCGACCCGCAGCGCGGCCATCCTTGGCACGCCCCCCGATTTCATGACCCGGGTGTTTGCGATGCAACCCGGCGAGGTAGCGGTAGTGACCGCCTTCGGGGCTGCCACGATGGTGCGGCTCATTGACGATCTGGCGCCGGACCTGAACGATCCGGCCATCGCCGCACTGCGCGCCCAGATTGCGGGACAGGCCGACGCCGGTTTGCAACAGGACGTGTTCGGGGCCTTTGCCGTGGACATCCAGCGCCGCGCGGGCGTCAGACTGGACCAGGCCGCGATCAACGCGGTGAATGCGAACCAGCAGTAAGGATCGCAGCGATGGAATTGACCCCGGCATTCGACGCGTTTGCAGCAGCCCATGCTGCGGGGCGCAATCAGGTGGTGTTCGCGCGGCTGGCCGCCGATCTGGACACGCCGGTGTCGCTGATGCTGAAAATGACCGGGGCGGCGCGCGATGCCTTCATGCTTGAATCGGTGACGGGCGGCGAGGTGCGCGGGCGCTATTCGATCATCGGGATGAAACCCGACCTGATCTGGCAGTGCCACGGCACCGTGGCCCGTATCAACCGGTCGGCTCGGTTCGATCCCGACGCCTGGGAGATTCAGGAGGCGGCGCCGCTGGACGCGCTGCGGGCGCTGATCACAGAAAGCCGGATCGACCTGCCAGACGGGTTGCCGGCCGCCTCGGCCGGGCTGTTCGGTTATCTGGGATATGACATGATCCGGCTGGTGGAACATCTGCCCGACGTCAACCCCGACCCGCTGGGTCTGCCTGACGCGGTGATGCTGCGGCCAACGGTGATCGCGGTGCTGGACGGGGTCAAAGGCGAAGTGACGGTAGTCGCCCCTGCGTGGGCCGTGCCCGGTCAATCGGCCCGCGCCGCCTATGCGCAGGCGGCGGAACGCGTCATGGATTCGGTGCGCGATCTGGAACGCGGGCTGCCCGAGGCGCGGCGCGATCTGGGCGAGGCGCGCGAAATCGCGCCGCCGGCGTCAAATTTCACGCAAGCCGGCTATCATGCGGCAGTGGAACGGGCCAAAGACTACATCCGCGCCGGCGACATCTTTCAGGTGGTGCCGTCACAGCGCTGGACACAGGAATTTCCGCTGCCGCCGTTCACACTTTATCGTTCGCTGCGGCGTACCAACCCGTCGCCCTTCATGTTCTACTTCAACTTCGGCGGGTTTCAGGTGGTCGGCGCCAGCCCGGAAATCCTCGTGCGGGTGTTTGGGTCCGAGGTTACAATCCGCCCGATCGCCGGCACCCGGCCCCGCGGTGCCACGCCCGCAGCAGACGATGCCTACGAGACGGAATTGCTGGCGGACCCCAAGGAACAGGCCGAACATCTGATGCTGCTGGATCTGGGCCGCAACGATGTGGGCCGGGTTTCGCGCATCGGCACGGTGCGCCCGACCGAAACGTTCATCATCGAACGCTACAGCCATGTCATGCATATCGTGTCGAACGTGGTGGGCGAACTGGCGGCGGGCGAGGATGCGTTGTCGGCGCTGCTGGCGGGGTTGCCTGCGGGCACCGTGTCAGGTGCGCCCAAGGTGCGCGCGATGCAGATCATCGACGAGCTGGAACCCGAAAAGCGCGGCATCTATGGCGGCGGCTGCGGTTATTTCAGCGCGGGCGGCGACATGGACATGTGCATCGCGTTGCGCACGGCCATCGTCAAGGATGGCAAACTGTATATCCAGGCCGGGGGCGGCATTGTCTATGACAGCGACCCCGAGGCGGAATATCAGGAAACCGTGCATAAATCGAATGCTATCCGCCGCGCGGCAGCGGATGCCTATCGGTTCGTGAACGGGAACGGCTAGGCCGTTCCCGCCTGATTTGCGCGCGATTTACGCCTGACGCGCCTTGGCGCCGCCGCCGCTGTTGCGGCGATGACGGTTCGGTTTCGCGCCTTCCGGACGGACCAGACCGGGATGCATCGCGGGCTTTGCGCCCTGCGGTTTCGATCCCTGCGGACGGCCCGCACCAGCGCCTTGCGGCTTGCCGGCGCCCTGCGGTTTCGGTCCGCGGCCCTGACCGCGCCCTTGTGCGGCGCTGCGGGCTGCGGCCTTGACAGCGGCCGCGGCGGCATCTGCCACCGGCCCGGTCCACGGACGGCCCGAGGCGATCGCAAGCGGTGTCTTCAACAGCTTTTCGATGTCCTTCAACTCGCCCATTTCCTCGGGGGCGCAATAGGCCACGGCCTTGCCGTCACGCCCGGCGCGCGCCGTGCGGCCGATGCGGTGCACATAGGCCTCGGCCACGTTCGGCAGTTCGTAGTTGTAGACATAGCGCACCTCGGGGATATCAAGCCCCCGCGCCGCGACATCGGTCGCCACCAGCACCCGCACGGTCCCGGCCCGGAACGCCGCCAAGGCGCGGTCGCGCTGGCCCTGGCTTTTGTTGCCATGAATCGAGGCGACGGCAAAACCGGCCTTTTCCAGATGCTGCGACAGTTTTTCCATGCCATGCTTGGTGCGCCCGAACACCAGCGCCAATTCATCGCGGTGCTGGTCCAGATGTTCGATCAGCAGTTCGGATTTCACCGATTTGGCGACGAAATGCACCTCTTGGGTCACCTTGGCCGCCGTCGTGCCCGACGGGTTGACTTGCACGCGCACCGGGCGATCCAGGTAGGCGGCGGCGATTTCTTCCATTTGTTTCGGCATGGTGGCCGAAAACAGCATGGTCTGGCGGGTTTTGGGCAGCATCGCCGCAATCTGGCGCAGCACGTGGATGAACCCCAGGTCCATCATCTGGTCGGCCTCGTCCAGCACGAGGAAATGGGTCAGGTCCAGCCGCAGCGCCTTGCGCCCGATCAGGTCCATCAACCGGCCCGGGGTGGCCACCAGCACATCGACACCGCGCGCAAGACCGCGTTCCTGCGGCACAAAACCCACGCCACCCACGACGGTGACGATCTTCAGCGGTGTGCCGACGGCCAGATGTTCCAGCGTTTCGGCAATCTGGCGTACCAGTTCGCGGGTCGGCGCCAGAATCAGCGCGCGGGT
Organism: Rhodobacterales bacterium; assembly: GCA_038205135.1. Taxonomy (GTDB): domain Bacteria; phylum Pseudomonadota; class Alphaproteobacteria; order Rhodobacterales; family Rhodobacteraceae; genus UBA9554. The sequence goes on from JBBRCF010000030.1 coordinate 8,730, forward strand.
GGTTTTTGGCAACGCATGCTTGCGCTCTTCGGTCAGGCGCGACAGCAGCGGCAGGCCAAAGGCTGCCGTCTTGCCGGTGCCGGTCTGCGCCAGCCCCAGCACATCGCGGCCTTCCATGGCCGGCGGGATCGCGCGGGTCTGGATCGGGGTGGGTTCGGTGATGCCGCGCGCAGCCAGGCGTTCACACAAATGGGCACTGAGCCCCATCATTTCGAATTGTTTAGTCATAGGTCGTCTTTCCGACCGCGCGAATGCACGGACAAATGGGGGCCGCCCGATGCACGGGTCGGCGTCCTGAGCCTGCGGGCGGCGCAAACCCCCGCGGCCTCGTGCCATTGGGGCGGTTCCCGCGTCTCCCAGGCGTGATCTTGGGAAAATCTTGTGTCGGTCCGGGGTCACATCGGACCCCCCGGTTTGCACATTTGTGCCGTGACCGGCTCACGCTGCCGGACCCACGCGGTGTCCATGCGGCATTGCGGCGTGAATGTCAATGTCAGGTTGCGCGTGGCGCGACGATGGCGTGACACGGTGGCAGGGTTTGGGGCCACCCGACACAGGTAACCGCACCCAACGGCCCGCAGCCATGATCCAGACGCATGGCCGCCCGTAGACTCGCGGGCTATCTTTGCGGCGTCACCACCGCTAGCAGTGGGGCGCGAACAGGGGGGCGGCATGGACAACACGCGCGGCGCATTGCTGATGGTGGCCGCAATGCTGGCCTTTGCCATCGAGGACCTGTTCATCAAGAAACTGGCCGAGGCCGGTGTGCCGCTGGGACAGTTGATCCTGTATCTGGGGCTGGGGGGCGCGCTGGCCTTTGGCATCGCGGTCCGTGCCCGTGGCGAGGCGCTGCTGTCGCCCGCCCTGCTGACGCGGGGCGTGCTGCTGCGCAATGTCGGTGAAATCGTCGGCACGCTGGGGTTTGTGTCGGCCATTGCGCTGACGCCGATCTCGTCGGCATCAGCGATCTTTCAGGCAAATCCGCTGGCGGTAACGCTGGGGGCGGCACTGTTTCTGGGGGCCTCGGTCGGCTGGCGGCGCTGGACGGCGATCGGCGTGGGTTTTGCGGGTGTTCTGATGATCGTGCGGCCCGGGGCCGCGGATTTCGACCCCCGGTCGATCTATGCGGTGATTGCCGTGGTGGGGCTTGCCCTGCGCGATCTGGCGACGCGCACCGTGGCCCGCGATGTCAGTTCGATGCAACTGTCCGCCTGGGGTTTTGCGATGCTGATCCCGGCGGGATTGTTCATGTTCTGGCTGACCGGACAGGCGCCGGTGGCGTTTCTGCCCTGGCAATGGGGGTTCATGGCAGCGGCGCTGCTGTGCGGGCTGTTGGGGTATTATGCCATCGTGGCCGCCAGCAGGTTGGGGGACATCGCCTTTGTCACCTCGTTTCGCTATTCGCGGATGCTGTTTGCCCTGATCATCGGGGCGCTGTTCTTTGGCGAACGCCCCGATCTGTTGACGCTGGCGGGGGCGGCTCTGATCGTGGGGTCGGGACTTTATACGCTGCTGCGCGAACGGCGGCTGACGCGGGCGGCGCGAAACGCCTGATAAAGCGGCTGTTTGCGCAACCAGCCTTCCCCTGCGTTCGGCGCCCGGCTAGGACCTGCGGCAATGGCATCAGCCGCCGAAGGAGCGCCCCATGAGCACGATCATCGACATCCACGCACGCGAAATCCTCGATAGCCGCGGCAACCCCACCATCGAGGTGGATGTGACGCTGGAAGACGGCACCATGGGCCGCGCCGCCGTGCCGTCAGGCGCATCAACCGGCGCACATGAGGCGGTGGAAAAGCGCGATGGCGACAAACGGCGTTACCACGGCAAAGGCGTTCTGGACGCCTGTGCGGCGGTCAACGGCGAATTGGCCGAAGAACTGGTGGGCATGGACGCAACCGAACAGGTCGCCATCGACATGACGATGATCGAGATCGACGGCACGCCGAACAAATCCCGGCTGGGCGCGAACGCGATTCTGGGCATCAGCCTTGCGGTGGCCAAGGCGGCGGCGGATTTCTGCGCGCAGCCGCTGTATCGCTATGTCGGCGGCACGTCCGCGCGGGTGCTGCCGGTGCCGATGATGAACATCATCAACGGCGGCGAACATGCCGACAACCCGATCGACATTCAGGAATTCATGATCATGCCAGTGTCGGCATCGGATATCCGCGAGGCGGTCCGGATGGGGTCAGAGGTGTTTCATGTCCTGAAAAAAGACCTGCATGCGGCGGGACTGGCCACCGGTGTGGGCGACGAGGGCGGGTTTGCCCCGAACCTGAGCAGCACCCGCGCCGCGCTGGATTTCATCCTGAAGGCCATCGAAACCGCGGGCTATACCCCAGGCGAGGACATCATGCTGGCGCTGGATTGCGCCGCGACGGAATATTACCGCGACGGCAAATATGTGCTGTCGGGCGAAAACCTGACGCTGAACGCCGCCGAGAACGTTGCCTATCTGGCGCAGTTGTGCGCCGATTACCCGATCCTGTCGATCGAAGACGGCTGTGCCGAAGATGACTGGGACGGCTGGAAAATGCTGACCGACACGCTGGGCGGCCACGTGCAACTGGTGGGCGACGACCTGTTCGTGACCAACCCCACACGGCTGGCACGCGGGATCAAGGCGGGCGTGGGCAATTCGATGCTGGTCAAGGTGAACCAGATCGGAACGCTGACTGAAACGCTGCGCGCCGTCGAGATGGCGCATCGGGCGGGCTATACCAACGTGATGTCGCACCGGTCCGGCGAAACCGAGGACACCACCATCGCCGATCTGGCGGTGGCCACCAACTGCGGTCAGATCAAGACCGGGTCGCTGGCGCGGTCGGACCGGCTGGCGAAATACAACCAGTTGATCCGCATCGAAGAAATGCTGGGTGAAACGGCAGAATACGCCGGGCGGTCGATCCTGCGCGGATGATCGCCGGGGTATGGCACCAGAGCCTGATCAGGCTCTGGACCCTGCCTTTTGGTCGGTCGGGCATTCAATCCTGCACTGTGGGCGCGGTCACTCGCCGCGCAGGACTGCAGATACCGGCGCCAGCGAAATCCGTTCGGCGCGGTCCTGCAACCCCCATAGCAGCAGGGCCGAAATCGTCTCGGGCCGCAACCGCCCCAGCATGATCACGCCCGGACCATCCTGCGCGGCCTTGAAGGCGGCCTGATCCAGAAAACGCCGGATCGTGCCCGGATCCTGCGCCGCACCGTCGAAATCGCGAAAGATCGTCGCGGCCGGGACGCCGGCCTTTTCCGCAAGCTTGCGCGCGGTATCCAGCCCTTTGGGCATGAACACCGCACCATGACCAGAGGCCGCCAGCATCGCGGTGACCTGATCGGCAGCCTCGCGCGTCGTCTGCACGCCGCTGCGGTCGCCTTCCATCACCGCGACGGTTTCTGGCAGCGTGGCGAGGATCGCGGCCAGCGCCTGTTCGACATCCGGAGCGGTCGCGGCTTCGGGCAGGTCGGCCAGAGCCAGCACCTCGAACCCGGCGGCGCGGTATCGCGCCATGGCGGCCTTGGCATCCTTGCGCGACGGATCGACAGCGAAACTCAGCGGATAGGGAAACGCGCGCAGCGCCTCCAGCCCGACCGGGCTGTCGCCCCGGTCGATCAGCACGATCGCCATGCGCGGTTTGTTGTCAGGATTGGCAAACGACGCCGCGTGGGTGTCGATGGCCTTTGGACCGGCGGTGACGACGGGTCTGTCGCGTTCGGTCAGGGGCGTCGCCGGCGTGCCGATGGCGGGCACACCCTGCGTGCGCGCCTGCGGCAGGCCGGTGATGATCCGGGCAGACTCCGGGGCGGAATCCGGGGCGGTTTCAGGGACCTCGTCGGCCTCGGCCGCTGGCGACACATCATCTGTGGCCGGGTCATCAGCGGCAGCGCCGGGTTGTGCCACGGCGCCGGGCGTGCCGGTTTCCGGCGTAACCACACCGGTTTCCGGCGTAACCGCACCGGTTTCCGGCGTAACCGCACCGGTTTCCGGCATGGCCGCGACAACGGCCGGCGGAATGATGGTTGCCGCGGTTTCGGGCGGCAGGACCGGTTCAGGCGCAGCGGCCGGTTGCGATGCCGTTGCCGGAACGGGCTCACCGGTTTCCACCGGGGGGGCGACCAGCGCCGCTGGCGCAGCGGCCTGACCGGATTCACCAGGCGCTGTCCCGGCCTCGCGGGACGCGGGCACGACCCCGGGGGTGATGTCGGATGGTGTCGGCAAAGTTATTGCGGGGGCGGTGACCGGGGCTGCTACCTGCGGCTGCGGCGCGGGGTCCGTGGTTGCCTGCGGGGCCGCAGGGGCGGCTTCGACCGTCCCCGGCACTGCCGGGGTGGCAGTGACGGGTGCGGCGCGGGTACGCGGCGGGGGTATTGGCGGGGCTGTGGGCGCGGCTGACTGTTCCGAATTGGTCCCCCCGCCCGCCACGGGCGCAGGGGTTTCCGGGTTGACGGTGTCGGGCGCCGGAGCGGGCATGACCACGGGTGTCGGGGCTGCGTCCATCCGATCGGGTGCCGACGGCAACCCCACCGCCAGCGACAAGGCCCCAACGCCCATGGCAGAGGTCAACGCCCCCCAGATCATGCCGCTTGCTAGACCACGTGCCATGCCTTCTCCTGTTTTTGTCGGTTCTTGCGCGGCCGGTTGCGCCGGTTGGTCGGGATGCACGGCACCGGGGTGCGCCGTCCGGAAATCAGACCTGGCGATGGCCCCCTTGACGGTCCTGCGCAAGCCTGAACAACTATACTCTGCATCGTGGCTTGGCCTCCAGCCCCGACATTATCTGACCGGCCGGAATTCCCGGTCAAAACCTGCCCGATCCGGACCGTGGTTTCAAGATCGGCCATGAAAGACGCGCCCATGCTTCTGTTGATCGATAATTACGACAGCTTCACCTACAATCTGGTGCATTACCTTGGGGAACTTGGGGCCGAGGTTGTCGTGCGCCGCAATGATGCGCTGGATGTGCAGGCGGCGCTGGCGCTGCGCCCGTCGGCCATCGTGCTGTCACCCGGCCCCTGTGATCCGGATCAGGCGGGCATTTGTCTTGCGTTGACGGCAGCGGCGGCGGAAACCCGCACACCGCTGCTGGGCGTCTGTCTGGGGCATCAGACCATCGGACAGGCGTTCGGCGGCCAGGTGGTGCGTTGCCACGAAATCGTGCACGGCAAGCTGGGTCAGATGCATCATGCAGGTGCCGGCCTGTTTCGCGGGCTGCCATCGCCCTTGAACGCGACGCGCTATCATTCGCTGATCGTTGACCGGTCGTCGCTGCCCGATTGTCTGGAAATCACCGCCTGGCTGGCGGATGGCACCATTATGGGGTTGCAGCACCGCGACCTGCCGATCCATGGCGTGCAGTTTCACCCCGAAAGCATCGCCTCCGAACATGGTCACGCAATGCTGCGCAATTTTCTGGACCTGGCGCGGGTCCCGGCATGAGCGAGGCGCTGAAAGCCCTCATCGCCGCCGCCGCCGCCGGACCGTTGCAAGCCGCCGAGGCGGAGGCCGCGTTCCAGATCCTGTTTCAGGGCGAGGCGACCCCGGCACAGATCGGCGGGTTTCTGATGGCGCTGCGGACGCGAGGCGAAACGGTGACGGAATATACCGCCGCTGCCCGGGTGATGCGGGCGAAATGCGTGCCTGTGCATGCTCCGGCGGGCGCCATCGACATCGTCGGCACCGGCGGGGACGGCAAGAAAACTCTGAACATCTCGACCGCCGCTGCGCTGGTGGTAGCGGGCTCGGGCGTGCCGGTGGCAAAACACGGCAACCGCAACCTGTCGTCCAAATCGGGCGCGGCAGATGCGCTGACGCATCTGGGCATCAACGTGATGGTCGGGCCGCAAGTCGTTGAAAGAGCGCTGAAAGAGGCGGGAATTGGTTTCATGATGGCGCCGATGCACCACCCGGCGACCAAACATGTAATGCCGGCCAGGTCGGAACTGGGCACCCGGACTATTTTCAACATCCTCGGGCCGCTGACCAATCCGGCCGGGGTGAAACGCCAGTTGACCGGCGCGTTTTCGCGCGATCTGATCCGGCCGATGGCGGAAACGCTGGGGCAGTTGGGGTCGGACCGTGCGTGGCTGGTGCACGGATCGGACGGCACCGACGAAATGACGATCACTGGCATCACCTGGATTGCTGCACTTGAATCCGATGGCACGGTGCGCGAAGTGGAACTGCACCCCGAGGATTTCGGCCTGCCGGTGCACCCGTTCGACCAGATCGCCGGTGACACGCCCGAGGTGAACGCCGCCGCCCTGCGCGCGCTGCTGAAGGGTGCTCCGGGGGCGTACCGCGATGCGGTGTTGTTGAACAGCGCCGCCGCGCTGGTCATCGCCGATGCGGCCAGCGACCTGACAGACGGCGTGGCCCGCGCGCGCCACAGTATTGACAGCGGCGCCGCGCAGGAATGTCTGGCGCGGCTTGTGAACGCCACGCGCGAAGGATGACCGCCGCATGACCACCATTCTGGACACCATCAAGGCCTACAAGCTGAACGAGATCGCCGCCGACAAGGCAGCGACGTCACAGGCCGACATCGAGGCCAGCGCCCGCGTCGCCCCGCCCGTGCGCCTCTTTGCCGAGGCGCTGTTTCAGGCGGCACGAAAAGGGTATGGCCTGATCGCCGAGATCAAGAAAGCCAGCCCGTCCAAAGGGTTGATCCGCGCCGATTTCGATCCGGCAGCGCTGGCTGTGGCCTATGCGGCGGGTGGGGCCACGTGTCTGTCGGTGCTGACCGACACGCCCAGCTTTCAGGGTGCGAAAGAATTTCTGGTTCAGGCGCGCGCCGCCTGCACCCTGCCGGTCTTGCGCAAGGATTTCATGTACGACCCCTATCAGGTCGCCGAAGCGCGCGCCTTGGGCGCCGATTGCATCCTGATCATCATGGCGTCCGTCGATGACACGCTGGCGGCCGAGCTGGAAGCTGCGGCCACCGAATGGGGCATGGACGCGTTGATCGAAGTGCATGACGCAGCCGAACTGGACCGCGCGACGCGGCTGAAATCGCGGATGATCGGCATCAACAACCGCGACTTGAACACGTTTGAAACCTCGCTGGATACCACGCGGCGCCTGTCGAAACATGTGCCGGGGGACCGGATGATCGTTTCCGAATCCGGCCTGTTCACCCCCGCCGATCTGGCGGATATGGCGATTTACGGCGCGCGGGTGTTCCTGATCGGCGAAAGCCTGATGCGCCCGGCGGACGTGGCGGCGGCGACACGCGCTATCCTGGCTGACCCGCTGACACCGGGGGGTGCGGGATGACCCAACCATCCGGGTTGAGCCATTTCGACGGTGCGGGCGCGGCGCATATGGTGGATGTGTCCGACAAACCCGTGACTGCCCGCGTGGCAGTCGCTGAGGGTTACATAAAGATGACGCAGCAAACCCTTGCGATCATTATGGATGGCCGGGCGGGCAAGGGCGATGTGCTGGGGGTCGCGCGGCTAGCGGGCATTATGGCCGCGAAACGTACCGCCGATTTGATCCCGTTGTGCCATCCGCTGCCAATCACCAAGGTGACGCTGGACCTGACCCCGGATACCGGCCTGCCCGGCGTACGGATCGTGGCCACCATCAAGACCTCGGGCCAGACCGGGGTCGAGATGGAGGCGCTGACGGCGGTGTCCGTGACCGCACTGACGGTGTTCGACATGGTGAAAGCCGTTGAAAAGACGATGGAAATCGGTGGCATCCGGGTGACCTTGAAGGATGGCGGCAAATCCGGCCGTTTTACCGCGCCATGATCACGGTTGCCGAAGCGCTCGACGCGCTGTTCGCCCTTGCGCCGCGCCTGCCTGCCGAGGATGTGGCGCTGCGCCATGCGGCCGGTCGGGTGTTGGCCGCGCCTGTGGTCGCCGGCCGCGCCCAACCGCCATTTGCCGCGTCAGCGATGGATGGCTACGCGTTGGCTGTGCGCCCCGCGGCGGGCGACCGGTTCCGGGTGGTGGGCGACGCGCAGGCCGGGCGGGCCTGGCCCGGACGGCTGTTGCCCGGCGAGGCGCTGCGCATCTTTACTGGCGCACCCGTACCTGAAGGAGCGATTTTTGTTGTTATTCAGGAAGATACGATGCGTATTTCAACCGAATTGACGGTCGCGCGCGCCCCCGGTGACGGCGACAATATCCGCCCCGCCGGCGCGGATTTCGCCGCCGGTGCCAGCCTGCCTGCGCCACGCCTGTTAAAGGCCGGTGACGTGGCGCTGATCGCGGCGATGAACGCGGCACGGGTCATGGTGGCCCGCCAGCCCGAGGTCGCGCTGATTTCCACCGGGGACGAACTGGTGATGCCCGGCGAGACACCCGGCCCGGACCAGATCGTGGCGTCGAATACCTTTGGTCTGGCGGCATTGTGTGTCGCGGCGGGCGCGCGGGTGCGCGTGTTGCCCATCGCGCGCGACAGCCATGCCGCAATTGTGCAGGCGATCGACCTTGCCGCCGGCGCCGACCTGATCGTGACCATAGGCGGCGCATCGGTGGGTGATCACGATCTGGTCGCCCCGGTGGTGCAAAGCCTTGGCGGCACCCTGGGATTTCACAAGGTGGCCATGCGGCCGGGCAAGCCGCTGATGGCCGGCCGGATCGGCGGCGCGATGCTGATCGGGTTGCCCGGCAATCCGGTGTCGGCGATGGTTTGTGGCCAGGTGTTCGTCGCCCCGGTGCTGGCCGCGATGCAGGGTTTGCCCGCGACGCCCGCACCGCGTAGCCGGGCACGTTTGCTGGCCGCCCTGCCCGCAAATGGTCCGCGCGAACATTACATGCGGGCGCGGCTGACGGCCGATGGCATTACCGCGGACAGTCGGCAGGACAGCGCATTGTTGACTGTGCTGGCCGCCGCCGATGCGTTGCTGATCCGGCCGCTGGGCGATGGACCGCGCGCGATCGGTGAGATCGTCGCGTATCTGCCGCTCTGACCGAGACGGTTGACACAAAACGTGAACATGCGTAGAACATTCCTTAATAATCTGTTGCGGATAAGTCAGGGAGCGCGCCATGTTGACGAAGAAACAGCTTGATCTGCTGGAATTCATTCATGCCCGGATGCAACGCGACGGCGTGCCGCCGTCGTTCGACGAGATGAAGGATGCGCTGGAATTGCGTTCAAAATCCGGCATCCACCGGTTGATCACGGCGCTGGAAGAACGCGGGTTCATCCGGCGGCTGGCGCATCGCGCCCGGGCGTTGGAAATAGTGAAACTGCCCGACGTGATGCTGGCTGCAAGATCCGAGGCCGCAAAAATCGGGATGGGCAAGGCCGAGGTCGCCACAGCCACCAAGGGGTTTGCCCCCCGCCTCATCGACGGCGACCGCCCCGATGCGCCGCGCCCCCGTGGTGCAATGGATCTAACGGCAGTGGCCGCGGTCGAACTGCCGGTGATGGGACGCATCGCTGCCGGTGTGCCGATCGAGGCCATTTCGCATGCGTCGCATTCCGTGGCGGTTCCGGGCGCGATGTTGTCCGGCGCGGGCGCGCATTACGCGCTGGAGGTCAAGGGCGACTCGATGACCGGCATCGGCATCAACGATGGCGACGTGGTGGTGATCCGCGAAACCCAGGTGGCGCAAAACGGCGACATCGTAGTGGCGCTGGTCGATGACGCCGAAGCCACGCTGAAACGCTATCGCCGCCAAGGCGGCATGATCGCACTGGAAGCGGCGAACCCCGAATACGAAACCCGCGTGTTGCCCGAGGACCGCGTGCAGATCCAGGGCAAGCTGGTGGGCCTGATCCGGACCTACTGATCCGACGCAACCGTGTGCAGCGGACCATCTTGCGGAGGAATTTCGGCCTCAGGCAAGGCTTGGGCCCCAGGCAAGGCTTGGGCCCCAGGCAAGGCTTGGGCCTCAGGCAAGGCTTGGGCCCCAGGCAGTGTTTCGGACTGCGGCAAGGGCGACCATAGCCGCCCGTCGGTTTCACGCACGGTCTGCTGGCGGCCATCGGCATAAATCGCCATGGCACCGGTCAACGCCAGATCGCGCGGCCCGGTCACCTTGCAGGGCAGGCCGGCGGGCGGTTCGGCGTTGACGATCAGCCATTCATCCGACGTGCAGGTCGCCGCGGCCACGCGTGCGGTGCCGGTCAGGTGGCGCAGGCGCAACCCTGCCACTTCGGGCATTTGCCAGCGTGCCGCCGCGCCGATCTGGTCGGGCAGTTCGCCGTCTTTCTGCAGCCAGCTTTCTGCGGCAAAGCCCGCGCCCCTGCCTTTGCTGAGCGCGCGGCCCTCTTGCGTCATGACGCCGACAAGGCCGGCGTCGTCGGCGATCAGCAGCACCGGGCGTTCCACACCCTGCCACAGCACCAGCGCCAGCAGGATCGGCAGCACACCGGCGGCCCGCAGCCGGCCTTGCCACAACAACAGCCACAGCCCGCCAAGCGCGATCAGCGGCGGCGCGATGCCCGGCGGCGCCGGAATGGCGCTGCGGGCGCCTGGCCAGGACGCGATTTCATGCGCGACGATCAGCGTCCAGTCAAGACCCAGCCCCATCGCCCACAGCGGTGGCGCCTCCAGACCCAAAGGCATCAGCAACACCGCGATGACCGCTGCAGGCATCACCAGCACGCCATAAAGCGGGACGGTCAACAGATTGGCCAGCAGGCCGTAATGCGACATGACATTGAACGTGGCCGCCGCAAACGGTGCAGTGGCCAGCCCGGCCACCAGCGACGACAGCACCAACATTATCGCGCCCGCCACCCAGCGGGGCACCGGCGGGCGCCAATCGCTGTCGGCGATCTGGGTGAATATCCCCACCAAGGCGATGGTTGCGGCGAAACTCATCTGGAAACTCGGGCCGCTCAACGCATCGGGCCGGGCCACCAGCACAACCAGCCCGGCCAGTGCGACCGCACGCAAGGAAAACGCGCGGCGGTCGAACAGTATCGCAGCCAGAACCACAGTGGTCATCAGAAAGGACCGCTCGGTGGCCACCCCGCCGCCCGACAGCGCCAGAAAGAATGCCGCAGCCGCCATGGCCACCAGCGCCGCGATGCGCCGGACCGGCAAGCGCAGCGCCAGCACCGGCACCAGCGCCAGCCCTGACCGGACGGCCACGAACACGAATCCGGCCACGATCGTCATGTGCAGCCCGGAAATCGAGATGATATGCGCCAGATTGGTGATCCGCATCGCCTCGACGGTGGCTTGCCCCATGCCGGACCGGTCGCCGGTGGCCAGCGCGGCCGCAAACCCGCCGGTTTCCCCCGGAAGCACGGCCTGAATGCGCGCCGACATGCGCATGCGGAGCGCGTCAATGCCGGTGCCCGCCGCCTCTTGCCACACCATGACCGGCGTGCGGGCATAGCCGACCGCGCCAAGGCCCAGAAACCAGGCATGACGGCGGAAATCGAAACCGCCGGGTTCACTGGGGGCGGCCGGAGGGGCCAGATGCGCGGTGACCAGCACCACCTGCCCCGGTATCGGCTGAAATGCGGCCGCATCGCCATGCAAGGCGATGCGTACGCGGGCGGGGGTGCGGTCGGGCGCGACCCGGTTCAGCACAACCTCCGTCAGGGTCAGGCGCAGCACGTCGCGCTGCGACCGGTCGATGAAATCGATGCGGCCCTGCACCGGACCGTAGTAGCGCATCGTCAGCACCTCGGCGGCTACCCGGTGCGATTGTCCACCCGCGACGCCGAATCCCAGCGCCACCAGCACCATAGCCACCCCTAGCGGCGCCCCCGCCTCTGGCAAACGTCGCGCAGCCACTAACCCGGCCAGACCAAACGCCACCGCCAGCGCATAATCCCACAGCCCCGGTTCGTGCGGCCACAGGAAATAGGCGCCGATCCCGAAGGCCAGCAGCACCGGAGTCCATGGGAACAGATGGCCGCGTTGGGCCATCCAGTGATCGTTCAGCATGCGCCAGACCTGCAAGGCTTGTCCTGTCCCGAAGGCTTGTCCTGCCTCGTTGTGGCCGATAGACAGACCCCAATCTGCCCCGGACTTGATTAGCAAAAGGTTAAGGCCGCATGCATTCGCCCGTCGTGACCCGTTTTGCGCCGTCGCCCACCGGTTATCTGCATATCGGCGGCGCGCGGACCGCGCTGTTCAACTGGCTGTATGCCCGCGGGCGCGGCGGGAAATTCCTGTTGCGGATCGAGGATACCGATCGCGCGCGGTCCACCCCCGAGGCTACCGCCGCGATTCTGAAAGGGCTGACATGGCTGGGGCTGGACTGGGACGGCGACGTGATCAGCCAGTTCGAACGCGCACCGCGCCATGCCGACGTGGCGCATGACCTGCTGGCGAAAGGCAAAGCCTACAAGTGCTTTGCCACGCAGGAAGAAATCCAGACGTTCCGCGGCACAGCCGAAGCCGAAAAGCGGTCCACGCTGTATCGCAGCCCGTGGCGCGATGCCGATCCCGCAACGCATCCCGACGCGCCCCATGTGATCCGCATCAAGGCGCCTTTGGGCGGCGAAACCGTGATCCGCGACCGCGTGCAGGGCGATGTGGTGATCCGCAATGACCAGCTGGACGACATGGTCATGCTGCGGTCCGACGGCACACCCGTTTACATGCTGGCCGTGGTGGTCGACGACCATGACATGGGCGTGACCCATGTGATCCGCGGCGATGACCACCTGAACAATGCCGCGCGGCAGATGATGATCTATCAGGCGATGGACTGGGACGTGCCGGTCTGGGCGCATATCCCGCTGATCCACGGGCCGGACGGCAAGAAATTGTCGAAACGCCACGGGGCCTTGGGTGTCGAGGAGTATCAGGCGATGGGCTATCCCGCCGCCGGCATGCGAAATTATCTGACCCGTCTGGGCTGGAGCCATGGCGATGACGAGATCTTTACCGATGCCGAGGCGCAGGCATGGTTCGATCTGGACGCCATCGGCCGCGCGCCCGCACGACTGGATTTCAAGAAGCTGGATCATGTGTCTGGCCAACATATCGCACGCATGGCGGATGCTGCACTGCTGCACGAAACCGTGGCCTATCTGGACTCAACCGGCGCACCCGCCCTGACCGTTCTGCAGACGGATCGCCTGCTGGCCGCCATGCCAAACCTGAAAGACCGCGCGAGGACATTTCCTGAACTGCTTGAAAAGGCGCACTTTGCCCTGATCGGACGCCCGGTGGGCCCGGACGACAAGGCCCGCGAGCTGCTGGATGATGTATCCTGTCGTATACTGCTCGAATTGACGCCGCAGTTGCAAAATGCTACGTGGTCGCGGCAGGATATCGAGGCAGCTACTGCGCAGTTCGCCGAAGACCGCGGGATGAAATTCGCCCGTCTTGCCGGCCCGCTTCGGGCGGCGCTGGCGGGACGGACGGCCACACCTTCGGTATTTGACATGATGCTGGTGCTGGGACGGGACGAAACGCTTGCCCGTCTGGGCGACGCGGCGGAAAATAGAACCGGAGGCGCCTGAACCAGATGGCGCGGTTAACCCGGCATAAATCCGAGACAATCAAGAATGCCGCACGGGTGCAGCGCGCCCCCGGCCAGACAGGAGGGACGTAGTGATGCAACCGACAAAGACCGCAACGCTGAGCTTCGATGGAAAAACCATTGAAATGCCGATGTATTCCCCGACAGCCGGGCCGGACGTGGTCGATATCCGCAAACTTTTCGCCGAGGCAGGCGTGTTTACCTACGACCCTGGCTTTACCTCGACCGCAGCCTGCGAATCGACGATCACCTTTATCGACGGTGACGAAGGCGTGCTGCTGCACCGGGGCTATCCGATCGACCAGCTGGCGTCGAAGTCGCATTTTCTCGAAGTCTGTTTCCTGCTGCTGTACGGTGAACTGCCGTCAGCCGCCGCGCTGGAAGATTTCGAAAACCGCGTGACGCGGCACACCATGGTGCATGAACAGATGCACAACTTTTTCAGGGGTTTCCGGCGCGATGCGCATCCAATGGCGACAATGGTCGGTGTGGTCGGCGCAATGTCGGCGTTCTATCATGACAGCCTTGACATCAACGATACATGGCAGCGCGAAGTCGCCGCGATCCGTCTGATCGCCAAGGTCCCGACGATTGCCGCGATGGCCTACAAGTATTCGATCGGCCAGCCGTTCGTCTACCCGCGCAACGAACTGGATTACGCGTCGAATTTCCTGTCGATGTGCTTTGCGGTGCCGGCCGAGCCGTACCACGCGAACCCGATCCTGTCGCGCGCGATGGATCGCATTTTCATCCTGCATGCCGACCACGAACAGAACGCATCGACATCGACCGTGCGATTGGCGTCGTCGTCCGGCGCGAACCCGTTTGCCTGCATCGCGGCCGGTATCGCCTGTCTGTGGGGCCCGGCGCACGGCGGCGCCAATCAGGCCTGTCTGGAAATGCTGAAGGAAATCGGCTCGGTAGACCGGATTCCGGAATTCATCGCCCGCGCCAAGGACAAGAATGACCCCTTCCGCCTGATGGGGTTCGGCCACCGGGTCTACAAGAATTTCGACCCCCGTGCGACGGTGATGAAGCAGTCGGCGGACGAGGTGCTGGACCTGCTGGGCGTCACCAACAACCCGCTGTTGCAGGTTGCAAAAGAATTGGAACGCATCGCGTTGCAGGACGACTATTTCGCCGACAAGAAGCTGTTTCCGAACGTCGATTTCTATTCGGGCATCATCCTCGAAGCGATGGGGTTCCCGACCTCAATGTTCACGCCGATCTTTGCCGTGTCGCGCACTGTCGGCTGGATCAGCCAGTGGAAAGAACAGATCGCCGATCCGAACCTGAAAATCGGCCGCCCGCGCCAGTTGTATCTGGGCGAAACCCTGCGCGATTACACGGATATCGAGACGCGCTGAGTCGCGGCACTCCGGCATTTGCATTCTGACGTCGCGCCGCCCCATGACCGGGGCGGCGTTGCCATTTTCGTTACAGTCCCGAACAGCCGCAGCCATTGTTTTCACAAAAGCCGAAAAGCGGCCAAATTGCGGGTATTCTTTGTCTTATTCTTTGGCCGGTGAACTATGCGTGCGGTTGAAGTTGGCATGAGGTTCGTCCGATGATCTTGTTTGCGCTGCTAGGCCTCTTGGCCGCCGGATCGCTGTTTGCGCTGTTTGACGGCGGTGACGATGCCCGGGTGACGGGCCCCGGGACCGACACGGGCGATACCACGGTCAAAGGCACCGATGGCGACGACCTGCTGCAAGCCGCGGCCGGCGACGATCTGCTGATCGGGTTCAAGGGTCAGGATATCCTGTTCGGCAACGGTGGAGACGACACGATCAAGGGCTATTCGGGCGATGACGACCTGCTGGGCGACGCGGGTGACGATCTGCTGGAGGGCGGCGTTGGCAATGACGTTCTGTTTGGCGACGGCGGCTAGGACACCCTTCTGGGCGGGTCCGGCGATGACATCTTGCTGGGTCCGCAGATCCTGAGTGCGGAACTGACGCCGGAAACTCTGACTGCCTACGCACAGGGCCTGCCCGGCGCGGTAACCTATATCGGCGACCCGGCAGAACGCGGAGAATTGCTGGACGGCGGCGCGGGCGATGACAGCATCCTGATCGGGGCCGCCGATACCGCAACCGGCGGCGACGGGTCGGATGAATTCCAACTGGGCGAATGGGTCCGGACCGAAGATGATGCCGTGACGATCACCGATTTCAATTCCGAAGAAGATCTGTTGGTGGTCCGGTACACCGGTGCGACACCGCCCGATGTGGCCCTGCGCGATGCAGATGATGACAATCTGATCACCGAACTGCTGCTGAACGGAACGCGCGTCGCCACCCTGACCAGCCCGCTGGGCGGTGGCGGGTTGGAGGTCAACGAGATCATCCTGCAACGCGTCGGCTGACAGGCACAAAACGCGACCTCGCGTGTTCACCAGATGTTCATGCGCACCACGCCATTCTCTGACCGTAAACGTCGGAGAATCGCATGGGTCTGTTGCTTGCCTTGATGATGCTGGGGATGATCGGCCCAATGTTGCTGGGTGATGTCAGCGACAGCGCCACCGACGGGTCTGACCGTATCGAAGGCGGCGCCACCGATGACACGCTGGCGGGCGGTGGTGGTGCGGATTTGCTGGTGGCCGCCGCCGGCGATGACACGGTTTCGGGCGGCGACGGCACCGACTGGATCTTCGCCGGCGACGGTGATGATGTGATCAGCGGTGGTGATGGGGATGATGTGATCCTGCCCGGGCCAGGGGCTGATCGCGTCGATGCCGGACCCGGGGATGATTTCATCGAAGCCGCCGATCTGGTGGACGTCGCCGTACTGAACGCGTCGCTGGACACCGCGCGCAGCTTTGCCGATATCGTTTTTGTCTATGCCTTCGACGCCGTCGCCGACGAAGGTGACAGCATCGATGCCGGAACGGGCAACGACACGATCGTCGCCGGGCCGGATGACACGGTGACCGCGGGCGACGGAGCCGATGAAATCGCCACCGGCGATTGGGGGCAGGACGGCCCCCCGGTCGTGGTAACCGATTTTGACCCGGACGAAGATATCCTGACCTACACCTACCGCGAAGGCACCGCGGCGCCGACCCTGACCACCGCCACCGACCCAGAGAGCGGCGATGTCACCGTGTTGGCCGACGGACGACCAGCCGCCGTGCTGCGCAACATGCCATTGGGCTATGACGCAAATCGCGTCATCGTGAAATTTTGGCGCCGCGCGGCTTAGCGCCGCCTGCGGATCACTGTTTACGGACCCCGAACAATCAACACCAAACTCGCCAATTGTTCACGCGTAGTTCCGGATGCCCCTTGAACCGCCTGAGAAATTGCTTGGCAGGTCATCGGACGCAGCCCATCATGCTGCGGTGCACCTATGGTCAGGCGCGCAACGTACTTGGGGTGCGTGATAGTAGGGTATGTTCTATTGGGGCTGCTGGCCACTGGGGCTACGGCTGCACTTTTATTTGAATTGTTTGGGTCAGATGGCGGATCGGACGGCCCGTCCGCGCCGGGCGACGATGAGGAAGTCCGTCTGGTTAGCACCGAAGGTGCGGATACGCTGAGGGGCGGCGCCGGTGATGATACCCTGTTGGGCCTCGCCGGACGCGACCTGTTGTTGGGAAATGCGGGTGCAGATTTCATTTCTGGTGGTGATGATCAGGACGTCCTGTTCGGAGGTGCCGGTGATGACGTGCTGCAAGGCGCGAATGGTCACGATATCCTGATCGGCGACCGTGGCGCGGACCAGCTTTCAGGCGGTTTGGGCGATGATGTTCTGGTGGGGGTCGATATCGGCACCACGAACCTTGCCACAGGCGACGACCTGCTGACGTCGCTGCCGGACAACGACCCGGACGAAGGCGATACGCTGTCGGGTGGTTTTGGCGACGATGTCCTGATCCTTGGCAGTGCCGATACAGGAACCGGCGGCGAAGGGGATGACGAATTCCTGCTGGGCGCATGGATCGACCCGGCGCGTCCGGCCGTGATTGCGGATTTCGATGCGGCGGATGATGCAATCACCGTCGCCGTCGCGGGCGATCTGACTGCGGCAGAACTGCTGGTCCGTGCCACGGCGACCGGGGATTCGGAAATCCTGCTGGATGGCACGGTGCTGGCGATCGTGCGCGGCACCGCCTCGACCCTCACGGCGGCAGACGTGAACCTGGTGCAGATCGACGACGGGCCGAACAATGGCGGCGCGGGCAGCGGCGATGACACGCTGATCGGAACTGCTGCCGCCGATACCCTGTTCGGATTTGCCGGCAACGATTCGCTCGTCGGGCTGGAGGGTGAGGACACCCTGATGGGCGGCGATGGAGATGATACCCTGCAGGCCGGGCCAGGAGATGACGTGGTTCTGGGCCGCGACGGCGATGATGCGATGACCGGCGGCACAGGCAGCGATCTGTTGCGCGGCGGGCTGGGTAATGACGTGATCTTTGACAATTTCAGGGCCGATACCCTGATTGGCAGCGGTGGAGACGATCTGCTGGCCAGCGGCGCATTTTTCGATGGCGCGGCCCTGACACTTGCCGCCGGCGGCGCCAGCCTGACTGACATCCTGACCGCCATTCCCGAAGGCCTGCAAGATACCGACCGCGCCGATATCCTGAGCGGACAGGACGGAGAGGACACCTTGATCGGCGGCCGCGATGACAGTCTGTCGGGGGGCGAAGGCCGCGACACGTTTGTCGGCGGCCAATGGACGCTGGGCAGCCGTGCCCCGGTCGTGACGGATTTCGATCTGGCCGATGATGTCATCATCTATGCAGCCCGCTCGGCATTGTTGGCGGACCTGAGTGTCACCTATCAGGGCGAGGATGCGACGTTGCGTGATAACGGCCAGCCGGTGATGATCATTCAGGGTGTCGGCACGGCCTTTACCCTGGCGCAAGTCCAGCTTCAGATGCTGCCCGCAGCGGTTTGATCGCAAACGCAAACTACCGTCGTGCGCAATGCGCACGACGGGACGCCAATTCAACGTCCCTCGAATTTCGCGGGGCGTTTTTCCAGAAAAGCCGTCACGCCTTCGCGGAAATCGCGGCTCGCGCCGACTTGGCCCTGCAAGCGGCCTTCCAGGTCCAACTGGTCTGCCAATGTATTGTCCCAGGACGCGCGGATCGCCTGTTTCACCGCAGCATAGGCCAGCGTCGGGCCAGTCGCCAAATGCGCAGCGCGGGCCTGCCAATGGGCGGCGAAATCGGCATCCGCGACGGCTTGCCAGATCAGCCCCCAGTCATCGGCCTGCCGTGCGCTGATCTTGTCGGCGAACAGCGCTGCGCCCATCGCCTTGGCCGCGCCCATGCCACGGGTCATCCAGTAAGTGCCACCGGCGTCGGGGATTAGGGCGATCCGGGTAAATGCCTGCAGGAAATAGGCGCTTTCGGTCGCGATCACCACATCGGCAGCCAGCGCCAGGTTTGCCCCTGCCCCTGCCGCCGCACCGTTGACAGCCGAAATCACCGGCACCGGGCAATCGTAGATCGCGCGCAACATCGGGCCGTATTCGTCACGCAGCGTGCGTTCCAGATCGATCGCGGGCCCGGTGGCACGATCGGACAGGTCTTGGCCGGAACAAAAGGCGCGCCCGGCCCCGGTTATCACCAGCACGCGGGCCTCTGACCCAGCCCGCCCGGCGGCGGTGGCGATTTCCGCCCGCATCTGGGTGTTCAGCGCGTTCATCTTGTCGGGGCGGTTCAACGTCAAAAGCGCCACGCCATCGGTCAAAGCATAGGTGATTGTCTGAAAATCCATTGGTGTCCTCCCTGCCCGTGGCGCAGGTTACCCGACCCGCCCGGTAGGAAAAGGCGAAACCCTACGTCAGTCGTTCAGAATGTCGCGCAACCGCGCCTGTTCTTCGGTGGACAGGGCCGCTGCGGCCTCTGGCGCGGTGTTACGACGCCGCAGAAACCCATAGCCAACCCCCAGACCCACGATCAGCATGGCCGGTCCCGCGCCCCACAGCAGCCAATTGGACCCGCCGGTCAGCGGTTTAAGCAACACATATTCGCCAAACCTGTCCACGATGAACGTGATCGCCTCGCGGTCACTGTCGCCGGCAACCAGCCGTTCCCGCACCAGAAGCCGAAGATCACGCGCCAGATCAGCATGCGATTCGTCGATGGATTCGTTGCGGCAGACCAGACAGCGCAAACCTTTGCTTATATCGCGCGCGCGCTGTTCCAGCACGGGATCAGGCAGGATTTCATCGGGTTGCACAGCCTGCGCCGCCACCCCGGCCAAGAGCAACGCGATGATCAGTCCCAGACGTTTCATTCGGCCGGGACTGCCATGGTAGGTGAGCGACGCGCCCCGGCGGCAACACGATAGCGGCGGTCCGTCAGGCTAAGCAGGCCACCAAGCGACATCAGGATCGAACCACCCCAGATCCAGTTGGCAAAGGGCTTGATATACGTCCGCACGGCCCAGCCTCCGTCATCCTGCGCATCACCGATCACCAGATACAGATCGCGCCAGAACCCACTGTCGATGCCCGCCTCGGTCGTCGGCATCTGCGCAACCGGATAATCCCGCTTTTCGGGGTAAACGGTAGCGACGACCCGATCCCCACGCGCGACGGACAGTTCGGCGACCGTGGCAAGATAATTCGGACCCTCCTGGCGTTCGACATTCTGCAGGGTCACCGTGTAGCCGGCAACGTCGAACGGTTTGCCGATCCTGGCGGTGCGCACATCTTCGACGTCATAGGCCGTCAGCCCGGCGATGCCGATAAAGGTGACGCCAAGCCCGGCATGGGCGACTGCCTTGCCCCAATCGGCGCGCGGCAGGCGCAAAAGGCGGGCTGCCCCGGTCGTGCCGGTGCGCGACCACAGGTCGATCACTGCCGCCGCAACCAGCCAGACGCCAAGCGCCAGCCCGACCGGACCAATCGCCGACCGCCCCGTTTGCACCGCAAACATCAGCGCCAGCGTCGCCACCGCAAGGATCAGGGCCGGGACCATCAGGCGCACCGATTTCGCCAACGTTGCCCGTTTCCACGGCATGACCGATCCGAGCGGAAGGATCACCGCGAGCGCAATCATGAACGGTGTGAATGCCGCGTCAAAGAATGGCGGTCCGACCGACAGCTTGCGATCGAAGGCCATTTCGGCAAACAGCGGCCACAACGTGCCGACAAACACCACCAGCGCCGAAACCGCCAACAGAAGGTTGTTCGCCACCAGTGCGCTTTCGCGGCTGACCATCGAAAACACGCCCTTGGAATCCATCGCACCGGCCCGCGCGGCGAACAGGGTCAATGCCCCGCCTATGAAAACCGCCAGGATCAACAGGATGAAAACACCGCGTTCCGGGTCATTGGCAAAGGCATGCACAGACGTGATGACGCCCGAACGCACGATGAATGTACCTATCAGCGAAAAACCGAACGCCATGATCGCCAGCAGGATGGTCCAGCTTTTCAACGCCTCGCGTTTTTCCACCACGATGGCGGAATGCAGCAGGGCAGTGGCAAGAAGCCAGGGCATGAATGACGCGTTTTCTACGGGATCCCAGAACCAGAAACCACCCCAGCCCAATTCGTAGTAGGCCCACCACGATCCCAACGCGATGCCGATGGTCAGAAATACCCAGGCAGCAAGCGTCCAAGGCCGCACCCAGCGACCCCAGGCGGCATCGACCCGGCCCTCGATCAGGGCGGCGACGGCAAAGGCAAAAGTCATCGATAGCCCGACATAGCCCAGATACAGGAACGGCGGGTGAAACGCCAAACCGGGGTCCTGCAACAAAGGGTTCAGGTCCTGGCCGTCCATCGGCGGCACCGCCATCCGAAGGAACGGGTTCGATGTGAACAGGATAAAGGCGTAGAACGCCACCGACACCGCGCCTTGCACCGCCAGCACGCGGGCCCGCAATGTTGGCGGCAGGTTGCCGCCCGACCACGCAGCAGCAGCACCAAAAAGCGCCAGAATCAGCACCCACAACAGCATCGAGCCTTCGTGGTTCCCCCAGACACCCGACACCTTGTACAGCATCGGCTTCAATGAATGTGAGTTATCCACCACCAGCTTCAGGCTGAAGTCCGAGGTGACGAACGCATAGGTCAGCGCGGCAAAGGAAAATCCGACGAACAGCAGTTGCAAGATCGCCGCAGGTTCTGCGATGGCCATCCAGCCGGGCCAGCGCCGGGCGGCGCCGACCAACGGCACAGTGGATTGAACAACCGCCAGCAGCGCGGCGAGGACGAGGGCGAAGTGACCGAGTTCTGTTATCATTCCTCAAGGATAGACTGCCTGAGCGCCTGGGCCAATCCGAAAACGCAGGCGCGTATTGTCACAGTCCCGTGCGGTCAGCGCAGGTCAGCCCCCGATGTCGGGCGGATCGTGGGGCGTGTCCGCCGCCAATCGTTCAGCGCCGGATTGGCCGACGGATCGGTGGGCGCTTGGGCGGACGGGGTGACCAGCGATTGGGTCAACCCGGCTTCGCGGCCGGTTTCCGCCGCACCGGGGCTGGTGGCGGCCAGCCGCCGCAGGGCGGCGATGT
>JBBRCF010000031.1:0-29873 GCA_038205135.1 Rhodobacterales bacterium
GCGGCCGCGCCGGTGTAGTCGCTGACCTGGCCCGCAGTCATGAAGAAGCGGATCGGGCGGCCATCAGCATCGGTCACGGCATGCAGCTTGTTGTTCATGCCGCCTTTCGTCCGGCCGATCAGACGGCCCCGCTGGTCGTCAGGCCCCCTTTTTCGACCGCAGGCTGGTCGCCGTGCGGTGTGCCTTGAGATAGGTCGCGTCGATCATTACCGTCTTCGGAACGGCCGCCTCGGAGGCCAGCCCTTCCATCATCCGGGCGAAGATGCCCTTGTCACCCCATCGCTTCCATCGATTGTAGAGCGTTTTCGGCGGGCCATATTCCTTCGGCGCATCGCACCACCGCAAGCCATTGCGGTTGATAAAGATTATGCCGCTCAGAACGCGGCGGTCATCGACGCGCGGCACGCCATGGCTCTTCGGGAAAAACGGCCGAAGCCGGGCCATCTGTGCTTCGGTCAGCCAAAAAAAAAGATTGCTCATCGTCACCCCCATCAGTTCGGGAGCTTGAATCACGCTGCCGAGATCACCTCAAGCAGATCAATGGGTCCTGACCCTAGGATGCTGGATAGAGCAAGAAACTGCAAGACAACGAACCACGATGCGTCTGTTGTAATATGGAAAACCAGTGATATTCAACAGAACAAAAACACTTTTGAACAATGGGTTGGTGCAGCCCTTGAGCACCACTTAGCAATTTTATAGTGTTCGATTCAGTGACCCGGCCCGATCCTGATCTGTTTCGGGTTTGACGCTTTTTCACCGAAGGTTAGACAATCTTCGCCCGGCGCGCGTTGTCTTTTTTCAGCGCAGCAATCGACTTGCGGTTCCTGTCGGCATGGCTCGCGAAGCGAGTATGGGCCGCGCCATCGACGGGGTTTTCTGCCCCGACAGGTCCGCAATGCGGCGTCCATCAAGGCCCGCTTCGCGCAGCGTCAGCGTGTCGGTCAAGAGGCCCAGCTCGGCGACCAAGCCGACCAACGCCTCGGTTTCAATCAGGCGGCCGATGCGACCGGTCACAGTCATGCCGGTCACGCCCAAGGCAAAATGCGCTTGAAATGAACGGAATTATGTTTAATTGGTCGACGCGGGTATGGCGCAGTTCCGGGCTGGATGGCAAATTTGAAAAAGATCTTCCTTCATGTTGGGATGCATAAGACCGGAACGACCGCGATCCAATCTGCGTTTTCAGGCTTTGACGAAGGAAACACCAAATACGCAGATCTAGAATTCGCCAATCATTCGATCCCATTCTACACAGCGTATTCGAATCAGCACCAGAATTATCACATCTGGCGTGCCGCAGGCCTTGGTCCGGAGGCTATCGAAGCAAAACGGAAAAGTTGCCGCGCACTGATCGAAAACACCGTCCGATCTTGCAACGGCAATCTTGTCTTCTCGGGTGAAGATATTTCGGTCATTCCGCTGTCTGGCCTGCTGGAAATCCGCGATCTGTTCAAACGCAACAATTTTACGACATCGGTCATTTTGTATGCGCGCGAGCCGGTTTCGTTCATGCAAAGCGCCCTGCAGGAAGACATCAAGGGCGGCGTATTTGAGTCCAGCATTCAAAAACCCATGTATCGCGCACGGTTCGAAAAGTTCATCACGGTATTCGGCCTGGATAGCATTGTTGCCAGGCCTTTTGATCGAAATACACTGCACGGGCATAACATTGTTGCCGACTTTGCTCACACTCTGGGAGTCAGCCCGCCGCGCCAACAGGGAGAAGGTAATGTCGCCCTTTCTACCGCAGCCATCAAGGTCAAGTATGTCTCAGACGGGTTTGTTCGGCACTTTGGCGAGTCACGGGCCTTGCATGCTGCCAAACAGCGTATGATCGAACATCTTCGCGTTCTGTTCCCGGGCGAGTTCGCAGTTCCAGAACACCTCATCGCAGGCGGGATCGACCAGGCGGATGTCGAGTGGCTGTTTTCCATGCTGAATATTGATTTCAGGTGGAAAGGCCACGACATTTCCAAGATTCGAGATGGCGAATTGATTGCTTTCCTGAGTGATCTTGATGACGCGACCCTGTCCGTCTTGCATGCCTATCTGGTCAACACGGTCGGTCTGGTATCGCCACCAACAGATACCCGGTTCCTGATTGCGCGTTATTGCATGTCATTTATGGAAATCAGGTAAGGCTGACACCTTCGTACACGCGTTGTCATTCAGTCTGGTGTCGTGCTTGGCTTCCAAGCTGGTACACATAAACGCATGACACGATCATGAATTCTTTGGGTCACGCAATAGCGGAGGCATAGGTTCTGTCAAAGCCGGACCCGGTCATCACTTGGTTTGACATCTGGAGGGCCACGCGGTAGGCGGTCCGTCGGCTCGAACCATTCTCCGGGATCAACTTGCAAATTAACAGATTTCCCGATGCTTTCTGTCCCGATACTTACCGGAATCTGCACGCGGATCTGCAGGAATTCGATCGACATGCCCTGCGCGCGCGTTACGAAAACCACGGCAAGGCCGAGGGGCGTCAGGCCGGGCTGATGCGTGATCGTCACGATTTCCTTTAGTTGTTTGCAACAATGCGTCCGGCGATGGAAATTGGAGCATTTGATCAATGACTTTTGCAACCGCCCGGCGTTCGTCATTTCGATGTGCTGGATCAGGCGGGACTTCAGGCTGACGCAAGAACTTTGGGACGCAATCCTGATGCCGTTCCATTCATTGACTACGTATCACCAACCGGCGATCTTGCGTCTGTTGCCGAACGATATGAACTTGTGCTGTCCAGCGATGCCATCGAACACACTCCGGACTTGATTGCCCATCTCAAGGCAGCTGGTGAACTGCTGACACCGACGGGTGTCTATGCGCTGATGGTGCCGGATATTCGCTATTGTTTCGATCACTTCTTGCCGCCCAGTTCGATAGCTGCGGTGCTGCAAGCGCATGTTGGATCTCGAAAGGTCCACACGCTTGCCAGTATTTTCGAACATCGCGCCTTGACCACGCACAATGACCCGGTACGGCATTGGGCCCAAGATCACGGCGAAAGGCCCGACACCGGTCCCGGGCGGGTATCGACGGCCATCGTGGAATGGGAGGCCGCAAAGGGCGGATATGTCGACGTTCACGCAAGGCAATTCACGCCGCCAAGCTTTGACCAGATTCTAACCCTGTTGGTCAGGATGCGCCAAATCCGGCTGCGTCCATTGCGGATTTATCAAACCGTGCGCGGCTCCAATGAATTTCTGGCCATACTGGCCTTGGAAGAACCAAGCTCTGACACGCCGCAATGCTAAAGCCCGTCTCGGAAGCCACATGATGCGCGTCGGCGCAACGATTTCACGCGCGCAATGCGCCCCGCCGGATTGCACGCGCACGCCGCGACACAAGACCTATCGGCCCAGTTCCAACGCCGCGTCGATGAAACCAGCTGCGTAGGTGAAATCCGGTGTCTGGTCGACCGCAAACTTCAGATGCCGCATCTGGCTGCCAGCTCCGTCGAGAATACCGAGTGGATCATCCAGCATCGCACCGTGGCCGAAACCGAGCGAGACGTACCTTTTTGACTTCTGGATGTAGAAGATCAGTGCTTTCCGCGAGTAGCAGGGCTGACCCCATTTCAACTCTTCCCGCAGCGCCGCATCGCGGGAAAGGATCAGCGACCGCAAATCCCGGGCAATAGCCGCCTGCCCGGGAGCCAGATCGCCGAACCAGT
This sequence comes from Rhodobacterales bacterium, assembly GCA_038205135.1. Taxonomy (GTDB): domain Bacteria; phylum Pseudomonadota; class Alphaproteobacteria; order Rhodobacterales; family Rhodobacteraceae; genus UBA9554. Next base: position 3,680 of record JBBRCF010000031.1, read on the forward strand.
TTTTCAACTCGGCTGTCATGCCCTCGATCCGTAATGTCCAAGATTGTTCGGGCGCGCGGGCGTCGAAACCCGCATGCACAAGATCAGCGTGAAAAAGAATGGCACCGCTTCCTAAGCCGGGCAAGTACCCCGCGCTTCTGTGCCAGAAGCTCCGGGTCAAAGACAGACAGTGTCGGCTGCCTGATCATAGGGTCGGCTGGCCCGATCCGTTGTTTCAGGTCCTGATGTGGATCGAATTGTCGGTGCCGGTTGTTGTCGGCATTGTGGTCTGCCTGCCCACGCGGCACCAGGCATGACGCAACCGTCCGATGCGGATTGTGTCAGATCGGATTGTGCAAATGACGCCAGCGTGATCCCGCAACGGCACGATCTCCGGGTGCTGCGGGTTCATTGCAGCAGTGCCGCAAATCCGCTTACTGTCCCCTGCGCAGGCAACAGGCCGAAACCTGCACCCTGCCCGTAGCAGTCGCAAAACCCCTCTACGAGGCGTTCTGCAAGGCGGATGTTTGTGCCATCTTCAAAGCGGCAGCCGAACCAGAGCGCCGCGCGCGCAGATCACATGGCGGGCCAGTCTGGCGCCGTCTGCCATGGCTTCCGGCAGGGGGCGACCGCGCAGATAAGCCGCCAGAAAGCCCGCGTTAAAGCTGTCGCCTGCGGCGGTGGTATCAACGACCTGTTCAGCCTCGGGCGGTTGAAAGCGAAGTTCTCGCCCGGCCTGCCGCAGGATGATTTCCTCTGCGCCATTCTTGACCACCACCATCCCTGCGCCCGCGTCGGCATATCGCAGCGCGCTGGCGTCAGGGCTGGCATCGCCGCAATGCAGGGCCTCTTCATCGAAAGAGGGCAGCACGATGTCCATCCCGGTGGCCGCTGCCTGCACCTCGCGCCGCATCGTGGCGACATCGGGCCACAGACGCGGCCGCATGTTCGGATCAAACGCCAGCAGGGTGCCGGCTGCCTGCGCTGCCGCAAGAGCGGCCAGCAGGCGTGCCCGGTCCGCTGACGGCAGGATCGCCAGCGTAATCCCCGAGACATAGGCTAGGTCCGCACCCGTCAGCGCGCGTTGCAACGCGCCTTCGTCTTCGGCCAGACGACGGGCAGCAGACGTGGAACGCCAATAGGAAAAACCGCGCTCGGCCCCCGACAGCGTGATCATGTAAAGCCCGACAGTGCCGCCTGCAATGTGGCGTACATGGTCTGTGCCGATGCCTTCGGTGGCCAGAAATGCGGCGAGGCGAACGGAAATGGCATCGTCACCGATGGCGGTCAGGTAATCGATCTGCCAGTCTTGCGGCAAAACGCGGCGAAGGTACCAGGCCGTGTTGAACGTATCGCCGGCAAAGCCCATGACAAAGCGGCCGTCGGCTTCAGGGGCCATTTCGACCATGCATTCTCCGATGCAGACCACCCGCAAGGTCAGTCTTCCTGATCGAAATAGGTGCTGTAGGACGCACGAATCTGCACGATCTGATCGATGATGCGCATCAGGTGCTGGCGAATTGCGGCCGTTGCCGCGTCGACGTCGCGGGATCGGATCGCGGCCAGAATCTCGCGGTGTTCGCAGTAGGCGCGTTCAGAGGCGAATGACAGGGACAGATAGCGCACCCGGTCCATATGGGCCTTGTTTTCGCGAATGATGTCCCAGACATAGCCATGCCCCGCGCGTTCGCTGATCTCGCGGTGAAACTGATCGTCAAGCCGGTGGAACCGCTCGGCATCTCTTGGCCAAACCGTTCCGGCCTGTTCGTCCAGAATGGCGGTCAGGACGTCGAAATCCTTTTCCGTCAGTTTTGTGCAAGCGGCCCGCACGGTTTCAAGTTCGATCGCGGTCCGCACGAACCGGGCCTGCATCACGGATCGTTCGGAAATCAGCGAGACCGTCGTCGCGCGCTGCGGGCGGATGGTCAGAAAACCTAGCTTGGACAGACGGAAGAACGCGTCGCGCACCGGCTGGCGCGACACGCCCAGCGCCTGCGCCACATCGACCTCAGAGACTTTCAGGCCGGGTGCCAGAACCAGCGTCAGGATCTGCCGGTTCAGTTCTTCGAACACCGAATCTGCAACCGAAGGCCTTTGGATCCGCTCCAGCGCAAGCAACCCACTTTGCAACGTGACCTCTCCCGGCGTGAAGCTTCGAACGCCACGCTACGTGGGGCGGCCCCAAAGTGCAACTGGCATATCACTTGACTAGTAGGCCTTCGCTCGGCCATGGTCCGTCGAGCGAGGGGATGGGGGGATGATCTTGGCTTTGGACGATGACAGGTTGTTTCCGGCAGACACTGCCCTGCGGGCCCTGGCGCGGCGTCTTTACGATGCTGTCAGGAACTTGCCGATTGTCAGTCCTCACGGACATACCGATCCGCGGTGGTTTGCCGAAGATCAGCCGTTCCCCGACCCGGCGCAGCTATTCGTGACGCCCGACCACTATGTCTTTCGGATGCTGTGTTCGCAGGGCATCGCGCTGCAGGATCTGGGGGTGCCGCGCGCCGATGCCGGGCCGGTCGAGGCCGATCCGCGCGCGATCTGGCGCATCTTTGCCGCCCATTACCATCTGTTCCGCGGTACGCCGTCCCGGCTGTGGCTGGACCACGCGTTCTCGACCGTCTTTGGCTGGCACGACCGGCTTTCTGCGGCCAATGCCGATGCCGCCTATGACCATATCGCGGATTGCCTGACCCGCCCCGAGTTCCGCCCGCGCGCGCTGTTCGAGCGGTTCAACATCGAGGTAATCGCCACCACCGAAAGCCCGCTGGACGATCTGCGCTGGCACCGGATGATCGGCGACAGCGGCTGGGACGGGCGCGTTGTCACAACCTATCGTCCCGATGCCGTCATCGACCCCGAATTCGCCGGTTTTGCTGGAAACGTCGCGCAGTTGGGCGACCTGACGGGCGAACCCGCGACCGAGTGGCTGGGCTATCTGCGGGCGCATCGCACCCGCCGCGCCTTTTTCCGCAGTTTTGGCGCCACCGCCACCGATCATGGCCATGCGACGGCGCGGACCGAAAACCTGTCGCAGCCCGATGCGGCGGCGCTGTTCGACCTTGCCTTGCAGGGCCGCTGCACGGCGGATCAGGCCGATGCGTTCCGGGGCCACATGCTGACGGAAATGGCGCGGATGAGCCTTGATGACGGGATGGTTATGCAGATCCATCCCGGGTCTGCGCGAAACCACTCGCCGCAGGTGCTGGCGCAGTTCGGGCGCGACAAGGGCTTTGATATCCCCACCCGCACCGATTACGTCCGCGCGCTGAAACCGATGCTGGACGCGGTGGGGATGGAGCCCGGCCTGTCGGTGATCCTGTTTACCCTCGACGAAACCGCCTATGCCCGCGAACTGGCCCCGCTGGCCGGGGCCTACCCGTCGCTGAAACTGGGGCCGCCGTGGTGGTTCCACGATTCCCCCGAAGGCATGATGCGGTTCCGTCAGATGACGACCGAAACCGCTGGTTTCTACAATACTGCGGGCTTCAACGACGATACCCGCGCTTTTTGTTCCATTCCCGCCCGGCACGACGTTGCGCGCAGGGTGGACTGTGCATTCCTTGCCTCGCTTATCAGCCAGGGCCGGTTGGACGAGGATGAGGCATTCGAGGTCGCACATGACCTTGCCTACCGGTTGGCGAAACAGGCCTACCGACTTTAAGACTGAACAATGGGAGGACTATCAATGACTTACTTCAAGACCCTGACGGCAGCTTTGCTGGCTTCTGCCGCGATGGCGACCGGCGCCTTTGCGGCATGCGAGGTGACGCTGCGCTCTTCCGACACCCACCCCGACGGCTATCCGACCGTGGCCGCCGTGCAGAAGATGGGCGATATGCTCAAGGAACGCTCGGGCGGGCGGATCTGCATCGATGTGTTCCACTCGGCCCAGTTGGGCGAGGAAAAGGACACGATCGAACAGACCAAGTTCGGCGTCATCGACATGAACCGCGTCTCGATGGGACCGTTCAACAATATCATCGAGGAAACCAAGGTCGTCTCGCTGCCCTTCATCTTTCGCGGCACCGACCACATGCACCGCGTGATGGACGGCCCGATCGGCGACGAAATCCTTGCCGCATTCGAGCCGCACGGTTTCATCGGGCTGGCCTATTTCGACGGCGGCTCGCGCAGCTTTTACAACTCGAAAAAGCCGATCACCTCGGTGGCCGATCTGGCCGGCATGAAGGTGCGCGTGATGCAGTCCGACGTGTTCGTCGACATGATGTCGGCGCTCGGTGCGAATGCCACCCCGATGCCGTATGGCGAGGTGTATTCGGCGCTGCAGACCGGCGTCATCGACGGGGCGGAAAACAACTGGCCGTCGTTTGAGTCCTCGGGCCATTTCGAGGTTGCCGGCTACTACACGCTGAACGAACATCTGATCGTGCCCGAGGCGCTGGTCATGTCGAAAATCAGCTGGGACAAGCTGAAACCGGAAGATCAGGCCCTGATCCGTCAGGCTGCCAAGGATTCGGTGCCGGTCAACCGCGAGCTTTGGGCCGCGCGCGAAAAGGTGTCCGAAGAAAAGATCCGCGCCGCAGGCGTGCAGATCATCGACGACATCGACAAGACCCCCTTCATCGAGGCGATGGTGCCAGTCTACCAGAAACACGCCAACACGCCCAAACTGCAGGATCTCGTGATCCGCATCCAAGGCACCGAGTGATCTGACACGACCACGGGCGGCCACCATTGGCCGCCCGCTTCAGGCAGGGGGGATATCGTGCAGGACGGACTGGAACGGGTGGCCCGGATCATGGGGCAATTGGCGACGGCTGCGCTTTGGGTGGCCGGGGCGGCGTTGGCGCTGATGACAGCGGTCATCGCAGCGCAGGTGGTCTTTCGCTATGGCCTCAACTCATCACTGATCTGGAGCGAGCCGTTTGCCATCATCCTGATGGGCTGGTTCATCTTTCTCGGCGCGGCCGTCGGGATCCGCGAGGGGTATCACCTGTCTTTCGACATCCTGATCTATATCCTGCCGCGGCGCGCAAAGCTGTGGCTGTTCTCGATCTCGGACATGGCGGTGACCGGCTTCGGGATGGGCATGGTCTGGTTCGGCAGTCAGCTGGCCGGGTCAGCCTGGAACATCAAGCTGCCGTCGCTTGGCATTACCGGCGCCATCGACTTTGCCCCCATCGTGGGCGGCGGAGTGCTGATCGTGCTCTTTTCGCTGGAACGTCTGGCGCGCCGCGCCGCGGGCCTGCCCACATCCCGCTTCGGCGACACAGCAGAGGCGGTCTGAACCGTGGAACTGTGGGTCCTTTTCGGCACCTTTGCCACCCTCCTCCTGATCGGCACGCCGGTCGCCTTTTGTCTTGGTATTTCGGCGCTGGCCACAGTCATCTTCATGGACCTGCCCCCGGTCGTGGTGTTCCAACGGGTGAACTCGGGCGTTTCGGTCTTTGCCCTGATGGCGATCCCCTTCTTTATCTTTGCGGGCGAGCTGATGGTGCGGGGCGATATCGCCCGCCGTCTGGTGGCGTTGGCTGGCGGTCTTGTCGGCCACATGCGCGGCGGTCTCGGTCAGGTGAACATCTCGGCCTCGATCCTGTTCGGCGGCATCTCGGGCTCGGCCGCCGCCGATGCCTCGGCCATCGGGGGTCTGATGATCCCGCAAATGAAGGAACGCGGCTATGGTGTTGATTACGCAGTCAATGTGACCGTGGTGTCGTCGATCATCGCACTGATGATCCCGCCCAGCCACAACATGATCATCTATTCCATTGCCGGGGGTGGGCGCATCTCAATCGCTGACCTTTTCACCGCGGGCATCCTGCCCGGGCTGATGCTGGCGGTGTCGCTGATGGTCGCGGCCTGGCTGGTTGCGGCCCGGCGCGGCTATCCGACCGAGCCCTTTCCCGGCTTCAGGGCCTTGGGTGGGCTGCTGCTGAACGCGGTGCCGGGGCTGCTGCTGATCCTGATCATCTTTATCGGCGTCCGGTCCGGCGTGTTCACCGCCTCGGAATCCAGTTGTATCGCGGCGGTCTATGCCTTGCTGATCACGGTCTTCGCTTACCGCACGATGAACTGGTCGAACTTTGTTGCGGCCACCTTTGCCGCTGTCCGCACCACCGCGATGGTGCTGATGGTCATCGGCTGTGCGGCGGCCTTTGGCTGGCTGCTGGCGATCCTGAAAGTTCCCACCACGATGATCGAGGTGATGAAGGGGTTCTCTGACAACCCGATCGTGATCCTTTTGCTGATCAACCTGCTTCTGATCTTCCTTGGTACATTCATGGACATGTCGCCGCTGATCGTGATCACAACACCGATCTTCCTGCCCGTCGCCACCGCCTTTGGCGTCGATCCGGTGCATTTCGGGGTGATCATGGTGCTGAACCTCGGCATCGGTCTGTGCACACCGCCGGTCGGGGCGGTGCTGTTCGTCGGCTGCGCGGTGGGCAAGATCGGGGTCGGTCAGGTTCTGAAGACGATCTGGCCGTTCTACGGTGCCGCCTTTGCCACGCTGATGCTGGTGACTTATATCCCGGCGCTGTCGCTGTGGCTGCCCTCGATTTTCCGGTGACCCTATGACCTTTCCCACCCTATCCACCGGCCCCGGCGTCACGCGCCAGGTGCTGTCAGACCACCCCGACCTGATGGTCGTCGCCTTCCGCTTTGTTACGGGCGGCGAGGGCGCGCTGCACAACCACCCGCACGTTCAGGCCACCTACGTCGCCGCGGGCCGCTTTGCATTTACTGTGGCGGGCGAGGCCCGCGAGGTCGGCCCCGGCGACAGCTTTGTAATCCCCGGCGGTGTCACCCATGGCTGCCGCTGCCTTGAGGCCGGAACATTGATCGACAGTTTCACCCCCCGCCGTGACGATTTTCTGTAAAGGACACCAGATGCTGACCGTAGAAATCCGCCCCGCCGTGTCGCCTGCCGAGGCAAAAGGCATGGACACCGCCGCGCTGCGATCCGCCTTTCTGGGTGGGGGGCTGTTTGCCGATGGCGAGATGCGCCTGATCTATAGCCATTATGACCGGATGATCGTCGGCGGCGCTGTGCCCGGCGGAACGGTGCTGACGCTGGATCAGGTCAAGGAATGCGGCACCGCCAGCATAATGGACCGGCGCGAAATGGGCATCGTCAACGTGGGCGGCGCAGGCAGCGTCAGCGCGGCCGGGCAGACCCATGCCATGGAAAAGGGCGATGTGCTGTACCTTGGCCGCGGCCTCGGCCCCGTCACCTTTGCCGGCGAAGGCCGCTTTTACCTCACCTCTGCCCCCGCCCATGCCAGCCTGCCCGCGCGGCTGGTGCGGATCGGCGATGCCAAATCCTTTACCACAGGTGCTGCGGAAACCGCCAACCATCGCACCATCTACCAGTTCATCCACCCCGAGGTGATGGAAAGCTGCCAGCTGGTACTGGGCTACACGCAGTTCCACGGCGGTTCGGTCTGGAACACCATGCCTGCCCACCTGCATGACCGCCGGATGGAGGCGTATTTCTACTTCGATCTCGCCCCAGACGCCCGCGTGTTTCACATGATGGGCGAGCCGTCGGAAACCCGCCACCTTGTCGTCGCCAACGAAGAGGCGATCCTGTCGCCGCCCTGGTCGATCCACTGCGGCGCGGGCACCGGCAGCTACACTTTCATCTGGGCCATGGCCGGCGACAACGTCGACTACCGCGATGTCGAAATGGTGGGGATGGGGGACCTGCGGTGAACCCCTTTTCGCTGACAGGCCGCCACGCGCTGGTGACCGGCGCGAATACCGGCATCGGTCAGGCCATCGCCGTGGCGCTTGCGGCAGCGGGGGCAAGGGTCACCTGTGCCGCCCGCCGCGACTGCGCCGAAACGCTGGCGCTGATCCCGGACGCGGACGCGATACAGATCGACTTCGCCGACCCGATGGCCGCCCGCGACACCTTCACCGGCCACGACTACGACATCCTGATCAACAACGCTGGCACCATCCGCCGCGCCGACAGTCTGGACTTTACCGAAGCCGACTGGGACGAGGTCATGGACGTGAACCTGAAGGCGGTGTTCTTCACCGCCCAAGCCTTTGCCCGCGCCCTCACCGCCCGCAAAGCCCCCGGCGCCATCATCAACATCGCCTCGCTCTTGTCCTTTCAGGGCGGCATTCGCGTGCCGTCCTACACCGCCGCAAAGCATGGCGTTGCGGGACTGACCAAGCTGCTGGCCAACGAATGGGCCGCGAAGGGCATCAATGTGAACGCCATCGCCCCCGGTTACATCGAAACTAATAACACCGAGGCCTTGCGCGCCGATCCCGACCGCAGCCGGTCCATTCTGGACCGGATTCCGGCCGGTCGATGGGGCCGCGCCGAGGATATCGCCCAAACTGCGGTTTTCCTGGCCTCGCCCGCCGCGACCTATGTCCATGGCACAATCATACCTGTCGATGGTGGCTGGCTTGCGCGCTGATCCCCCCCGCCTGACCCGAAGACCCGGCCCACTTCCCGGCATCGGTGTCGTGCATCTGGGCCTTGGTGCCTTTTCCCGGGCCCATGGCGCGATCTATGTCGAAGATGCGATGGCCGCCTCGGGCGGTGACTGGGGCATTCTGGGCGTCAGCCTGCGCAACCCCGGCATCCGCGACGCGCTGGCCCCGCAAGGCGGCACCTATACCGCGCTGGAACTGGCACCCCAAGGCCCGAGGGCGCGGGTCATAAGTGCCGTTCAGGGCGTACTGGTGGCCCCCGAAGACCCGCAGGCGGTGCTGGACGCGATGGCCGATCCGGCGGTGCGGATCGTGTCGCTTACGGTGACCGAAAAGGGCTATTGCCACGAACCGGCCACCGGGCGGCTGAACCTTGACCACCCTGATATTCGTCATGATCTGGAACATTTGCTGCCCATCTCGGCCCCCGGCTATCTGGTCCGCGCGCTGCAATTGCGGCGTGCGGCGGGGGTGATGCCCTTTACCGTGCTGACCTGCGACAACCTGCCCGGCAACGGCGCCCTGGTCCGCGGTCTGGTGCTGGACCTTGCCGGGCAGATCGACCCGGCGCTGGCGGACTGGATCAGGACCCATGCCCGCTTTCCCGCGACCATGGTGGACCGCATCGTGCCCGCCACCACGCCCGAAGATCTGGCCCGCGTCAGTGCCCTGACCGGCCAGCAGGATGCCGCCCCCGTGGTGCATGAACCGTTCTGCCAATGGGTGATCGAGGATGATTTCGTCGGCGGCGTCCGCCCCGATCTGGGGGCCGTGGGCGTGCAGATGGTGCGCGATGTGGCCCCGTTCGAACTGATGAAGCTGCGGATGCTGAACGGCACCCATTCCGCGCTGGCCTATCTGGGCTACCTCGGCGGGCATCAGACGATTGCCGATTGCATGGCCGATCCGGCCTATCGGGCGCTGGTGCGGCGGCTTTGGATACAAGAGATCATCCCGGCGCTGACGCCACCCCCGGGCGGTGATCTGCCTGCCTATGCCGCTGCACTGGAAGACCGCTTTGCCAACCCCGCAATACGGCACCGCACGTGGCAGATCGCCATGGATGGCAGCCAGAAACTGCCGCAGCGGATTCTGGGCACGCTGGACGCGAACCTTGCAGCCGGGAGGCCCAGCCCCGGCCTGATGCTCGTGGTTGCGGCCTGGATGACCTATGTCGGCGGCGTTGACGAACAGGGCCAGCCGATCGACGTGCGCGACCCGCTGGCCGCCCGCCTGCGTGCCCTGTCGGAAGGCCCGGCCGCGGTGCGGGTGGCGGCCCTGCTGTCGGTGCGCGAGGTCTTTCCGCAAGCCCTCGCCGCGACCATCGCCCCTAGCGTGACCGAGGCGTTCCGCAACCTGCAGGACAACGGCGCCCGCCGCGCCGTGATGGAGCTGCCATGATCGAAAGCTGGCGCTGGTACGGCGACCTTGACCGGATCGCCCTGTCCGAAATCGCCCAGACCGGCGCGACCGGCATCGTGACGGCCCTGCACGAAATCCCCTATGGCGAGGTATGGCCACAGGCCGACATCGCCGCACGCAAGGCCCGGATCGAGGCTGCCGGCTTTCAATGGGTCGTGGTCGAAAGCCTGCCGATCCATGAGCGGATCAAACGTGGCGAGGGCGATCTGTCCGGGCTTTTCGCCAACTATCGTCAGTCGATGGCGAACCTCGCGGCCCAGGGCATCCGCACGATCTGCTACAATTTCATGCCGCTGATCGACTGGACGCGGACTGATCTGGCGGCGCCGGTCGCGCGCGGCGGCACCTGTCTGCGTTTTTCCGCGCCCCGCATGGCGGCGTTCGAACTGTTAATGCTTGGCCGCCCCGAGGCCGAGGCCGACTATACACCCGAGGCGCTGCAGGCCGCCGCGATCTGGCACCAGCGGGCGACCGAGGCCGAACGCGAAGCACTGCTTGCGGCGATCATGGCGGGCCTGCCCGGGGCTTTTGACCGCTATGACATTCCGGGGCTGCGCCGGGCGCTGAAAGGCTACGACGGGATCGGCCGCGATGCGCTGCGTGCAAACTACATGCGGTTCCTGCAGGAAGTGGTTCCTGCGGCCGAAGATCTTGGCATGCGGCTTTGTGTGCATCCCGACGATCCACCCCGCGACATCCTCGGTCTGCCGCGCATCGTGTCATGCGGCACCGATCTGGACTGGGTGCTGTCGGCGGTGGACAGCCCCGCCAACGGGATCACGTTGTGTTCCGGGTCGCTTGGGGCCAATCCGGCCAACGATGTACCCGCTATCGCGCGCGCCGTCGCCCCGCGCATCCACTTTGCCCATCTGCGCAACGTCGCCCGCGAACCTGACGGCAGCTTTGAAGAAGCCGCGCATCTGGACGGCGACACCGACATGGTCGCGCTGATCGGCGCGCTGTTGGCCGAAGAAGCGCGGCGTCGCGACGCAGGCCGTGCCGATGCCGCGATCCCGTTTCGCCCGGACCACGGACACGAGATCCTTTCGGACCTTGGCCGCGGCACGGTACCGGGCTATCCCTTGATCGGGCGCCTGCGCGGTCTGGCCGAATTGCGCGGTGTCATGCGTGCCTTGTCACATCCGGGAACCCGCCATGCCTGAACCTCTGATCCTGCACCCCGACGACAGCGTGGTGGTGCTGACCGAACGTGCTGCGGCCGGAACCGATCCGCTGCGTCTTGGAATGCCGCTGGCCGTGTCGGTTCCGTCCGGTCACAAGATCGCGCGCCATGCCGTTGCGACGGGGGCCCCGGTCCTGAAGTTCGGGCAGGTGATCGGCACTGCGACCGAGCCGATCGCGGCAGGTGCGCATGTCCACAGCCACAATTGCGCGTTCTCTGCGCATGACACCAGTTACGCCGTCGGCGCGGACCTTGCAGCCGCGCACGCCGCCGTGCCGCAGGTCGCGCCGCGGACCTTCCTTGGCTACCCGCGCGCCGATGGCCGCGTCGGCACGCGCAATTATGTTGCACTCGTCGCCACCGTGAACTGCTCGGCGACCGTGATCCGCAAGGCAGCCGCGGAAATCGAGGCGTCCGGCCTTTTGGCGGACTATCCCAACGTGGACGGGATCGTGGCGCTGGCGCATGGCACAGGCTGCGGGATGGCGGGGTCCGGCCCGGGGTTCGACATCCTTGACCGCGTCCTGTGGGGGCACGCAACCCACCCCAATGTCGGGGCCACCGTGTTCGTCGGGCTGGGCTGCGAGGTAATGCAGATCGCCCGGATGCAACGCCACTTTGGCCCGGCGGGTACCGACCGGTTTCAGGCGCTGACGATCCAGGAAACCGGCGGCACGCGTGCCACGATCGACAAGGTCAAGGCACATGTTGCAGCCATCCTGCCGGGGGTGAACGCCGCCGCACGCGTGCCTTGCCCGGCGTCCAGCCTGCGCGTGGCGCTGCAATGCGGCGGATCGGATGGGTTTTCGGGGATCACGGCGAACCCGGCCCTCGGCTGCGCGTCGGACCTTCTGGCTGGCCTTGGCGCGAGCGCGATCCTGTCGGAAACCCCTGAAATCTATGGCGCGGAACAACTGCTTTTGCGCCGCGCCGCGACGCCCGAGGTCGCGGCGAAACTGATCCTTACCATCCGCTGGTGGGAAACCTATGCGGCCCAGGGCGGCGGGTCGATGGACAACAACCCCTCGCCCGGAAACAAGGCGGGCGGTCTGACCACGATCCTGGAAAAATCGCTCGGCGCTGCCGCAAAGGGCGGATCGACACCCCTGACCGCCGTCTATGGCTATGCCGAACAGGTCACCGAACCGGGCTTCGTGTTCATGGACACGCCCGGCTATGATCCGGTTTCCATCACCGGCCAAATCTCGGGCGGCGCGCAGATGGTGGTGTTCACCACCGGACGCGGATCCGCATTCGGGTCAAAACCCGCGCCGACCATCAAGATCGCGACGAACGACCGGCTTTATGCGCAGATGGAAGGCGACATGGACCTGAACTGCGGCGATGTCGTCAGCCGGGGCGTCAGCCTGAAGACCAAGGGGCAGGAAATCCTCGACCTGATCCTTGCGGTCGCCAGTGGCCAGCCGACCAAGTCCGAGGCGCTTGGCCTCGGCGACAACGAATTCGTGCCATGGCAAATCGGTGCGGTGATGTAGGCAGGCCGATCCGGCCCGCTCGGTCCGCGCTGCAGACCGCAGGCAGCCACTGAACTGCTGCCCGTCGGCTGATTTGATCCGCCCGATGTCACCAGCCTGGTCGGCGGTATGAACCGGCAGTGCTGCTTCGCATTGGCCGTTATGCAAAATTTGTGGGCCGGTGCGAACACTGTCTGGCCGCTGCCGTGCAGACCTTGTCCGAGGCCAGACCTGCTGCCGGTTTCGTGGTCAGTGGGTTAGGCTAGGATGGCGCGGGCCTCGAACTCCAAGGCGCTGAGATCGCCCCATTGCGAGTGCCGTCTGCGCGGGTTGTCGCAGCGTTCGATGTCGTCAAAGACATCAGCACAGGCATCGTGGCGGAACCGGCAATGCGGGGCTCCGCATGTCGATCTGCAGTGCAAACTCGGCCCGCTGACCGACCTGGATCGGGCGACCACCGCGCTCGCTCCATACCGCTATTGGGTTGAAGGACCCGGCATCGCGCAGCGTATCGGCCACCGCCCGGATTACCACCTGCAGCACAGGCGTTATCGCCACAGTCCGCCCTGCTTGCGATGATAACGGGGCATCACGAGTGCGACAGGCTGACGTGCCCCCCCTTTACGCAGCGGCTGCCGGGCCCGACACATGAAGTGCCGCACACGCCACGGGCGCGGCAAACCAGAGTTTGAGCAACCGCGGCCTGAACCCACAACACAACGGAGTTCCTTCATGACCCTTACTCTTCGCATCGCCGCCCTTTCGGTGGCCCTTGCCCTGCCGTTCGCTGCCCATGCGGCAGACGAGCATTTCATCGTCGATGGCGCCGCGATCGCGGGCTATGACGCGGTGGCCTATCACACCGCCGGCAAACCCACCAAGGGCGACGCCAAGTACACTGCGACCTATCAGGGCGCCAAATGGAAATTCTCCAGCGCCGAGAACCGCGACAAGTTCGCCGCCGAACCGGCCAAGTTTGCGCCCGCCTATGGCGGCTGGTGCGCGGTCGGTGCTGCAATGGGCAAGAAGATCAATATCGATCCCGCCTTTTTTGCGGTTGTCGATGGCCAGCTGTATCTCAACAGCTCGAAAGGCGCGCACGAGAACGTCTTTCTGACCGACGTCCCCGGCACCATCACCAAGGGCGAACAAAGCTGGAAAACAATCTTCGCGACGGAAGCAGACAAGCTCTGACCACAGAATGGCCGGGGCGGCGCGTTGCGCCCGCCCCGGACGCCCTTTGCGGGCCCTGAAGCCGACGAAAATGCCTGTGAAGGACTACTTGGGTGGCCTGTTATCCAAGTGGTGCGTTTTGCAAATGTTGCATGATCCGGTGTTCGCTGCCTTGAAACGGTGTCCCGACCGCGGATTGTGGTCTGATATTGCGCCTATGAGGCGTTCTATACCTGCTTTTGCCTTGGCCCCGCCGCCCATGCCGAACTTCGATCTGTGACCCCAACCTGAACATTGCTGCGACTGCCGCCCGTTGCGGTTGGCACGCCGACCGGCAGCTTTGGCAATATGCTGCGATGCCGCAATGTCACAGGCTGTTTCCGGCCCAGAGGAGACGATCAGGCGGGCTTTTGCGCTGATAGGCAGAAGCACCAAAGCCGTCACTCAGGAACGCAGCGGCGCATGTGTCCTCGCACTGTCTCATTTGTCCCCGCACTGTCTACGGTACCGGTTCATAACTCTTTTTCAGCCATCCCCGATCTGTGCCATCTTCGTCTGCTTGGCACGACCGCGAGTCGGACCGGGTGCAGGATCGACGCTGTCGGCGTTGGTCTTGGCTGCCACAGAAGCGATGACTGAGCATGATGACCGAGCATGGAGCGTTCCACCGGAACAGAAGCCGGCGCCCGCTCGATCACGGCCTCAGCCCCAATGCGCGAAGTGATCGATCAGCAGGGCGTCTGGGTCGCGCGTCAGATCCCCCTCGAACACGTCGCCCGCCACTTCGATCATCCCCTGCAACAGCGGTTTGGCCGCGGCGACGAACGGGAGGATCAGCGATGATGTGCCCGCCACGATCTGCGTGGTGCCGTTGCCGCCGACGACCGCGCCGGCCGAGCCCGCCGCCTCGAACACATAGTCATGCACGAGGATGTGCCCCGGATCGCCCGCGTTCCGGTCGGCCGCCTGCACCAGCGTGCGCAGCACGGCCAGCCCGCCGATGATCTCGCCCAAGTTCTGCGTCCACAGGGCCACGATGCAGGTCAGGCGCCCCGCGCCCTCGTCATACCGGAACATCCAGCCCATCTCTTCGCGCGCATCGCCGCGCAATTCGCCCAGATACCGCCGCGGCGTCCAGCCGCGCGTGGGCGCCGCCCGCTCCAGATGCACCGCCTCCACATCGAAACCCAACAAATTCCAGTCGTCGAACGAGGACGCCGGCTGCGACGCCTGCCCCAGCGCCTGCCGCAGCGCAGGCGCCCCGACGGGCAGGGAGATGATCAGCGAATAGGGTTCCGACATGCCTTTTTCCTAGTCCCCATCACCGGGCCGGTCGAACCGGCGCACCCATTTCAGCGTCTCGTCCAGCGCATCAAACGGCGGCGGTACGTCGATCAGCGCGAATTTTTTGTCCGGATACTCCTCGAACCGGATCGGCCGCAGGGCGCGGTTGACCGCAACATAGGCCTCGGGCCATTGGCCCATGTTGCGATCGCCGATCTGCGGCTCTGTCCCGGCGCGGATCAGAATGCCGCCGTCCCACGTAATGATCGTGGCCTGATCGCCAAGGCTGGCCGCCAGCGCCACCTTCCCGCCCAGGTCGTCCACCAGCGCATCCTCGAGGATGGTCAGCCAGTTCACCCCCTTGATCCGGGGCGCATGACCCAGGGCCATCGTATAGGTCCAGGTGTAATCCAGCCCCACGAGGCGCGACAGATACGGCCACAGCACCGCCGGGTGGAACCGTTCCATACCCAGTTCGAACATCGGGGCAAGGCCCAGCGTGCCATGCATGGGCTTCAGCCGGTTGCACCAGTCGATCACCAGCGCGATCAGCGCATCCGGTTCGGTGCGGGCGGTCGCGGCCGGAAAGCGGGCAAAGACAGTGCTGTTGGGATAGCGGGTCGCGCTTTGGGCGTTCTTCAGCATCGCAAAGAACCCGATGTTGGACACTTCCTCGGGCCCCAGCAGAACCGGGGTCCAGTTGTCCTTTGCAGCGTCGGTCGCGGCAAGCTGGGCCTCATAGGCCGCCCGCACCCCGCCCGCGCCCAGTTTCGACCGCGCGGATGCATTGCGCCGCAGATACCGCGTCACCCGGTCCCCGCCCCAAAGCGCATAGCTTTCTGCCACATCCAGCGACGCGGCCCGCTTTGCCGCCGTCTCGCCGCCGCGCAGGACAAGCGACAGGCCAAGACCAAAGGTCATCACTGCCTCGCCCCCGTCGCGCGCGGCAATCCGGGTCTGGTCGAGTTTGGGAAAGTCGGTTCCGGCATTGGTCATCGCGTCGTCTCCGATCCCTGCAGGGCGGTCACGGCTACACTCACTTCGCCAACGGGCGACGGGTCTTCGGTGCTGCCGGAACGCGCCCGGATGAGCCGCAGAGTCTGCGCTGGTGCAGCTGTTTTGCGGGCGACGTTCTTCGGTATTTCCGTCATGCGGCCCCCTCGGGATCAGCGTCGGTCCGTCGATCGTCAGACGCATCCTTCGGATCAGGTTGAAATCGTCCGCCATAAGAATGCCCTGATGAAATGCTCTGCGATCCGACACGATCTTGCAGCAGTCTTGCTTCGGGCGCCACAATGCCATTTCGAAACTTTCAGTTCGCTGCCCTCGGGCGCGGAACAGGTCGGACCATTCAAGGCGGGCGCCGTTCCTTTGTCTCGCGGTAGATGGCGCAAGGGTGGACGGCGTAGCATGATCCGTTCGCGATCCGACGGCGCGCCGCGCTGGATCGGCCAGCAGCACATTCCCCGGTTGCCCGGATGACCTCGGACATGACCCCGCAGATCCGGATTGTCCTCGATGGCCTCGCCGAGATACGCGCCCATGCGGCACCACTGGACCAGGACGCCGATCTGCTCTGCAGCGCCGGGGTTTCTATCCACCGCCCAGCTCGCGCGCGATCGCCTTGCACAGAGCCCCGCGTTGCAGCTTCAGGAACTTGCGGGCAGCGCTTTCGGTCGGGTGAAACGGGTCCTTGACTGCGCCCGACGCATGGCGCCG
Organism: Rhodobacterales bacterium; assembly: GCA_038205135.1. Classification (GTDB taxonomy): domain Bacteria; phylum Pseudomonadota; class Alphaproteobacteria; order Rhodobacterales; family Rhodobacteraceae; genus UBA9554. The sequence goes on from JBBRCF010000031.1 coordinate 20,339, forward strand.
GAAGTTGGCTGCGTTGCCCTGGTTCTCGCGGATTGTGGCTGCAGTGAAGCCCGGAACGAAGCTGCACTGGCTGTCAGTCTGTGCAAAGGCACGTTCGATGTTGTCCTGCGCCTGCTGGCGCAAGCGGACCACCGTTTCCTTGTAGGGCGGCGCTGTTGTCATGAAGATACAGGGCTGATCCTTCGGCAGATTTTTCACCAACGCCCCAACATCCTGCAAGGCGGCCTCCGGGCTGTCTGCCCACCGCTCGGTCGCGTTGCCAAGCATGAAGAGGATCAATAGGTCCGGCGCGTAATACCCGTCCCTAAACACCGACTGCAAAGGGGACCTTTGCGGGCTGCAGAACTGAAACTGCGCGCCACGACCGATCTGCACGTAGGGGTTTTTTCCCTGCGACAAGGTTCCATAAGCTGCTGCGTTGACGTTCCATTTGGGGTCTACGTCGCAGATTGCCCCTTTGGCGGCCTTGCTTTGCGCGGTCCAGGTGACGATGGAGCTAGAGCGGACCCCGACGATGCCGATTGTTACGTCGTCCGCCAGACCACAACTGCCTGCCATGGCTTGCATCTCGTCAAGAAACGCCTCGCCGGCGCCGAACGTAAGTTGCGAGTCACCCAGAATCAGGACATTTGGTGCCCCCTTCGCCGTGCCTTGGGCAAGGCTGGTGCTGGCAGTCATCAAAAAGCAGCCAAGCATCAAGAACAAGAAAATTGGCACTTTGGAATGTCTCCGTCTTGGCATGCGAGTCGGGGGCTGCAGATAATCAGGTCGGAATGGGTTTCGAAGGCGTTACAGATCATACGCACGGAAAATGCGCAGATTGCGATCGATTTGCCTGGCGAGGACGTTGAGACACAGATTCTTCTGCATTGATAGCAGGTCCGTTCCGTTATGGACCATGCAGAAGCACCGCTGAACGTCGGTCTCGATGCCGAAGATGTGAACGACTGCTTTCCGTCGGTTCTGTGGAAAAACACCCGTTCGCGATCACAGAATCTTTGCGTTCGTGATTGGCGCAGGCGCCTTTCTTTGCCAGATCGCCTGATCCAGCGCGTCGAGCACAAACTGGGTCTTCATCGATGTCGAGGCCCGCCATGCTGTGACCCGAAAGCGATTTGCGTGCAAATCACGCAGGGCAACGATCCGACGCGCGAAGACGTCGATCACGAAGGCCAAATAGAGTAAGCCATTGAGGCGCAATTGGTCCGAGCCTAATAGCGAACGCCGGACCACGTGGGCACGTATGTGACATCGGAAACCCATAGCTTGTTTGGTCAATCCGCCCAGAACAACCGGTTTACCCTATCGTCCGGGCATGGTTGCGAGGCGTCCGGGTTGGTCGTGATGATCTTCTTGCCAAGAACGACCCCTCGGATGCCCGGAACGCGCGTCAACCGCTCCACCGTGCAAAGGGCGACATCCTCGCCCTCGCGCCGCAAGACATGCCAGACCTTCGGCGCGCCATAAAGCTTGCGGTTGTCCTGCCAAGCAGCGTCAATCCGGACGCTCAGGGCTGCATCCGACTTTGCCCGGCATGATGCCCGGTCGGGATCATCTGCGATGGCACGTCGGTCACAATAGGTCGGCGGGGCAATCTGTAGAGTTTTCCACATTGGCTCGAGCCCGTATGACCCGCGGTGTTCTTCAATGAAAGCAGTCATTTGCGAAACCGGCGGCCGAGCTTTGCCTGAGCACAATACGCATAAGCCTTCTTGAGTACCTCGTTGGCCTGCCGCAGTTTCCGGTTCTCGCGTTCAAGTTCTTTGATCCGCGCCTTCTCGGCACTGGTCTGGCCTGGCCGTTCGCCACCATCACGCTGGACCCGGCGGATCCAAACGCGAAGGCTGTCCGGCGAACAACCCAATTTACCCGCGATTGCCGTCAGCCCCGCAACTTCGCTTTGATAGTCATCGCGGTGTTCCAGCGCCAGCCGTTCCGCGCGCTCGCGGAACTCAGGTCAATACGGCATCGACGTCGTATTCTTTTGTGCATGTTCCATAACGGGCAATTCTCCGAGAGCTTTGCCCTCCGGCAAACCCGGTGCGGTTCACCCTGCAGGGGGCCGGGCAAGCGCCGCCGCAGCCGAAGGAACCTGCCACAAGTCAGCGCGCAGGCGGTCCGGCGCATCTTCGGACAGCGCGGCGTCCAGCCGGGCATGGGTCTCGCGCCAGACCGGAAGAGCCGCAGTCAGGGCCGCCACGCCGGTCGGTGTGATGTACACAACCCGGGCGCGGCGGTCCGTCTTCGAAGGATCGACGCGCACCAGTCCGCGCCGTTCCAGCGGCTTCAGCGCCGCAGTAAGCGAGGTGCGGTCCATCGCCAGGAACTCCGCCAGACGGCCGATGGTCGGGGGTTCCGGCGCATTCAGCGCCATCAGAAGCGAAAACTGCCCGTTGGTCAGCCCGTGGGGGCCAAGTGCGGTGTCGAACAGCCGCGCCAATGCCCGCGCTGCCCGCTGCGTATGCAGGCAGAGGCAGGTCGCAGCAACATGGGTGACGATGGCGCGGTCGAGCGTCTTTCGGGTGGACTCGGACATATTGGGTTGATATCAACTTATACAGTTAAGATCAATGCGGCACGCTATCGCAGGCGCTTCGACCGGCCAAGGTTGTAGAGCTTGCAGCGGTCGAGAGCCATGAAAGGTGTGACACGACATGATAACCCCCCAATTCTACCTGTTTTTCAAGGGCGACTGCCTCGCGGCCATGACCCATTACGCCGAAACGCTTGGCGGAACCATCGAGGGCGTCTTTCTGAACAAGGATGCCGCCACGCCCGAGGAGCGGATGCCCGGTGGCGACGACATGGTCATGAACCTCGCCATGCGACTTGGCGACAGCCTGATGATGGCCTCGGACAATTCCGCCGAGATGTATGAGCGGCCGCAAGGCTTCCGCATCCAGATCGAGACGCCTTCCGCAGGCGAGTTCGACCGGGTCTTTGCCGCCTTGTCGGAAGCGGCGCGCGACATGCCCATGCCGCCGGGCGAGACCGCCTGGGCCGAGCGTTTTGCCATGTTCACTGACCGTTTCGGCACACCCTGGATGCTGAACTTCTCGGGGTCAAAGTCGCCGAACGCGCCCGCTTAGGCACGCAAGGAACAAAAGAGCGAAGGCATGTCCGATCTTGTTCTGACCACATGGGAGTGGGTTCCCGACGATCCACGCGGATACGTCCGCGATCTCCGGGTCCGTTGGGCGCTGGAGGAGGCCGGACTGCCCTACCGGGTGGATAGCGTATCGTCGCAGGATCGCGAGCGGCACCTGAGGCATCAACCCTTCGGGCAGGTGCCCTTCCTGACTGATGGCGAGGTCTCGATCTTCGAGAGCGGGGCGATCCTGCTCTATCTGGGGGACCGCAGCGAGGCGCTGATGCCGACCGAACCCGGCGCCCGGGCCGACTCCCTTTCATGGGTCATCGCTGCGCTCAACTCGATGGAAACCGCCATTCTGCCATGGGTCGCGCTGACCTTGGCCGACGATCCATTTGTCACGCCGGGCGCAAAGAGCCTGCTGGATACTCGGGACCAGCGCCTCCGCCATCTCGAAGTCGTGCTTGCCAAAGGGGAGTGGCTTGCGGGGCGCTTCTCCGCCGCCGACATTCTGATGACCGATGCGCTGCGGCTCTTCGACGGGTCCGACGTGCTCAAGAAATACCCTGCCTGCCGCGCCTACGTGGCGCGCGCCACCGCCCGCCCTGCATTCCGCAAGGCCCATGCCGACCAACTGGCGCATTTCGCCGCCGCGGATGCGCGACGGGCAACCGCTTCCTGACGAAAGGAAAACAGACATGACGGAGCATCGGGTGGTATTCAACTTCGAGATCGATTTCAGCAACGGAGGGGGCATTCAGGGTCAGGGGTTCCGGCTGGACATCGAAGGCGACCCGATCACTGATGATGACCTTGCAGCCTGCATCGCCGGCGACCTTCGGCTGCTGATGGTCGGGGAAACCCGGATTCTGAAAAAGCGCATTATCGAGGAAGCTCACAAGCGGACGGTTCAGGTCGCAGGTGAGAGTGGCAAATGTCACGCTCAAGGCGATCACACTATGACATCGCTTTCCACAGCAGGCAATGATCCCGCTGTTGTCACGGATGCTGCCTGGCAAACGGATGCGATGTATGAGCGGCCTCAAGGCTTTCGCATCCAAATCGAGACGCCCAGTGTGGACGCGTTCGACCAGGTCTTTGCCCCGTTGTCCGAAGACACGCGTGACATCGCCATGCCCCCCGGCGAAACCTCCTGGGCCGAGAGCTTCACCATGTTCACCGACAGCTTCGGGACGCCATGGATGCTGAACTTCACCGGGTCAAGATCACCGAACGCGGCCACTTAGGTGTGGGAACACAGGCTTGACGGCCGGTCTCGTGACAGACGCTCGGTTCACGGACGTCTCTACGCAAAGGAACAGGAACAATGCAGGATTACCTCGGGATCTTCACGGCAACCGAAACGTCCCACGCGCGCTCGGGATGGGGTACGCTCAGCGCGGAAAAGGTCAATGCGCGCCGGGCCGCGGGCGTGGAGGCGTGGAGGCGTGGAATGCATGGGTGGACAAGCATGCGGCCGCCATCGTCGATCACGGCTCGCCGATCGGTAAGACCAAGCGCGCGGACGCGGGCGGCATTTCGGATGGCGCCAACACGATCACAGCCTACACGATCGTTCACGCCGGATCTCATGACGCCGCCGCGCGCCTGTTCGAGAACCATCCCCATTTTATGATCTTTCCGGGCGAAGCCGTAGAGATCATGCCCTGCCTTCCCTTGCCGGCAGCGTCCTGACCCTGACGCGCCCCCAATGTCGGAGACATCCATGCCAGACGACAAGATCGAGATCGAGAATTTCATCTCACCCGGCCGCACCGAGCGGGTGAACCGCGCGAAGTATCAGGCGATGCGCGATGCGCTGATGGCGGTCTTGCCGGATACCGCACCGGGCCTGAAAGTGCCCGACGCCAAGGCGGCGCTGCTGCCCTTGCTGCCCGACGCCCTGTTTCCCGCAGGGGCAACGGCCGGATGGTGGCTGAAGGCGGTGCAGTTGGACCTTGAAGCCAAGGGCATCATCAAGCGCGCGCCGTCGAAGCCTGTGCAGCTTTACCGGGTCAATGTCGGACCTTGAAAATAGCTGTCTGTAATCCTTTGGTAAGGGGAGAAACGCAATGACCTACCGCTCCAAGGTTAGAACCTGTTTCTGGTTAAAAAGCCGCGGCCTCGAAGCTGCAGAGTTTTATGTCTCGCTCTTGCCATGGAGCGCCATTGACGCCGTCTATCCCCATGGCAATCCCGATGACCCGATGATTGTCGAGTTCACCCTGCATGGGTCGCCGATGATGATCATGTCTGCCAGGCCGCATTACAAACCCACACCAGCGGCATCGATCAGTGTCTTGACGAAAGATCAGGACGAAACGGACCGACTTTGGTCGGCGCTTGTGGCCGATGGTGGTGTAGAAAGCCGATGCGGCTGGCTGATCGATCGTTGGGGCCTGTCGTGGCAGATCGTGCCCGAAGCGCTGCCGCGTCTGGTCGGGGCACCGCAACGTGCCGCCGCCGGGCGTGCGCAGGGGGCGATGATGCAGATGGGCAAGATCGACATCGCGGCGCTGGAAGCCGCATTCAACAACGGGTGAAGGAGATTGAAATGACCTACGTCGATGGTTTCGTGGCCGCCGTGCCAACCGCCAACAAGGACGCCTATATCAAGCATGCAGAAATTTCCGCTGCGCCGTTCAAAGAATATGGCGCGCTCAGCGTCGTCGAATGCTGGGAAGATGATTTGCCCGAGGGCAAGGTCAACTCCCTTCACACGGCGGTGATGCGCAAGGACGACGAGACGGTGGTGTTCGCTTGGGTCACATGGCCCGACAAGGCCACGCGGGATGACGGCTGGCAAAAGCTGATGGCCGAACCGCGCATGCAGCCGGATGCCAACCCGATGCCGTTTGATGGGTCGCGGCTGATCTTTGGCGGCTTCAGGATGATCGTCGGGCCATGAGCGTGGCACCCGAAAGCGGCCCGGATCAAAAAACTGCGTCGTCCGGCTTGCCGAAACCGACCGTTCTTGCCGCGCGCTGCATCGCAGATCGGCGTTGCCGCTAGCGGCACTCTTGCGCGGTCGTGGCTGCCGCCGTGCTGGCGTCGAGCTGTCGTCGTGCTGCCGTCATCCGGATCGGCTAAAATACGGCACAAGCGCCGCCGCGGGACCGGTTGCGCAACAGGAGTTGCCCATGAAAGCCGTCCTTGGTGCCGCGCTGATGGCCGGCCTTTGCGTCGCTCTTACGCCTGACGTCACGCGGGCCGATATGCTGCCGGACGTCATCGAGATTGCGCCGGGTGCGCCGCGCCTGTTGACCGACCCGTTCCTGCAGGCGCCAGAGCCCGGCGGCGTCCGCGTGGTCTGGATGACGAACTTCGCCGGTACTGCACATCAGGTGGTGCTGAAGGATGCACCCGGCGCCGAGGTGACCGTGACGAGCAAAAAGCTGCGCGAGATGTATGCCGGGCCGCGCTCGCAGGTAGCGGACCCGCCCGTTCAGGTCATGCGCCGGCCCGTGTGGCGGCACGAGGCGCATGTCAGGGGTCTCGTGGCCGGCACCCCGGTGCCCTATCGCGTTTCCTCGACCGCTGCGGACGGGTCGGTTCACGGCGCAGGGCCGTTCCTGTTGCGGCCGGCCCCTGCACCCGCGCAGGGGCTGCACATCCTGCTGACTTCGGACATGCAGCAAAAACCCATGTCCCTTGTCAACTATGCCGCCGTCGCGCGCACCTATCCCGACCTCGATGCGGTGTTTTTCGCAGGCGACATGGTGAACCGCCACCGGGCTGCGTCCGACTGGTTTGACAATTTCCGCTCCGAATGGCGCGATGCGCCCGACCGCGCGCAGGTACCCTTCTTTCCGGCACTGCAGGGCACCTTTGACCGTCTGCTGCCAGAGGCCGTGGCGCCCGGCGGCGCGATCCTGCAGAACGCGCCTTTGTTCCCGACGGTGGGCAATCACGAGGTTTCGGGACGTTTTCGCCCCAACGTGACGATCACCCGCAACGGGCAGGACCATTTCACCGACGTGCAGTGGATGGATAACGATCCCCAGCCGCGCTGGTTCGCCGAATGGCGTTATGCGCAGTTGGCGCCAGAGGTGAACCCCGCCGCAGACCCGGCCCAGCGCGAGGACTGGATCGCCGCCAATTCCCACGAGCATCGCACCTATGACGAACTGTTCACCCTGCCCGGCACCGGGCCCGAGGGCAAAGGCTACTATGCCACGCGGCTGGGCGACGTGTTTCTGGTGTCGATGAACGTGTCGCGCATCTGGCGTCCCTGGGGTACGGGCCCCGACGACGGGGGCAAACTCAAGGAGGCGGACCGCGACGTGAACCGCCCCGAGGAATGGGGCTTTGGCGAATTCATCTTCACGCCTTTTCATGCCGGCACGACGCAATACGACTGGCTGAGGCGGGTTCTGGCCAGCGACGCGGCACAGGGGGCCAAGTACCGCGTGGTGATGGCGCACCAGTCCGTGCACGGTCTGGGCGACAATGCCGCGCCCGCGCATGTCGACCCGGTGATGCATGTCGACTGGACCGACGCGGGCGGCGAGGTTCGCCAGATCACATTCACGCTGCCTGCCGACCCGGCGCTGCGGGCCGCCGCCTTTGGCCGCGAGGTGGCCCCGTTGGTCGGGCGCATCACGCAGGTGCGCTACAGCTACGATCTGGTACAGGACCACTTTCGCCGGGATATCGAGCCGTTGCTGCACCTGCATGACGTGGATCTGCTGCTGACCGGGCACAGCCATGTCTGGACCCGCTCGAAAACCGCCACCCTGAATTTCCTCGAGACGTCGAACGTCGGCAACTGCTTTGGCGCGATGTGGACCCTGCCCGGCGGGGGTACGTTTCGCGACCAGGTGCGCGGCGGAAAGTGGAAGAGCTTTGCGGCCTCGATGGCTGCCCAAGAGGCGCCGTGGCATCCGGCGGACTATCCCGGCACGGGCGAGCCGTATGGCAGGGCGCCGATCCAGCCCACGGAGTTCAACCCGATGGTCGAGATGGCGGGCGCAGAGGTGGAAATGCCATTCCTGTGTTCGAACGACCTGACCGCGTTTTCGATCCTCGACACCAAAGCCGGCGAAGTGCGAAGCTATGTCCTGTCTGCGTCGCAGCCTCACGGCAACCCGAGACTCTTCGACCGCTTTTCCCTCGACGATTGATCTTTTTGGGGCGCGGAACCGGACCCGCGGGTATCCGGTGTTCCGAGCCGAACGTATCCGGTGTTCGGCGCCAAAGGTCGCCGCGGCCCGCCGTGCCACGCCGGTTTTGCGCCCACCGCACCGCTGATGTCGGTCGAGGTTGCCACGGGAGGATTGCCGGGGAACGGCCGTTTTCGCTGGGTCCATCGGGTGCAATGCCGCGCCGCCGTCAGTCCGATTACCGCCCGGCGCAACTGATCGGAATCGATCGGCGGATCGTTGCTGGGGTACTTTGTCGGCCGAACCGGGGTCAAGGTTGGCGTTGCGGACTGCAAAAAGAACCTTGCCCAGGGTGCGCTGATTTCTGGCGTGATCGACACAGGACTGCGGCGTCGATGCCCTGTGCTGTCAATTCGTCCGGCAGATCGTGATGCCGGGCTAGGGCGGCAGCGGCCCGGCCCAGCACCGGCGCCATCATGATCCCGTAGCCGCCCTGTGCCGCAAGCCAGAAGAAATCCGGCACGGCATCATCAAAGCCGACAACGGGGTTATCATCCGGCACGAATGACCGCAGGCCGGCCCAGCTATGGTCAATCCGGCGGACTGTCAGCCGGGTTTCGCGTTGAAGCCAGTCCGCAAGCAGGGCGATCTCCCATTCGTCTGGCCGGATATCCTGCGCCTCGACCGGGTCCTGATCGCCAAGCGAGGCCATGATCCGGTCGCCGTCCGGTTTGAAATAGGCGTCTGTCGCGGTGAAATCGACGGTCGGCATCGCCCGGGTATCAAGGCCGGTCAGGCCGTCCACGATGATTGCAGTGCGGCGTTTCGGGACCAGACCAATGGGGCGCACCCCGGCAAGGGTCGCCACATGGTCGGCCCAGGCCCCGGCGGCATTGACGATGACACGGGCCTGAAACTGCGCGTCCGGCGTGCGCGCAGTCCAGAGTCCGCCCTGATGGTCCAGCGCGTCAATCCGCTGGCCGCAGACCAGCGTTCCGCCCCGCTGTTTCAGGGCGCGCAGATAGCCCTGATGCAGGGCTGCCACGTCGATATCGGCGACCCTCGGTTCGTGCACTGCGGCCCCGATCCGTGCGGCGCGCAGGATCGGGGCCAGTTGCAGCGCAGCCGCAACACCGATCGGATGCACCTCCCGACCGGGTGCGGAAAGCGCCAGCAAATCCTGCAGCATGTGCTCCTGTCCGGGCTCTGCGATGGTCAATCCACCCCGCGGCGCAAGCAGTGGATGGTCGGTGAACCCGGCGGGGGGCTTGGCAAAGAATGCCGCACTGGCGCGGTTGATCGCCTGCACCAGTGGCGTGCCCTGATGCGCCGTGAACAGTGC
>JBBRCF010000032.1:0-29361 GCA_038205135.1 Rhodobacterales bacterium
GGTCTGGTTTCACGACGATTTCCGCGTCGATGACTGGCTGCTTTATGTCATGGACAGCCCGTGGTCCGGCGGCGGGCGCGGGTTCAACCGCGGCCGCATCTTTACCCGCGACGGGCGGCTGGTGGCGTCGGTCGCCCAGGAGGGGCTGGTGCGCAACGTGGTGCCCAAGGCCTAGTGCCGATACGCCTCGGACGCCCAGAAATCCCGCAGCGACTGGCCCGGGACCGGACGGAAAGCACCATCGGGCGTGCAATCCGTGATCCGGTCCAGCCGGAACATGCGGAAATCCCCGCGCATTTCGCACCATGCGACAAGGGTCCAGACCTCGCCCCAGAACCACAGGCCCAGCGGGCGCAGGATGCGACAGGTGTCAGCGCCGGCTTGGTCGCGATAGGCAATGCGCAGCCGCGTCCTGTCATCCACGGCGCGTTCGATACGGTCGATCAGCGCCCGCAACGCATCGGTCATCGCGGGCCGCGCCATGGCATGTATCGGCACGGCATTGGCGCGCATACGGTCCGCGGCGGGCAGCACGGCGGCGATCTTGACCAGCGCCTCGTCGGCGGCCAGCGCCATGTCGGCCCCGCCCCAGGCGCGGATCAGCCGCGCACCGGCCACCAGCGCGGTGATTTCCGCCCGCGTGAACATCAGGGGCGGCAGGTCGAACCCGTCGCGCAGCAGATAACCCGCCCCGGCCGCGCCATCGATCGGCACGCCCGAAGCCATCAGATCGGCGACATCGCGATAGATGGTGCGGCGGCTGACCTCCAGCCGGGCCGCCAGCGTGTCCGCCGTGGTCAGCCGCCCGCCCCGCAGATATTGCAGGATCAGGAACAGGCGGTCGGCGCGTCTCATGGCGCAGGCATCGCCATCAGGCCGCCCGTGGCTCGAACAGGCCGATGCCGTTGCCATCCGGGTCCTTGGCATAAGCAAACCGCCCCGGCGGAATGGTGATCACCTGCGATGTGACATGCCCGCCGGCCGCGACGCACCGCGCCATCGCATCCTCCAGCAGGTCGGGCACCGCCAGATGGATCACCATGCCACCGGTCGCGGGCGTCCCTTGGTACAGGTGGCCGGACGCAGCCCCCATGCCATCGTCGAAATAGACTTCGTTCTGTCCGGCATTGTGCTGCGGGATCATCAGATAGCGGAACACCGCGCTGTAGAACGCGGTGGCCCGGGGCAGGTCGGTCACGGCGATTTCCGTCCAGACGACAGTGCTTCTGGGGGTGCGTGCGGGGAGGATGATGTCGGGGGTCATGGGCAGGGTCCTTTTCTGTTGCATCCCGGTGCCAGTGACGCCGTCGTACCGTACCCCTGCTGACAGCGTCCTGTCAGCAGGGTTTGCGGCGGGGTCATCCCAAAAAACGGCAGACCCAAAAACGGCAAACCTTGTCGGAAAGCCGCGCGACCGCACCGGCGTCCGTGGCCAAGTCGGTAGTGAACCTGTGAAAGACACCCGATGACCAGAACGCCACAGCCGACCGCCAACCCGGCCCCGCGCATTGCAACCGGCAATGCGCTGGCCGTTGCATCGATGGTGGCTTGGGCGGCGGGGTTCCCGGCGGCCGAAATGCTGCTGGACACCTGGCATCCCGTGGCGATCACCGCGGCGCGGATGGCGCTGGCGGTCGCTTTGTTGCTGCCGCTGTGGATCGCGCTGGATGGCTGGAAAACCGTGGCATCGGCGCACTGGGGCTGGGGCCTTCCGATGGGTGGTCTGGCGTTCGGCGGCGGGGCGATTGCGATCGTCGCGGGGCAGGCGCTGACCGATCCGGTGACGGTGGCGATCATCGTGTCGGCCTCGCCGCTGGCGGGCGCGGTGGTTGAACGCGTGCTGGACGGCCGCCGCCTGACGCGCGGGTTTGCGCTGGGGTTGGCGGCGTCGGTGCTGGGCGGTGTGGTTGCCACCGGCGGGGCGGTGCCTGCCGGGTTCGGCTGGGGCGCGGTCTGTGCCGTGCTGTCGTGTTTCCTGTTTACATGGGGCAGCCATGTCACGGTGCGGGATTTCCCCGACCTGTCACCGCTGGGGCGTGTCAGCATCACCTTGTCCGGCGGGCTGCTGTTTTCTGCGCTGGCGCTGGGCCTGTCACTGGCTGCCGGATGGGTCGCCCTGCCGCCCGATCTGCTGGACCCCGAATCGCTGGGCTATCTGGCGATCTATGCGATTGCCGCGCTGGCGATCAGTCAGGTGTTGTGGATCGCCGCCGTCGGTCGGTTGGGCGTGGCAGTGGCGTCGATGCATATCAACGTCGCGCCGTTCTATGTGATGCTGATCCTTGTGGCGCTGGGGCAGGCGTGGTCCTGGCCACAGGCGATCGGCGCGGGGATCGTGGCTCTGGGCGTCGTGCTGGCACAAAGATAGCGCGGGTCAGCCCATCTCTGCCGACGGAATCACCGGGAAAAACGCCCCGCCGGACCACAGCCCGAACCACCCGTCGTGATGCGCGCCGATATCCACCAGCCGGTAGAACGATTTCCGGTCGATCCGCGCCTCCAGCCCCGCCCGGACATGCACGTAAGGCGCGGGTTCGCCGGTGGCTGCGTCGCGCGCCACGCGGATCGGATTGTCAGGGCCCGCCACCGCGCGATCGCCCATCGACGTGGCAAAACTCAGCACCTGTGACATGCCGTCGCCCGTCACGTCGAAATCCACCGCCAGAAACGGTACGTCATCCACCCGGATGCCTACTTTTTCAACAGGCGTGACCAGGAAATACTGATCGCCTTCGCGTTTCAGGATCGTGGAAAACAGCCGCGCCAGTTCCGGCCGCCCGATCGGTGTGCCCAGATAAAACCATGTTCCATCGCGGGAAATCCGGATATCCAGATCGCCGCAAAACGGCGGGTCCCAGCTTTCGACCGGCGGCAGACCTTTGCCGGCGGCGGCCATCCGCGCAGCGGTGGCGATACTGTCGGCATTGGGGGCCGATTGGGGCTGTCTCACGATCATGTGTCGCTCATTGTTTTTGCCATTCCCGCGGCGCGAGATACACTCACCGGATGATATAGTCGCGCGAGGGAGTTTCGCCATGTCCGATGTCCAGCCCGAACCCCAATCCGTGGAAGACCTGCTGGCGGGCATCGAGGCGCTGGAAGCCAAGCTGTCCGACGCGCGCGGATCGATCACCCGGCGGTTCATCGGGCAGGAAACCGTGGTGGACCTGACGCTGTCGGCGTTGTTGTGCGGCGGGCATGCGCTGCTGATCGGGTTGCCGGGTCTGGGCAAGACGCGGCTGGTGGAAACCCTGTCCACCGTGATGGGCCTGCACGGCAACCGCGTGCAGTTCACGCCGGACCTGATGCCGGCCGATATTCTGGGGTCCGAGGTTCTGGAAACCGCCCCCGACGGCAAACGCGCATTCCGTTTCGTGCCCGGCCCGATCTTTTGCCAACTGTTGATGGCGGACGAAATCAACCGCGCCAGCCCGCGCACCCAATCCGCGTTGTTGCAGGCGATGCAGGAACGCAAGGTGACGGTGGCGGGCATGGACCGCAGTCTGGGCAGCCCGTTCCATGTGCTGGCGACCCAGAATCCCATCGAACAGGAAGGCACCTATCCCCTGCCCGAGGCGCAACTGGACCGGTTTCTGGTGCAGATCGACGTGGCCTACCCGGACCGCGCGACGGAACGCGACATCCTGCTGGCCACCACGGGCGTGCAGGAAGACGAGGCGCATCAGGTTTTCACCACAGGGGAATTGCTGGCGGCACAGGTGCTGCTGCGCCGGATGCCAGTGGGCGATTCCGTGGTCGAGGCGATCCTTGATCTGGTGCGCGCCTGCCGTCCGGACGATGTCACCGCATCCGAAAAGGTGCGCCAGACCGTCGCCTGGGGCCCCGGCCCGCGTGCGGCGCAGGCGCTGATGCTGACGGTGCGGGCGCGCGCGCTGTTGCAGGGGCGGCTGGCGCCATCGATCGACGACGTGACCGCAATGGCGAAACCCGTGCTGTCGCACCGGATGGCGCTGAATTTCGCCGCGCGCGCACGGGGTGACAGTCTGGCGAAACTGATCGACGACACATCAGCGCGCATCACCCGAACGGACGTCGCTGCATGAGGACCGCCGCATGAGGATCGCAGCATGACCGATGCCGCGCTGTTGCACGCCATGAGCGACGGTTCGGCGCGCCTTCGAGCGCGGGCCGAGGGCGAGGCGGCCCGCCTGCCGCCCCTGCTCGCGCGGGCGGACCAACTGGCGGGCACCGTTCTGCTGGGCGAACACGGGCGCAGGCGCGCCGGCATGGGCGACGATTTCTGGCAATACCGCCCGGTGCAGCAGGGCGATTCTGCGGCGATGATCGACTGGCGCCGGTCGGCGCGCGGCGATGCGCAATTCGTGCGCGAACGCGAATGGCAGATCGCGCAATCCGTCATGCTGTGGGTCGATCAGGCCGCGTCGATGCGGTTTTCGTCGGACCCCAAGATCGAGCCGAAGGCGGACCGCGCCCGCCTGCTGGCGCTGGCGGCGGCGGTGCTGCTCGTGCGCGGCGGCGAACGTGTTGGCCTGACAGGCACTGGCCTGCCGCCGCAACGTGGCCGCGCACAGATCCTGCGGCTGGCCGAGATGTTTTCCCGCGATGACGCGGCAGATTACGGCGTGCCCGAACACCGCGCGATGATCCCGCACGCACGCGCGCTGTTCGTGTCGGATTTCATCGGCGACATTACGGAACTTAAGCTGGCGCTGACCAAGGCGGCGGATCGCGGCGTGCGCGGCGTCATCTTGCAGGTGCTGGACCCCAGCGAAGAGGCGTTTCCGTTTGCCGGGCGCACCATTTTCGAATCCATCGGCGGGACGCTGGCCCACGAAACCCTGAAGGCGGGCGACCTGCGCTCCCGCTATCTGGACCGTCTGGCGGCCCGCAAGGATGAACTGGCGACGATCGCCCGCGTCACCGGCTGGCGGTTTCACACCCATCATACCGGCGATTCGGCACAGGTTGCGCTGTTGTGGCTATGGGGCGCGATTTCCGGGGGGACTGCGTGATGCTGGCATCGATCGGCTTTGCCGTTCCGGGATTGTTGTGGGCGCTGGTGGCGCTACCGGCGCTGTGGCTGATCCTGCGCGCGGTGCCCCCCGCGCCGATCCGGCGGCGGTTTCCGGGTGTGGCGCTGTTGTTGGGGCTGAAGGACGACGATCACGTGTCCGACCGCACGCCATGGTGGCTGCTGGTACTGCGGATATTGGCGGTGGCGGCGGTGATCCTCGGGCTGGCGGGGCCGGTGCTGAACCCGGACCGCACGCAGGCACAGGGCAGCGGACCGGTGTTGATTTTGCTGGACGGCGGCTGGGCCGGCGCACAGGACTGGGCGGCGCGGCTGGATACGGCCGACCGGCTGCTGGCGCAGGCGGGGCGCGATGGTCGACCGGCAGCGGTGCTGCGGTTGACCGCGCCCGAACCGGTGGAATTTCTGTCCGCCGATATCTGGCGCGCCCGCCTGCCCGGTCTGGCCCCCAACCCGTGGACAGCAGCCGTGCTGCCAACGTTGCCCGATGGTGATTTTGACACCTTGTGGCTGGCGGATGGTCTGGCCCTGCCGATGCAGGACGATCTTCTGGCGGCGCTGGAATCAAGGGGTAGGGTTCAGGTCTATCAGGGTGGCCGCGCGCCACTGGCGTTGGCCCCGGTGGTCGTCGAGGATGGCGCGCTGCGGCTGACTGCGCTGCGGGCAACCGCGGGCGACGCGCGCACGATCGGCGTATCCGCCATGGGGCTGGACCCGGCGGGCGTGCAACGGGCGCTGGCCCGGATCGATCTGCAATTCGCCGCGGGCGACGCGCAGGCTACCGTGCTGCTGTCGCTGCCGGCCGAACTGCGCGCCCGCGTGACCCGGTTCGAGATCGAGGGCATCCGCAGCGCCGGGGCCGTGACCCTGTCAGACGACAGCCTGCGGCGGCGCGAAGTGGCGCTGATCGCCGGGCGCGACGACCGCGAGGGGCTGGAACTGCTGTCTCCGCTGCATTACCTGCGGTCGGCTCTGGAACCTTCGGTCGATCTGATCGAAGGCGCGCTGCTGGATGTCCTGCCTGCGAACCCCGATGTCATCGTGCTGGCCGATGTCGCCACGTTGTCCGGCGCGGAACAAGAGGCCCTGCTGGGCTGGGCGGACAAGGGCGGTCTGCTGCTGCGCTTTGCCGGCCCGCGTCTGGCCGCATCCGACGTCAGCCGCGCCGAAGAAGACCCCCTGATGCCCGTGCGGCTGCGCGCGGGCGGCCGCACCGTCGGCGGCGCAATGAGCTGGGGTGCGCCGAAATCAGTGGCGCCGTTTACCGAAACCTCGCCGTTGTTCGGTCTTGCGGTGCCCGACGATGTCGCGGTGACGGCCCAGGTGATGGCACAACCCGACCCCACGCTGGCCGAGCGGGTCATTGCGCAACTGACCGATGGCACGCCGCTGATCACCCGCAAACGGATCGGCGACGGGCAGGTGGTGCTGGTGCATGTCACGGCCAATGCGGAATGGTCCACGCTGCCCCTGTCGGGTCTGTTCGTGCAACTGCTGGAACGGCTGGCGGTGTCATCGGCCACCCAACGGCCCGCCGCCGAGGAACTGACCGGCACGACCTGGGCCCCCGTCGAGGTGCTGGACGCCTTTGGCCGCGTCACCGCCGCCGACACCCTGCCCGGCGTCGCGGGGGAGGCGCTGCTGACGGCGGCGCTGGGGCCCGATCTGCGGCCCGGGCTGTACCGCGACGATGCCCGCGTGATGGCGCGCAACGTGCTGGTCACGAGCGATCCGCTGGCCCCGGCAATCTGGCCTGCCCGCGTGCCCGTGGTCGGCATGGGCGGTGCGTCGGAAATGCCGCTGGCCGGTTGGCTGCTGGCGCTGGCGCTGGCGGCGCTGGCGGTGGATGTGGCGGCGACGCTGGCGCTGTCGGGGCGGTTGCGGCTGGCGCGCGCCGGCATTCTGGTGCTGGCGCTGCTGCCAGCGTTGCCGGGCGATGCCTTGGCGCAGGCCACGGCACCCGCCGACGACAAGTTCACCCTGCTGGCCACGGCGGAAACCGTGCTGGCCTATGTCATGACGGGTGACCGCCCGCTGGACGAAACCTCGCAGCTTGGTCTGCAGGGCCTGTCCGATGTACTGTTTTTCCGCACGTCGATCGAACCCGCGCCCCCGATCGGGATCAATCTGGAAACCGACGATCTGGGCCTGTTCCCGTTCATCTACTGGCCGGTGACCGAACAACAGCCGACCCCGTCCGGCGAGGCCTATGCGAAGCTGAACCGCTATCTGCGTGCGGGCGGGATGATCCTGTTCGACACCCGCGACGCCGATGTGGCACGGTTCGGCGGCGCGTCTCCGAACGGGCGCAAACTGCGGGCGCTGGCCGCGCCGCTGGATATTCCGGCGCTGGAACCGCTGCCGGACGATCACATCCTGACCCGCACGTTCTATCTGCTGCAGGATTTCCCCGGCCGCCACATCAGCCGGGACGTCTGGGTCGAAGCTGCCCCCGCCGATGCCGAAAAGATCGAGGGCATGCCGTTCCGCAACCTGAACGATGGCGTGACGCCGGTGATCATCGGCGGCAACGACTGGGCGGCGGCCTGGGCTGCGGATGATCGCGGCAACCCGGTCTTTCCGGTGGGGCGCGGGCAGACCGGCGAACGGCAGCGCGAACTGGCCTATCGGTTCGGGGTCAACATCGTGATGCATGTGCTGACCGGCAATTACAAATCCGACCAGGTGCATGTGCCTGCACTGCTGGAAAGGCTGGGTCAATGACCGGAAACATCGTCTTTGACCCGCTGCTGCCGCTATCCATTCTGGTGGCGCTGGCGGTGCTGGCGGCATTGACGGCGGCGCTGGCGATCTGGCGCGGGCTGATCGGCTGGCCGTGGCGGGCGCTGGCGGGGCTGGTCATTCTGGCCGCCATCGCCAACCCGTCCTTGCAACGCGAAGACCGCGCGCCGCTGTCTGATATCGTGCTGATGATCGAGGACCGGTCCGCGTCCAACCGGCTGGCCGCGCGGGATGCGCAACGCGGTTCTGCGGCAGACGCGCTGGCCGCCGACATCGCCGCGCGCCCCGGCACGGAATTGCGCCGTGTCACGGTTGGTGACGCGAACGATGATCAGGGCACGCTGTTGATGGATGCGCTGAACGCCGCCTTGGCCGAAGAACCGCGTGGCCGCATCGCGGGCGTTATCGCGCTGACCGACGGGCGGGTGCATGATATCGACCGCGCGCCGGACCTGCCCGCGCCGTTTCACGTGCTGCTGACCGGCGAGGCCACCGATTGGGACCGCCGCCTGATCGTCGAAAACGCCCCTGCCTTTGCCATTCTGGGCGAACCCGTGACCCTGTCGATCCGGGTCGAGGACAGCGGCGCCGCCCCCGGCGACACCACCGCGCCGATTTCCATCAGCGTCGATGGCGGCGCGGCGCAGGACTATACCATCGACATCGGCCGCACCGTCGATCTGCCGATCACCCTGCCGCATGGCGGGCGCAACGTGATCCGCTTTGCCGTGCCCGGCGCGGACGGCGAAATCACCGACCGCAACAATGCAGCTCTTGTGCAGATCAACGGTGTGCGCGACAGGCTGCGCGTCCTGTTGGTGTCGGGCGAGCCACATCCCGGCGGGCGCACATGGCGCAACTTGCTGAAATCCGACAGTTCCGTGGATCTGGTGCATTTCACCATCCTGCGCCCGCCGGAAAAACAGGATGGCATCCCGGTGGCGGAATTGTCGCTGATCGCCTTTCCGACCCGCGAATTGTTCATGGAAAAGATCGACGATTTCGACCTGATCATCTTTGACCGCTACCAGCGGCGCGGCATCCTGCCGAACCTGTATCTGGAAAATGTCGTCGCCTATGTCCGGCGCGGCGGCACGGTGTTGATCGCGGCCGGCAAGGAATTCGCCGAGGCGGAATCATTGTACCGTTCGCCCTTGGGCGAGATACTGCCCGCCCGACCCACCGCCCGCGTGGTCGAAGAAGGCTTCGTGCCCCGCGTCACCGACATCGGCCAGCGCCACCCGGTCACCGCCGGTTTGGCACCGCCTGGATCGAACGGCGGCGACGGCACATGGGGCCGCTGGATGCGGCAGATCGAGGTCACGCCGACCGGTGGCGTGGTAGCAATGGAGGGCGCCGAGGGCCGCCCGCTGCTGGTGCTTGACCGGGTGGACGAAGGGCGCGTGGCGCTGCTGGCGTCCGATCAGGCTTGGCTGTGGGATCGCGGGTTCGAAGGCGGCGGGCCTCAGGCCGAACTGTTGCGCCGTCTGGCGCACTGGATGATGAAGGAACCCGATCTGGAGGAAGAGGCGATTACCGCCGAACCCGTGGGCCAGACCATGCAGATCACCCGCCGCAGCCTGCTGGACGCGGTCGGCCCGGTGACGATCGAAGGCCCGACCGGCGAGACCGTGACGCTGGATCTGGTCCCCGACGTTCCGGGCCGGTTCACCGCCACCTACACCGGGCCGGACATTGGCTTGTACCGCCTGACCGAAGGCGACCAGACCGTCGTTGTCGGGCTTGGCCCCGCCGCGCCGCGCGAATTTGTCGAAACCATCGCCGATGGCGCGGTGCTGGGTGCTGTGGCGGATGCGCGGCGGGGCGGTATCCTGCGGCTGTCCGATGGTGTGCCGGACCTGCGTGACGTGCGCGAAGGCCGCCCCGCCGCCGGGCGCGGCTGGATCGGGATAACGCCGCGCAATGCTTTCGAAACCCGCGACATCACGCGCTGGCCTTTGATGCCGGCATGGCTGGCCCTGATACTGGTGGCGGGTCTGATCCTGGCAGGCTGGCTGCGCGAAGGGCGGCGCAGCGCCTGATCAGCGTGACAGGGTCACGGTTTTAACGTGACAGGGTCACGGTTTTAGCGTGACAGGGTCACGGTTTTAGCGTGACAGGGTCACGGTTTTAGCGTGACAGGGTCACCGTGAACGGCGTACCGAATTCATCTTTGGAACAATGCGCCCGGACCAGAACGCTGCGCACGCCATCCGGCACCATCACGTCGACCAGAGACCGCGTGAACGGCTGTTCGTCGATATGCGGATGCAGCAGGGTGCGGGTCGCGATCACGCGGCCATCCGGCGTCATGACATCCCACGAATCCGCGAAATGGTCCCAGCCGGTATCGGCATGCCGCACGGTGACGTCAAACCGCCAGCCCATGTTCGACCGGCTGGCAAGCACGCTTTCGATCACCGCCGGATCGGCCGCGAGCGGCGTGCAAAGACATAAAAGGGCAAGCGTGGATCTGATCATGTCGGGCGGGTAACATGCCCTGCGGTGACTGTCGCGTCAACTCTGCGTGTTGGGATCGCTATCTTCGGTCCCCAACAGCACGGCGCGCGACCGTGACGCGAATTCGCGCCGCCACAGCACGATCGCCGTAAGCAGCGACCCCCCGATCAACCCCAACGGCCCCAACAACCAGCCACAGGCCGCCAACGCAAAGTAAATCGCCCGCAGGCCGCGATTGAAACTTTTCGCGGCCGTGATGTTGATCTCGGCGGCTTTGGCGGCGCGCGGTGCGGTGCGGGGGTCGGTGGGGTCATCGGGCACCGCCGCCATCAGGATGGCGCAATAACCGAACAACCGGTGCGACCAGACGAATTTCAGGAATGCGTTTGACAGGAAGAACAGGATCAACAGCACCTTCAGTTCCCAGACCACGGCGGGGGCGGGCAGGCGCAGGTCGGTCACGATCTGAACCAGCGGTGCTGCATTGCCGATCAACGCCAGCCCGCCGCCGATGGCGATCATGGTGGCGGAGGCAAAGAACGACGTGCCCTGCCGCAGCGTCGCCAGAATCTGCGAATCGAACATGCGCGGCGTGCGGTGAACCATTTGCCGCATCCATTCGCGCCGGTATTCCGCCATCAGCACCGACACCGACAGGTGCGCCTTGGCCGGATGTTCGATCCGCCAGCTGATGCCGACCCAGATCGCAAAGATCAGCCCGACCGCCACGATATCGGCCCAGGTCAGGCCCAACCACAAAATGGTCCCCGCGGTCATCGCCTAGAACGACGGCTGGACCACGACCACCCACAGGATGGCAATGACCACAATCACGCTGATTTCATTGAAGACGCGCAGATACAGATCGGTTTCCGCAAACACGCCCTTGCGCGCCCGCAGTACCAGCCGGCCGGTCCAGACATAATGCCCCGCGATCAGGGTCACGAAGCCCAGTTTCACCCACACCCAGGTCGGATAGCCAAAGCCCCAGCCCAACCACAGGCCTGTGGCGATCGCGATCACCCCCAACCCGGCGGAAAACCGGTACAGGCGGATCGTCAGGTCGCCCAGCGGGCCGAATGCGCCCAGTTGGGCCCATTCGCGCCGCCAATAGATCAACGCGCGCGGCACCGCAAAGATCGAGGTCATCCACCCCATCACGCACAGGATATGTATGATCTTGACCCAATCCATCGGCGCAACTGACAGGGTTTCGCGGGCCAGTGCAAGGTGTCGCGGGGTCGCGGCAATTTAGTGCTAGGTTTTCGTGGCTTCCGGTCATATTTTCTGACCAAAGGGAGAGAACGCCATGCAAATGCCAACGCCAAACCCCGCGATTCTGGCCCGCAAGGCGCAGATCGTTGCCGCCCTGCGCACGGTCCTGCCCGAAAATGCGGTGATCGACCGCCCGTCGGAAACCCGCGTCTATGAATGCGACGCCCTGTCGGCCTATCGCTGTGCCCCGCTGGCCGTGGTGCTGCCGGCCTCAACCGAAGAGGTCGCGGCCACCCTGCGCATCTGTCACGCCATGGGCGTGCCGGTGGTGCCGCGCGGGTCGGGTACGTCGCTGGCGGGCGGGGCCATGCCGTCCGAGGATGCCGTAGTGCTGGGCATCGCCCGCATGGCCGAGGTGCTGGAAGTGGATTATGCGAACCGGCTGATCCGGGTGCAGGCCGGTCGCACCAACCTGAGCGTGACGGGTGCGGTGGAAGCGGACGGGTATTTCTACGCCCCCGACCCGTCCAGCCAACTGGCCTGCGCGATCGCCGGCAATGTGGCGATGAATTCTGGCGGCGCGCATTGTTTGAAATATGGCGTGACGACGAACAACCTGCTGGGCGTGCGGATGGTGCTGATGGATGGCACTGTGATCGATCTGGGCGGCGGGCATCTGGATGCCGGGGGTCTGGACCTGCTGGGCGTGGTTTGCGGGTCCGAGGGGCAGTTGGGCGTGGTCACAGAGGCCACCCTGCGCATCCTGCCGAAACCCGAAGGCGCGCGGCCGGTGTTGATGGGGTTCGACAGTTCCGAGGTGGCCGGCGCCTGCGTATCGGCGATCATCAAGGCGGGTGTGCTGCCGGTCGCCATCGAATTCATGGACCGCCCCTGCATCCGCGCCTGCGAGGCCTTTGCCAAGGCCGGCTACCCCGATTGCGAAGCGTTGCTGATCGTCGAGGTCGAGGGGTCGGAACTGGAGATCGCCGAACAACTGGCCGTCATCATGGCCATCGCCCGCGCCCATGACCCGGTGGAACTGCGCGAGGCGGCGGATGCCGATGAGGCGAAACGCATCTGGCTGGGCCGCAAGTCGGCCTTCGGTGCCATGGGGCAGATCAACGATTACATGTGTCTGGATGGCACGATCCCGGTCAGCCAGTTGCCCTATGTGCTGAAACGCATCGGCGAGATGAGCCGCGCCGCCGGGCTGGACGTCGGCAATGTGTTCCATGCCGGGGACGGAAACATGCACCCGCTGATCCTGTACAACGCCAACACGCCCGGCGATCTGGAACGCTGCGAGGCACTGGGGGCCGATATCCTGAAGCTGTGCGTCGAGGTCGGCGGCTGTCTGACCGGCGAACATGGTGTGGGTCTAGAAAAGCGCGATCTCATGCATGTGCAGTTCGCCCCCGATGATCTGGATATCCAGATGGCGGTCAAGGACGTGTTCGATCCGAAATGGCTTCTGAACCCCGCCAAGGTATTTCCGCTGGCCTCATCGGCGCCGCGCCGCGCGGCGTGAAACTTTGCTGGGGGGCGCTGCCCCCCGCCCCGGACCTGGTCCGGGGCTCCCCCCGGGGTATTTTGGAACTGAAGAAGATGCAGGATGTCATGGATGAGGCCGGTCTGGCCGCTCTGATCGCCAGCCGGGAGGCCCCGGTGCGGATCGTCGGCGGCGGGACACGGGGTATGGGGGCTGCAGGTAACGCGGAACTGCTGTCGGTGGCGGGGCTGACCGGCATCACGCTGTATGAACCCGGAGCGCTGACGCTGGTGGTGCGGGCCGGCACACCGCTGGCCGAGGTGGAGCGGGCGCTGGCGGCAGAAGGCCAGCGGCTGGCATTCGAGCCGTCGGATTGGCGCGCGGTGCTGGGCACCGGCGGGGAACCCACCATCGGTGGCGTGGTGGCGGGCAATATATCTGGCCCGCGTCGGGTTGCGGCCGGGGCATGCCGCGATGTCCTGCTGGGCGTACGGTTTGTCGATGGCCAGGGCCGGGTGGTGAAAAACGGCGGGCGGGTGATGAAAAACGTCACCGGCTATGATCTGGTCAAGTTGATGGCGGGGTCCTGGGGCACGTTGGGCGTGCTGACCGAGGTGAGTTTCAAGGTGCAGGCGATCCCCGCGGCAGAGGCGACGCTGATCCGGCGCGGCGTGACGGCGGCAGTGGGGGTTGCGGCGCTGACCACCGGGTTGGGCACGCCTTATGACGTGACAGGGGCGGCCTGGGTTGGTGGCGCCGCCATGCTGCGCATCGAGGGCATGGCAGGATCGGTCGCCTATCGCCGCGATGCGCTGGCGCAGGTGCTGGGGCCGGGATGGGATGCTGTCGATGGCACGAAAAGTGCCGCGTTGTGGCGGGAGGTGCGCGATGTGACGCCGTTTGCGGGCCGGCCGGGCGTGGTGTGGCGGGTTTCGGTGAAACCCAGCGATGGCCCCCGTCTGCTGACAGCGCTTGGCGATCCCGAGGCGGTCCTGGACTGGGGCGGCGGGCTGGTCTGGCTGTTGCTGGCCGAGGATGGCGATATGGGTGCGGTGCGCGCGGCGTTGGCGCCAGTGGGCGGGCACGCGACGCTGATCCGGGGCACGCGCGGGGCCGTGCCGGTGTTTCAGCCCGAACCGGCACCGGTCGCGGCTTTGTCGCAGCGCCTCCGCGCCGAATTTGATCCACGCGGCATTTTCAATCCGGGGCTGATGACCTGATGCAGACAACCTTTACCCCCGATCAGTTGCGCGATCCCGCCACCGCGCGGGCCAACGAAATCCTGCGCGCCTGCGTACATTGCGGGTTCTGCACCGCGACCTGCCCGACTTATCAGGTGCTGGGCGACGAATTGGACAGCCCGCGCGGCCGCATCTACCTGATCAAGGACATGCTGGAAAACGACCGAATTCCCGATGCCGCCACGGTGAAACACATCGACCGTTGCCTGTCGTGCCTTGCCTGCATGACCACCTGTCCGTCGGGTGTGCATTACATGCATCTGGTGGACCACGCGCGGGCGTATATCGAACAGAAATACCGACGCCCGCTGATGGACCGCATGTTGCGCTGGACACTGTCGAAGATCATCCCGTATCCGATGCGGTTTCGTCTGGCGCTGCTGGGGGCCAAGATCGCGTCGCCGCTGGCGTTTCTGATGCCCGATGCGCGGCTGCGCGCGATGCTGGCGATGGCGCCGAAACGCATTCCGCCGGTCAGCCGCAACGACGACCCGCAGACCCATCCGGCGCGGGCGCCCCGGCGGATGCGCGTCGCGCTGATGACCGGCTGCGCGCAAAAGGCGCTGAACACCGATATCAACGACGCCACGATTCGGCTGTTGACGCGGCTGGGCTGCGATGTGGTGATCGCGCGCGGCATGGGGTGTTGCGGAGCGCTGACCCATCACATGGGCCGCGAGACCGAGGCGCACGCCAGCGCGGCCGCCAATATCCGCGCCTGGGTGGGTGAAATGGATGGCGAAGGCCTGGATGCCATCGTCATCAACACCAGCGGCTGCGGCACGACCGTCAAGGATTACGGCCACATGTTCCGCAATGACCCGCTGGCGGCGGATGCCGCGCGCGTGTCGGCGTTGGCGCGCGATGTCAGCGAGGTGCTGGTGCGGCTGGATATCGAACTGGGTGCGGACAAGGGGCTGACGGTCGCCTATCACGCCGCCTGTTCGCTGCAGCATGGCCAGCAGATCAAGGATCATCCCAAGACGCTGTTGAAACGCGCCGGGTTTCGCGTGGTGGAACCGGCCGACAGTCATCTGTGTTGCGGATCTGCGGGCACGTACAACCTGATGCAGCCCGAAATCTCGGGCCAGTTGAAGGCGCGCAAAGTCAAGACGCTGGAGGCAAAGCACCCCGATGTGATCGCCGCCGGCAACATCGGCTGCATGATGCAGATCGGGTCGGGCACGCAGATCCCTATCGTGCATACGGTCGAATTGCTGGACTGGGCCACGGGCGGCCCGGTGCCACCGGCACTGATCGATCCGGACAAACGCGTGCCAGCGCTGCCGGAAATTCCGCGCCTGCGGTGATCCCTGCCATATTTCTGCCCCACCTGTTGCCTAGGCTTTACCGGCATACCGGATGGAGAATGCATGAAACGGGTTCTGATCGGTTTGTCGGCGCTGTTTCTGGCCGGTCAGGCTGTGGCCGAAGACGCAGCCCTGCGGCGGCTGGACACCCGCGACGCAACCCGCGGCTGGGAAGCCGTGGGGCAGTTGAACATGGGCGGCAAGGGGTTCTGTACCGGCGCCATGATCGCCGAGGATCTGGTGCTGACCGCGGCACATTGCCTGTTCGACAAACAGACCGGCGCACCGGTCGACCCGACCACGATCCAGTTTCTGGCCGGCTGGCGCAATGGCCGGGCCGAGGCCTATCGTGGCGGGAAACGTGCTGTGGTGCATCCGGCCTACACGTTTCAGGCGGATGCGGGCCCCGACCGGGTGCGTTTTGATATTGCGTTGATCCAGTTGGACCAACCGATCCGCACGGGTGCGATCAACCCCTTTGCCACGGATGCGCAACCGCGCCGCGGCGACGAAGTCGGCGTGGTCAGCTATGCCCACGACCGCGCAGATGCGCCATCGCTGCAACGCACCTGCACCGTGCGGGACCGGGTATCTGATGTGCTGGTCATGTCCTGCGACGTTGATTTCGGGTCATCGGGCGCCCCGGTATTTGCCTTTGGCAACGGGCGCCCGCGCATCGTGTCCGTGATTTCGGCCAAGGCGGAAATGGATGGCACGAAGGTGTCGCTGGGCACCGATCTGGACGATACATTGCCGGCGCTGAGGGCGGCGCTGCGCGCCGATATCGGCCTACCGCAGGCTGGTCCCGGGGCCGTTCGTGTCGGGTTGTCGACCGAGCGGCGCGCCAGCGGTGCCAAGTTCGTCCGCCCCGGCGGCTAAAGTCGCCTTTTTTGCAGTTTTGCCGGCTAAAGTCGCCTTTCTTGCAGTTTTGCCGGCTAAATCCGCCTTTTTTGCGGATATACCGGCTGAGGTTGCGCTTTTGCACGCATGCCGGCCGGTGCCGACCTCTTGAAACTGCGGCGCGGTTTTCCCATGTCTTGCGCATCGGGATGCCCGTCAGGGGTCCCGCACTTCGCCTGTCCCATCCGGGAAGGCCACTTGGTATCGCTCAGCAGAGGATGACCCACATGCGTACCTTCGATCTTGCACCGCTTCACCGTGCCACTGTCGGCTTTGATCAGATCGCCGATCTGATGGACCGCGTTTTCGCCAATGACGTGGCACAGCCCAGCTACCCCCCTTACAACATCGAAAAGACCGGCGAGGCCGCATGGCGCGTGTCGATGGCCGTCGCGGGATTTGCATCCGACGAACTGGCGGTCGAAACGCGCGAAAACGCGCTGATCGTCACCGCGCGCAAACCCGAAGATGCGACGCCGCGCAGCTATCTGCACCGTGGCATCGCCACACGCGCGTTTGAACGCCGGTTCGCGCTGGCCGATCACGTCAAGGTCACCGGCGCGTTGCATGAAAACGGCATGCTGCACATCGATCTGATGCGCGAAGTGCCCGAGGCGCTGAAACCGCGCCGCATCGCCATCACCGCCACCCCTGCGCGTGACGTGGTCGAGGCGACGGCGGTCAACTGACCCCAGATTGACTGAAAAGAGCATTGACTGAAAAAAGCGACCCGGCAGGTTTCCCTGCCGGGTTTTGTGTTGCCCGAGCCGTGGCCGTTGCCGGATTACATCTTGCCGACGGACCAGAACAGCGTCTCGCCCGATGCATCGTCCACACCGTCGTTATCCGTGACAACAAAGCCTTCGCCATCGGCGTTGATCGCAAAGCCTTCGATCTTGTCCATCGCATAACCGTTCAGCACAGCCAGATCGGGCAGCAGGTCACGCACCAGTTCCTTGGTCACGACGGGCAGCGCCTCGCCGGCTTTGGCGGGCACCAGTTGCGCCACCGGCACGCGGTACAACTTTTTTTCGACCGCTGCCGCGCCGATCTGGTTATCGCGTTCGACGATGTAGACGTGATCGCCATGCGCGGTGATTTCCGACAGGCCGATCCAGCCGCCCGCGACCGGGTTCAGCGGATAATGCACCGCACCCCATTCCTTGGCTTCGAGGTTGTAGGCCATCAGTTTGACCATGCCTTTGGGATCATCGCCCCATTCGCGCTGCACGGCCATCCACAGGGTGTCGCCGACCTGCGTGATACCTTCGAACCCGAACCGCTTTTCGCCCCCCAGATAGGCGGCGGGCAGGCCGATTTCCTGCTTGATTTCGCCCTTTGCGTTCACGTTCAGGATCGCATGCGGCACCAGTTTCGACAGATCGCCTTCGGACGCGACCCAGAACCCGCCCTGGCCGTCCAGCGCGATCCCTTCGAGGTCCAGCTTTTGTGCGGGCATCCCGGCGCGGGTGACCTCCAGCGCCGCTGTGATCTTGGCCGGTTTCCGGCTGGCATCGATGGTAAAGATGGTGGTCTGATAGCCATAGAAGCTGTCGTTGACGGCGTAGATCGTCATGCCCTCGCCCGCGACCATGCCCGACAGCGCGCCAAAGGCGGCGACGCCGTCACCGGCCATGATCATCGGATAGGCAGGGGCGGCATCCGACAGCGCATAGATCATCACATGGCTGCGCGCGCCGCCGTCTTCGACGAAATCAACCTCGTTTGCGGTCGCCAAAAGGCCGCGCGCCGGGATCGCCACGGCCCCTTCGGGCGACACACCCGAGGGCAGCAACTGTTTCAGCACCGGGGCCTTGGGGTCGGTGATGTCGTAAACGGCGGCGATCTGGGCGGTGGCCAGATCGATGGTGCGCAGCGCGCCCGACGGGGCCACATGGCTTTCCGAGGTGTTGACGCCGACAAACGCGGTCTGGCTCAGGATCACGGCGGTGGTCGGTTCGCCGTTCTCGTCGATGTTGCCTTTCGGCGCGGGCTTGGCCGGGTCGGTGATGTCGATCAGGCCGACCACGCCCTGCGGGCTGTCAGTATAGATCAACATCATGCCATCCTCGGACGCAGAGATGATCTTGGCGGAGGTGACACGCTTGGTGGCTTCGCCCGCCGCCATGTTCAGGGGCGTGGCAAAAGACGCGATACGGTTGAAGGATTGTTGGTCTGCGGCCGCACCAGCCGTCAGGGCCAGCGCAGAGGTCAGCATCAAGGGCAGCGAACGCAGGGTCATCTCCGGCAGTTGGGTCGGATCCGTGCTGGCCTTTCATGTGACAGCAGGATGAAGCCGCGTCAGATCCGCAGAAACGTCAGATGCGAAGGAACGGCTGCGCAATCCGCGGCAACAGCCCGGAAAACCGCAGCGGCGCGTCAGTTGCCGCCAGGCAGATGCAATCCGCGCCGATATCGGCAACCGGCGTGTGCTTCAGGTCCTGATCTGCCACTTCGACGTCGCCCGGACCAAACCGGTCGGTCTGGTCGCGGAACGCGCCACACACCACCAGCGTCAGTTCCATGCCGCGATGACCATGGTCCGGCAGCGCCGTGCCGGCCGGAATATGCAGCAACCGGGCAGACGCACCGTGCCCGGTCGGCAGGATCGCCTGTCGCACACCACCACCGGCGGGGCGCCACTGCACCTTGTCCAGATCACCGCCGATGTAATCGCGCAGTGGTTTCGGCAACACGCCAGCAGGTTCATTGCCATGGGTATCAGACCCCTGCGATACGCGGTCCACGTCCTTTGCCGATTTGATGCGCGCCATGGTCGCCGCGAAACTGTCCTCTGCCAGCGCCGCAGCCTCGCAACCGTCCAGAACCGCTCCCCCGACACAATCCAGTGCCGCCGCTTGTGCCCTGCAATCGACGCAAAGCGAAAGGTGCGCCGCGACGACCAGGCCAAAGGCCTCGGGCAGGGTTCCGGCGGCATAGGCCGTCAGCAGTTTGTCGGTCAGGTGATGCTTGATGATCATGTCAGACTTCATTTCAGGTTTTCAGGCCAGCGCGTGGCGCAGGCGGTCAAGGGCCAATCTGATCCGCGATTTGATCGTGCCCAGTGGCAGTCCGGTAATTTCCGCAATTTCGGAATGGGACAGGTCACCAAAATAGGCTTTTTCGATCAACTCGCGTTGTTTCGCGGGCAGGGATTCCAGAGCGCGCCCCAAGGCCACGCTGTCTTGCTGCAGCGCGAGTGCATCGATCTGGTCGGGTTCGGCTTCGGGACCCCAGGTCAGATCCTCGGGTTCAGGGCGGCGTTCGCGGCGCAACACGTCGATCCGACGGTTTCGCGCGATGGTAAAGATCCATGTGGCGACAGATGCGCGGGTGGGGTCGAACAGATGCGCCTTGGTCCAGACCGAAGCCATCACCTCTTGGGTGCATTCCTCGGCCAGCCCACGAGCAGTGCCCGACCGGATCAGGAACGCTTTGACCCGCGGCGCGAAATGGCTGAACAGGGCGGCAAAAGCCACCTCGTTCCGCGCGTCGCGTACCGCCAGCATCAGCGCTGCCATATCCTGTCCCTTTTCCGGGTCTGCGTTCAACTTCAGTGCCTTCCGGATGACTGTCCTGTACGCTTGCCTCTTAACACGCCCCGTGACCGCGGGCGATATGGCATCACGGTCAAGGATATCCATTCCGGTCAACATGATCACAATACGCAGCGATGCCGCAACCGGATCACCGCGCGCACATCCCGTGTGCAAAAATTGTCATCCGGTTGACCCGGCGCGGCGTAAATAGCACAACGCCTGACATATAGAGACGGAGAACCCCCATATGCCATTCGAAGCCGGCCACGGCACCCCGCGCCGCATTGCCGTGATCGGCGCCGGGATAACCGGGATGGGCGCCGCCCACATGCTGGCCGATCACCACCACGTCACCCTGATCGAGGCGGAAGCCCGGCTGGGCGGCCATGCCCGGACCAGAATTGCCGGCAAGCGCGGCGATCAGCCGGTGGATACCGGTTTCATCGTGTTCAACTACGCCAACTATCCGCAGATGGCCAAACTGTTCGCGCGGCTGGACGTGCCGGTTGTCAAATCATCGATGTCCTTTGGCGCATCCTTGCGCGGTGGCGCGCTGGAATACGGACTGGCCAACCTGCGCGCGGTGTTTGCGCAACCCGTCAATGCGCTGAACCCGCGCTATCTGGGCATGCTGCGGGATGTGGCACGGTTCAACAAGGGTGCATTGGCGGCGGCCATGGACCCCGGCCTGACCATCGGCGGACTGATCGACACGATGCGTCTGGGCGACTGGTTCCGCGATTATTACCTGTTCCCGCTGTCGGGCGCGATCTGGTCGACGCCGGTGGAAAAGATCGTGGATTTTCCGGCCCATGCGTTGATCCGGTTCTTTGAAAATCATGCCCTTCTCAGCTATACCGGGCAGCATCAGTGGTACACCGTGCAGGGCGGATCGATGGAATACGTCCGCCGGCTGGAAACCGCGATGCGGGCGCAGGGGGTGACGATCCGGCTGGGCGCGCCGGTTCAGGCGATCCGCCGCCCGCTGGATGGCGGCGTCGACATCCGGTTGCACGGCGCGGCATGGGAACATTTCGACGCCGTCGTGATGGCCACCCATTCCGACGACAGCCTGGCGATGCTGACCGATGCCACGCCTGCCGAACACGCCAATCTGGGTGCCATCCGCTATCAGGGCAACGATGTGGTATTGCATGCCGATGCATCCGTCATGCCGCGGTCGCGGCGCGTCTGGTCCAGCTGGAACTACACGGAAACTGCCACGAAAACCGATGGGCGGATCGACCTGACCTACTGGATGAACTCGCTGCAACCGATCCCGCTGGACGATCCGTTGTTCGTCACGCTGAATTCCACCCGGCCGATCCGGGACGACCTGATCCACGATCAGGTGACGCTGCGCCATCCGGTCTATGATCTGGCGGCGCTTGGGGCGCAGGACCGGGTGCGGGCGATGAACGGCACACGGGCCACATGGTTCTGCGGTGCCTGGATGCGCAACGGGTTCCATGAAGACGGTCTGGCGTCCGCGATCGAGGTCGTTGACGCGATCCGCGCCACCGACGTTCGCATGGTGGCCGCGGAATGACCGATGCACGCACCACAGTCGACCACATCGCCGGCCACACCTGGCACGGTCGTAAGGGCGCGGTGCAGAACGCGTTTCGCTATGGCGTGGATTACGTCATGCTGGACCCCGAAACGCCGGTCAACGCCCCGCGGCTGTTTTCACGCCAGCGCGGCGGCGTCGTGTCGGTGCAGGACCGCGACCATGGCGGCACACCCGGTCAGGGGCGCGGTGCGCCCTGGCTGCGCGAAGTGCTGGCGGCGCAGGGCCTGCCGCAACCGGCGCGGATCGAACTGCTGACCCAGCCGCGCATCCTTGGCCATGTGTTCAACCCGGTGTCGTTCTGGTTCTGCCGGGACGCGGCTGGCGGTCTGTATGCCGTGCTGGCCGAGGTCACGAACACCTTTGGCGACCGCCATTCCTATCTGTGCAACCGCGCCGATCTGGGCCCGATCGGCCCCGAAGACCGCATGTTGGCGGGCAAGCTGATGCATGTGTCGCCGTTTCAGCCGGTCGAAGGAAAATATGAATTCCGCTATGACATCCGCGATGACCGCATCGGCATCTGGATCGACTATACCGCCGGCAACGGCGGGCTGATCGCCACGCTGTGCGGTCCGCGCGCGCCCCTCACCACCCGGGGGCTGATCCGCGCGGCCCTGCGGCGGCCCTTCGGATCGCGGCGCGTGCTGGCGCTGATCCATTGGCAGGCGCTGATCCTTTGGATCAAGGGCGCGCTGTATCGCCCCCGCCCCACCCCGCCCGACACCGAGGTCAGCCAGTGAAGGTGCCTGTGGCGGTGCATGTGCCGGTGCCTTTGCCGGCGGCGGTGTCTGGAACGGGGCCGGCGCGGCTTTGGCCATGGTCGATATTCGCCGCACTGTTGGCCTCTGCGGGCCTGCCGATCTACATCCACGCGCCAAAGGCCTATGTGGACCTGTACGACGTGCCGCTGGCCGCGTTGGGGGCGGTGCTGTTCGGATTGCGCCTGTTCGATGTGGTGCAGGACCCGGTGCTGGGCCGCATTGCGGGGCGATTGCAAAACCCGGGGCTGGCCGCCGTGCTGGCGGTTGCCGTGATGGCCGCCGCGATGCTGGGCCTGTTCGCCGTCACGCCACCGATTGCACCGTTGTGGTGGTTTGCGCTGATGCTGTCGCTGGTGTTCACAGCGTTTTCGTTCCTGACCATCCTGTTCTATGCCACCGGCGTCATGCGCGCGGCGGACCTCGGCCCCTCCGGGCATGTCGTGCTGGCGCGCTGGCGCGAAACCGGGGCGCTGCTGGGCATCTGTGCGGCCTCTGTCGCGCCGTTGGTATTGGGCGGGTTCGGGGGGTTCGCGCTGGCATTTGCCGTGTTGGCCGTTCTGGGGGCCTGGGCCATGCGCGGCGAATGGCGGCGGGCCGATGTTCCTGACAGCGGGTTTGCCATCGTGCTTGCCGATCCGGTGGCGCGGCGGCTTTTGCTGACCGCGCTGTTGAATGCAGCCCCGGTCGCGGTCACCTCGACCCTGTTTCTGTTCTTTGTGGAAAGCTTGTTGCAGGCCCCGGGTGCCGAAGGCCCGCTGCTTTTGCTGTTCTTTCTATCGGCCGCTGTGGCCACGCCGGTTTGGTCGCGGCTGGCGGAAACCCATGGTGCGAAACGCATGTTGCTGGCGGGCATGGCGCTGTCGATCGTCACCTTTGGCTTTGCGCTGACGCTGGGCCAAGGGGATACCATCGCCTTCGCGGTGATCTGCGTCGCGTCCGGCGCGGCCTTGGGCGCGGACATGACACTGTTGCCGGCGCTGTTCGCCGCGCGGATGGCCAAGGTGGCGCCGGGGGCCGCGTCCGCCTTTGGCCTGTGGTCATTCGTGTCGAAACTGGCGCTCGCGCTGGCGGCGATCACGCTGTTGCCCGCGCTGGACCGCGCCGGTTTCGCCCCCGGCGCTACCAATGATGCGACCGCGTTGCGCGCGTTGCTGCTGGCCTATGCCGGCCTGCCCTGCCTGTTGAAGATTGCCGCAATCCTCCTACTTTCCCGTACGAAAGGGGTCTGACAATGGAACCGATGATCTATGCGGCGGCGGGTGCTGCGACCGTGCTGGCCGCAACCTGGGCCTATGACCGCTACGCCGGTTTCCGCGCGCAGCGCCCCGAAGATTACGCATCGCAACCCGGCGAGGCATTCGATCTGCGCCGCCACCTGAACGGGCCCTTGGTCTGCGAAGGCGTGATCTATGGCCCGACGGGCCGTGTCACATCGCGTTTCGTCGGGGATTTCATGGCGGAATGGCAGGGCAACAAGGGCGTGATGCGCGAGGTGTTCCGCTATGACACCGGCGCGGAACAGCACCGCGAATGGCAGCTGGACCTGAGCGAGAATGGCCGCATCATCGCAACCGCCGATGATGTGGTCGGCGCGGGCAAGGGGTGGCAAAAAGGCCCGGCGGTGCTGCTGAGCTATCGGCTGCGCCTGCCGCCGGACGTGGGCGGTCATGTTCTGGACACCACCGACTGGATGTATCTGGCCCCGAACGGCAACATCGTGAACCGCAGCCAGTTCCGCAAATTCGGCATCAAGGTGGCCGAGCTTGTCGCGACCATGCGCCCCGCGCCGCCTTTGGTGACCACATGACGTTCCGGGGCAAGACCTATTGGCTGATCGGCGCGTCCGAGGGGTTGGGCGCGGCACTGGCCCGCGCGATGGCCGCCGAAGGCGCGAACCTGATCCTGTCCGCGCGCAGTGCCGACAAACTGGATGCTCTGGCGGCGGAATTGCCCAACACCCGCGCCCTGCCCTGTGACGTCGCCAGCCGCGACAGCATCGAGGCCGCCGCGCGGGACGCGGGGCAGATCGACGGCATGATCTGGTTGGCGGGCGTCTATTGGCCGATGACGGCGCAGGCGGTCGATGCCGCACAGGCCGAGGCGATGGCGGATGTGAATTTCACCGGCGCGGTGCGCGCCGTCGCAGCTGTGCTGCCGCAGATGGTGGCGCGCGATGCGGGCCACATCGTCATCACCGGGTCGCTGTCGGGCTTTCGCGGCCTGCCCGGTGCCATCGGCTATGCCGCGTCCAAGGCGGGCGTAATGGTGCTGGCCGAAAGCCTGCATTGCGACCTGCACCGCACCGGCGTGCGTGTGCAACTGGCCAACCCCGGCTTTATCAAGACGCGGCTGACGGAAAAGAACGATTTCGCCATGCCATTCCTGATGACGCCCGAACAGGCCGCCGGTCACATGATGACCCTGATGAAATCACGCCGGTTCAAATCCAGCTTTCCGGGCGCGTTTTCATGGGTATTTCGCGGCGCGCAGGTCTTGCCGGATTGGCTGTATTATCGGATCTTTGCCTGAAGCCGCATGTCTTTGTTCCGAATCAAGGTCGCATCCGCCATGGAATGCCACCCAGAACACATCGCAACAGGAGCCGCATCATGACCGATCTGCCGATTCCCCCCATCAAGGTGGCCCAGGTGATCCTGCTGGCCCGCGAAGACAACCACGCCGCCAAGGCCGAACTGCGCGAATTCATCGAAGCGCTGGATGATGACGAACAGGTGGGTCTGGTGGCCTGCATGTGGATCGGGCGCGGCACATTCGACGCCGAAGACCTGTCCGAGGCGCTGGATACCGCCATGGCCGAAGCCACGACGCCGACCTTTGATTACCTGAACGGGTCACCGCATCTGGCGGAACATCTGGAAAACGGGCTGGACGCGCTGGGGATCGACGTCATCGATCTGGAAGACGATCTGCTGAGCGGTCGCTGACGCCGGTCACGCCACCGTCACCCGGTCCATGTGCTGCGCCAGATGGCCGATCTCGGTCAGCCATTCGGCCAGCAGAACCGGGTCAGACGGCGCAGCGGACACGCCCGGCGCGATGCGCCGCGTCAGGACCGCCTCGACCGCCAGCGACACCGGCACCGACACCAGCCGCCCCATCGCCGTGCCACGATCGTCGCCCCAGGCATCCATCACCCAGGTCTGGTGCCAGACCGCAACGCCATCCCGTTCCGCCTTCAGGTCCACGATCAGCACCACGCGGTCCGGGTCGCCGTCGCCATAGGAATTGTCGCGCCAGAACTGATCCGACATGTCTTTCAGCCGCGCGTCACCCGCTGCGCCCTGCAACGTCTCGATCTCTGTGAACACCGGGGCCCACGCCTTTGCCCAACCCTTTAGTCGCAAGGTGCCACGCACAAACGTCTGCAACCGCCAGTCGGGGTCGATGTGATATTGCGGGATGAACACGTAACTGTCGCGGTTCGGGTAAACCTCGAATTCCTCGGGCACGGGCAGCGGCGCGTTATAGGTCGTGATCGCGTTCCAGGGCCGGTCCACGCGCAATTCCGTGAAATCCTTCAGGGACCGCGATGGTGACCGCAGCGCCTTTAGCACGCCCAGGGGCGACCACGAGAACTTGTATCTGAAATCATTGGGCACCTTCGGCACACCGCCGCAATAGCTGAGGAATGTCAGCACGTTATCCGGGTGATGCGCGCCCGATGCACGATACGCCTCGACCAGATCATGCGCCATCAGATGGTCGATGCCGGGGTCCAGCCCGACTTCGTTCACAAAGGCCAGCCCTTTGTCGCGGGCCGCCTGATCCAGCGCGCGCATTTCCGGCGAGATATACGACGACGACACGAAATCCGCTCCAGCCGCCAGACAGGCCTCGGCCAGCGGCACATGCATGTCGGCGGGCAGCATCGACACCACCACATCGCCCGCCTGCAACGCCGACACCAGCGCCGCCAGATCAAAGGCGCGGATGTCGCGGGCCAGATCGCCAACCTCGGCCCGCGCCTTTTCGACCGTGCGGTTCCAGACGGTGACGGGATATCCCGCCTGCAACAGCCGCCGCAGTCCCGGAATGGCCGACAGGCCGGTGCCGCACCAATGGATCGTCATGGTTTTCTCCCCCCGGACCGATTTTAGTCAGCCCAATTTAATCAGCCGAATTTCAGTTTTGCCGCGACGATGGCGATCATGCAGAGGGTCGCCACCACATTGGCCAAGATGATCGGCCAATCCACAATCATCACGCCATACACCAGCCACAGAATCACCGTGGCCAGAAACAACATGTTCGCCGCCAGCGACAGCGACCGCGTGTCGCCGGTGCGCCAGACCCGTATGGCCTGCGGAACCCATGCCACCATGCCCAGCAGCGCCGCGATATAGCCGATGATCAAGGTCAGCGTCATGTCAGACCAGCGCGATATGATGCACGAACGTGGCATGCGCCCGGCCCCAGACGCCCTGATCCAGCGCGTCCAGCGCCAACAGATGCGGCAGCAGTTGGCGCGCGAAATCCTCGCTGCTTTCACGCGGCAACATCGACGGCAGGTTGTCGATCGCCATCACATCCAGCGGCGGGGCGTCATGCACGCGGACCACCGGATCATCCCATGTGGTGGTGCGGTCATAGACCTTGATCGGCGAAAAATCCGACGTCGGATCGCAGGCGATATCGCCGATGGCGGTCAGGCGGCGCGGGACGGTCGCGGCATCGGCCGGCACGAATACCGGACAGCCCGGCATGGCAAGGATCGCATTCAGAAAGATGTCATGCGCCAACACCTCGGGGTAAGGCCCGCCATGCGCGGTTTCGACCATATCCCAGCGGGTCACCGGGATGGCCAGCGCATCGCACAGATCTGCCGCCCCGCGCCCGACCCGACCCAGCGCGCCGATGACGATGGCATTCGGGCGTCGCCCGCCCAACTGGTCCAGCGCGTCATCCAGCTCGTCCACCAGCATGTCGCGGCTGGCATAGACGCCCACCGGACCGCAGCGTTCGCCCTGCTGCTGCGCCAGCCACGCCTTGACCGTCACGGCCGCGCCCGCAAACCCCGCCCAATAGCCAAACGCGGCCACGCGCCGCCCGTCGTGGTCGACCAGATATTCCAGATCAAACAGCGTGCCGCCCCCCGCCTTGAACCGTTCCAGCAGCACGCGCCCCGCAGGCTGGCCCTTGTAGGCATGGCCGAACAGGATGTGGCGATGCGGCAGGGGCGTGCCATCTTCGGGAAGTTCCTTCAGGCCGAAAATGATCGCATCCAGAGGCGCGTCAGGCCACGATCCTTCGGGCGCAATTTCAGCCCCAGCGGCGCGGAAACCTTCGATCGGCAGCACGCGGGTGCGGCTGTCTTCGACTGTCAGGCGGAACCCCTTGGCAATCAGCGCGCGCGCGCCTTCGGGGGTCAAGCCGACGCGGTCTTCGTTGGGGCGCTGTTCGGCGCGCAGCCAAAGATGGGTCATTTCCGCACTCCTGTGTTTGCGCCAGACTTATCGCCCCACCCGTTGATGCGAAAGGGGGTCACAGATGCGTGCGGGCATAACGCCGGTCGGGCCGGTCCAGATGGGGCACCGCGTTGAATTGCACCAGAATGGGCGTGCCCGCCACCGGATGCAACTGATGCAGCGAGGTGTTCATGATCGCCAGACAGGCTTGCGCCATCGTCTGCGTCGACAGACCCATGACCTGCCGCATCACCATGCCGATCAGCCCGCCGGACGTGACCACCACCGCCGGCCCCTGCCCGGCCGCGATATCGGCCAGCGCGGCACGGGTGCGGTTTTCGAAATCGGCGAATGTTTCCGGCGCACCGGGCAGCATGCCCTGCTGCCACAGTTCGAACAGGCGCGGCATATGGGTGGCGAACTGCTCGCGGTTTTCGGGGTGGCGCAACCCGTGCACATCAGCGGCGATCTGCGCCATGCCGAAATAGGACAGTTCGTTCAGTCGCGGGTCGATCTCGGGCGTCAGCCGCATGGCGGCTGCGGTTTCGCGGTGCCGCCGCAGCGACCCGGCATAAACCCGCATCACCGGTTCCTGCGTATCGCGCAGATGATCGCCCAGCCACGCGGCCTGCTGATGCCCCAGCGCCGACAACTGGTCATAGCTGATCTCATCGCGCGCGGTGGTATTTGCCTGGCCGTGGCGAATTAGGGTAATCGTCGTCATCTGCGTCTCCGTCCGAACCTGCGTCGGCTATCCCCGGTCTGTGACAGGATCAAGACGTAATCACAGGTAGGGCGGCACCATGACCAGCGCCACCGCCATCGCACACAGCGCCCAGTACCACAGGGACCGGGTCTGGCCGGACCGTTCCAGATCGGCCGTCACCCTGGGCACTACCCGCCGCGCCAGCCGCAATATCGGCTGATCCAGCCCCATGGCCACGATCGGCACCCGGACAAAGGCCAGCAGCACCAGCAGCACATAATAGGCGATCACGAACAGGATCGCGCCGATTATGGCCCCGGACACCAACGCCTCGGGCAGATCGGCCTGCGCACCCGGGGACCGCAGCATGGCCCAGACGCTGATCAGCAGCACCATTCCGAGGATGCCGCCTTTCATCGCCCGATAAGGCCGCCGTGCCAGATCAGCCGCCACGCGCCCCTGTCGCGGCAGTGATTGCGACAGCGCCTGCGTCACCAGCGGAAACGCCGCATGCTGGCCGAACCGGCGACGAAACCGCACGCCATCCGTCCCCCAGGCGAAATGCGTTTCCAGCAATTGCGCCAGCGGCAGGCTGACATAGGCGTGCGACCAGTCAAGGCTGGCGGCCAGCGCGGTGAACAGGCGCTGTTCGATGCCGTCCGACACGCCCGGCGTATGGCGCATCTGCAATCCCAACAGCCCGTCCAGCACATCGAACTGCCACTTGCCCGGCACGGGGCTGGCGATGGCATCGTCCAGGTTTTGCCAGAACACCCCGAAGGCCAGCCCCGGATCGCGGTCATGCAGCGCATCCAGCCCCGCAACCGGCGTGCCCCATGGGCCCGGTGCAGGGTCGGGGTCGGGGTCGGGGTCGGGGTCGGGATCGGGATCGGGATCGGGATCGGGATCGGGATCGGGATCGGGATCGGGATCGGGATCGGGATCGGGATCGGGATCGGGATCGGGATCGGGATCGGGATCGGGA
>JBBRCF010000033.1:0-28606 GCA_038205135.1 Rhodobacterales bacterium
GCATGCAAATGCATTTCGTCGCCGCGCTCTCGCAATTTTTGCTGGCGCCCTTGCTGTGGTCATTCTGGCTGGTGCTGCTTGGCCTGCCGCATCCGATGGATGCGGTGGTGGACCGCAATTTCATGTGGGCCGCCGGCGCCCTGTTCATCGGGATCGAGGCGATGTCCGTGGCCACCGGTGTCATTGCCGTCTCTGGCCCCGCGCACCGGCACTTGCTGCCCTGGGTGCCGACGCTGCATTTCTACTGGCCTCTTGGCACGCTGGCCGCCTACAAGGCGCTGTGGGAACTGATCCATGACCCGTTCTATTGGGACAAGACCAGCCATGGCATGGCGCAGGGCCAATCCGCCGGGGTCAATGGCGCGTCAGCCCTGCCCCAGAGTTTTCAACGATCCGGAATCGAGCTTCAGCCGCGTGACGAACGCCTTCGAGATATGTGATTTCAGCGCCTCATAGGCGGCCGTTTCTGCCCGGGCTTCGATCGCGGCCACGATCGCCGCGTGTTCGGCCAACGCATCTTCGCCGCGCCCCTCGGCCGCCAGCGATGTGGTGGCCATCAACGCCATCGACCGATGCACCAGATCCAGTTGCTGCACCAGATACCGGTTGTGGCTGGCCAGATGGATCTGTTTGTGAAACCGCCGGTTCGCCCGGCTGAGTGCCTTCGGGTTGCCCAGCAAGATGCGGTCCTCGTCTACCATTTCACGCAGCACGCGCATTTCTTCGGGCGTGGCATGGCGCGCGGCCAGACGCGCGGCCAGGCCTTCCAGTTCCGCGCGCACGACATACAATTCCGCCAACTGGTTGTGGTCCAGCGACGCCACGATCAGGCTGCGGCCGTCACGGGTCAGCAGGCTCTGGGTTTCCAGCCGCTGCAACGCTTCGCGCACCGGGGTCCGCGACACGCCCAGCCGTTCCGCCAGTTCGCTTTCCACCAGACGGTCGCCGGGGCGATAGACGCCGCTGTCGATCGCCTCAAGGATCAGCACATAGGCGTCGGTCTGCCCGCTGCGGGTTTCGGTCATGCTGCGGCCCTTTTCGTCACGCTGGCGGTCAGGTTAGGCCGCCATGCGTTCCGGTTCAAGCCGCCTGTTGCGGCGCACGGCCATAACCGCTAGACCGGCAACATGCCACGCGATGCCTTCAACCATGTCACCTGCTGGGTCTTTGACCTGGACAACACGCTGTACCCGCCAGCGATACGGCTGTTCGATCAGATCGAGCGGCGGATGATCGATTACGTGATGCGCACCCTGCGCGTGGACCGCGCCGAGGCTGACCGTCTGCGCCGCCATTACTGGCAGACCCACGGCACCACGCTCGCCGGTCTGATGCGGGAACATGATCTGGACCCGCTGCCCTTTCTGGACGATGTGCACGACATCGACTTTTCGCCGCTGGCCCCCGACCCGGATCTGGCAGCCCGGATCGCGTCCTTGCCCGGCCGGCGGATCATCTATACCAACGGGTCGGCGCCCTATGCGGCCCGGGTGATTGCGGCACGCGGGCTGACGGGGCTGTTCGATGCCATCTACGGCGTTGAACATGCAGGGTTTCATCCGAAACCCGACGCGCACGCCTTTGCCACCGTGTTCGGCCTTGATGGCCTGGACCCGACCCGCAGCGCCATGTTCGAAGATGAACCGCGCAATCTGGCCGTGCCGCATGCGATGGGGCTTTGC
This sequence comes from Rhodobacterales bacterium, assembly GCA_038205135.1. GTDB lineage: Bacteria > Pseudomonadota > Alphaproteobacteria > Rhodobacterales > Rhodobacteraceae > UBA9554. The sequence continues at coordinate 1,683 of JBBRCF010000033.1, forward strand.
ACCGTCCATGTGGCCCAAACGCCCGTTCCAGCGCCGCATATCCAGCATCACACCACCGATCTGACGCATTTTCTGGCAAAGCTGGCGTAACCCCTGCCGGAACCTGCGACGAAATGCTCGGTGCATTCATTTCTTTGCATGTTAATTACGCGGCATGCCAAGGAGACCGCGATGACCGATATTTCCCACGACGCGAACCATGCCCACGATCTCGGCCACGGCCATGCCGCAACCGGTCAGTCCTTAACCGGGCATTCCTTAACCGGGCAGTCTGCAACCGAAAAGGCCGCCGAACGCAGCCTCGAAGCCCGCATCCTGATCACCGTGTTGCTAGCGCTTGTCGGCTGGGGCCTGTCGATCTGGTTCTGGGGCGTACCGGGCCTGTATGTCCCCGCGCTGGCGCTGGTGCCGGTCTGTTACGTGGTGTTGATCGTGATCAGCCGGGGCTGAATCCACGGACAGTATGCCGCTTGGATGTTGCGCCGTCGCCGCCCTATGTACGTGCTGCAAGGAGTCAGCCATGTCCTTTGACCATGACATCATCATATCGGGCGGTGGCGTTGCCGGCCTGACGGCGGCCGCCGCCTTTGGCACTGCCGGGTTCAGCGTGTTGTGCGTGGACCCGACCGCGCCTGTCACTGAACGCGATGCCGACGGGTCCGACCTGCGCAGCACGGCGATCCTGCAGCCCGGTCAGGCGCTGCTGGATCAGGCGGGCATCTGGGACCGGCTCGCGCCACATGCCGCCCCCTTGCAGGTGATGCGGATCGTCGATGCGGGTGGCGTGGACAACACGCCGCGCATCGTCAAGGATTTCAACGCCACCGACATTTCGGACCGGCCGTTCGGGTGGAACCTGCCGAACTGGCTGTTGCGCCGCGAAATGGTGACGCGGCTGGCCGATCTGCCAAATGTGACCTTTCGCTCAGGCACCGGCACGCGCAGCCTGTTCACCCGCACCGCCATGGCGCGTGTTGGTCTGACGGATGGCACGTCGGTGACCTGCCGTCTGGTGATCGCCGCCGATGGCCGCGACAGCACGATGCGGCAGGCGGCAGGCATTTCCGCACGCCGGGTTCATTACGGCCAGAAGGCGCTGGCCTTTGCCGTCACCCACCCTATCCCGCATGAAAATGTGTCCACTGAAATCCACCGCTCGGGCGGGCCGTTCACATTGGTGCCGCTGCCGGACTGGCAGGGCAAACCATCCTCCGCAATTGTGTGGATGGAAACCAACGCCACAGCCGACCGGCTGGCCGCCCTGCCGGAACCCGATTTCAACGCCGAAATGACCGAACGGTCCTGTCATCTGTTCGGGCCGCTGACGCTGGCTTCACGCCGAACCGTCTGGCCGATCATCAGCCAGCAGGCCGCGCGCATGACCGGTGAACGGCTGGCCTTGATGGCCGAAGCGGCGCATGTTCTGCCGCCCATCGGCGCGCAGGGCCTGAACATGAGCCTCGGCGATCTGCGCGCGCTGCTGGATCTGGCGCAGGCCGCACCCGACCGGCTGGGCGATGCGGCGATGCTCGACAGCTATCACCGCGCCCGGCATCTGGAAGTGATGGCGCGCATCACCGGCGTGGACCTGCTGAACCGCGCCTCGATGCTGTCGGCACAGCCGCTGCGCGACCTGCGTGCGATGGGGCTGGACGCGATCTATGCGCTGGCCCCGGTGCGGCGCACGATTATGCAACTGGGGCTGGGCGCGCGCGGCTGACGCGCGCCAAATTGATTACAGCACCCGGTCGATCACCCGGCTCAACCGCGCCAGCGTCGCGGGCACATCATACAGCTTGTCCAACCCGAACAGCCCCAGCCGGAACGTACGGAACCCCTCGGGTTCATCACATTGCAGCGGCACCCCGGCGGCGATCTGCATGCCTTCGGCCATGAATTTCTTGCCATTCTGGATTTCGGGATCGGCGGTATAGCTTACCACCACGCCCGGCGCGCCGTAACCTTCGGCCGCGACCGAGGTCACGCCCTTGGCTGCCAGCATCGCGCGCACGCCATTGCCCAGTTCCCATTGCGCGTCATTCAGCCGGGCAAAACCATAAGCGCGGGTCTCCAGCATGGTGTCGCGGAACGCGGTCAGCGCGTCGGTGGGCATGGTGGCGTGATAGGCATGCCCGCCATCCTCGTAGGTCTTCATGATCGTGCGCCATTTCTTCAGGTCGATGGCGAAACTGTCGGAGGTGGTTTCATCCAGCCGCGCCAAAGCGCGGTCAGACAGCATCACCAGACCGGCGGACGGCGATGCCGACCAGCCCTTTTGCGGCGCGGAAATCAACACATCGACGCCCGTCGCCTTCATGTCGACCCAGGCACAGCCCGACGCGATGCAATCCAGGATCATCAGCGCGCCGACCTCATGCGCCGCATCCGACAGCGCGCGGATATAGCCATCCGGCAGGATCATGCCCGCCGAGGTTTCGACATGCGGGGCGAACACGGCATCGGGGCGCGCGGTGCGGATCGCAGCCACCACCTCGTCGATCGGCGCGGGCGCAAACGGCGATGTCACGCCATTGCCGGTTTGCCGCGCCTTGAGCACGGTCGTCGCGGCGGTAAACTTGCCCGCGTCGAAAATCTGGCTCCACCGAAACGAAAACCAGCCGTTGCGGACCACCAGCGCCTGCCGCCCGCCCGCGAATTGGCGCGCGACCGCCTCCATCGCATAGGTGCCGCCTCCCGGGATCACCGCGACCGCATCGGCGTTGTACACCTCTTTCAGCATGGCAGAGATGTCGCGCATCACGCCCTGAAACCGCTGCGACATCGAATTCAGCGACCGATCGGTGAACACCACCGAAAATTCCAGCAGACCATCGGGATCGACAGTGTTCAACAGTGCGGCCATGGGAGTCTCCTCTTCCTCTGCGCCAGCGTTAGACCGGGCGCGGCAGAAAATCAAAGCCTACAGTGGCATACAATTGCATTGGCCCCGGTCATGAAAGTCCAAGTCATGATTGTCCCGGTCACATTGGTCCGGGGCGGCGTTCCTCGGACAACAGCACATTCGCCTCGACCGCGCCGACGCCGGGCAATGTCATGATCCGCCGCCGCAGCACGCGTTCGAAATCCGCGATGTCGCGCGCCACCACGCGCAGGCGGTAATCATACAGGCCAAGGATATGTTCCACCGTCTGCACCTCGGGGATGGCGGTCACGGCGCGTTCGAAATCCTCGAGGCTGACGCGGCCCTTGGCGGCCAGTTTAACCCCCAGAAACACCGTGACGCCGAACCCCAGCCGTGCGGCATCCAGCACGACGCGGCGGCCGGCGATGATGCCCGCCTGTTCCAGCCGCCGGATGCGCCGCCAGCACGCCGGTTGCGACAGGCCCAACGCGCGGCCCAAGGCGCCTGCGCTTTGCGTGGCATCCGTTTGCAGCGCGCGCAGGATGGCGCGGTCTGTCGCGTCCAGATCGGTCATAGCGGCAACCGCACCTCGGCCTTGATCCGCGCCACATGCATCAGCGCCTCGATGTCGGCGATATGCGGCAGGGTCAGGATGCGGCCACGCCAGATATGCTGGTAATGCGCCAGATCGCGCGCGATCACCGACAGCCGCACATCGACCTGCCCCAGAAAGGTCTGGATTTCCAGCACTTCGGGGATGTCACGCGCGGCGGCGATGAATTCGTCAAAGGCGCGCGGGTTGGTCTTGTCCAGCGTGACGCGCAAGCTGACCTCTACCGCAAACCCCAGTGCGCGCCAGTCGATCACCGCTTGCTGGCCTAGCAAAATGCCTGCTTCCGTCATCCGCGCCAGGCGCCGTGACAGCACGGCAGGCGTGGTGCCTGCGGCGGCGGCCAGATCGGCGGCCGCCCGGGCAGGATCGGATTGCAGATGGCGCAGGATGCGGCGGTCAAGATCATCAAGCATGGATTTTCGCGCAATCGCACCTTTCAGGAATGATCATCACCGAAGCTACCAAAGATACGTGAAAAACGAAACGCATATTCGCGCAGAACGCCTATGCTGCCCGCCAGTCAAACTGAAAGGACCAGACCCATGCGTGTGTACTATGACCGCGATTGCGACGTGAACCTGATCAAGGACATGAAGGTGGCGATCCTTGGCTATGGCAGCCAAGGCCATGCCCATGCCCTGAACCTGCGCGATTCGGGCGCGAAGAACGTCGTTGTCGCTCTGCGCCCCGGTTCGCCGTCGGCAAAAAAGGCCGAGGCCGAGGGCCTGAAAGTGATGGACATCGCCGCCGCCGCCGCGTGGTGCGACCTGATCATGTTCACCATGCCCGACGAATTGCAGGCCGCGACCTACAAGGCCTATGTGCATGACAACCTGCGTGATGGCGCGGCCATGGCTTTTGCACATGGCCTGAACATCCACTTCGGCCTGATCGAACCCAAGCCCGGCGTGGACGTGATCATGATGGCGCCCAAGGGCCCGGGCCACACCGTACGCGGCGAATACACCAAAGGCGGCGGCGTGCCTTGCCTTGTCGCCGTGCATCAGAACGCATCAGGTCGCGCGCTGGAAATCGGGCTGTCCTATTGCTCGGCTATCGGCGGCGGGCGTTCGGGCATCATCGAGACCAACTTCCGCGAGGAATGCGAAACCGACCTGTTCGGCGAACAGGCCGTGCTGTGCGGTGGATTGGTCGAACTGATCCGCATGGGGTTCGAAACGCTGGTCGAGGCGGGCTATGAGCCGGAAATGGCCTATTTCGAGTGCTTGCACGAGGTCAAGCTGATCGTTGACCTGATCTACGAAGGCGGCATCGCCAATATGAACTATTCAATCTCGAACACCGCCGAGTACGGCGAGTACGTGTCCGGCCCGCGCATCCTGCCCTATGACGAAACCAAGGCGCGGATGAAAGCGGTGCTCAAGGACATCCAGAGTGGCCGCTTCGTGCGTGATTTCATGCAGGAAAACAGCGTCGGCCAGCCGATGTTCAAGGCGACCCGCCGGTTGAACGACGAACACCAGATCGAACAGGTCGGCGAGAAACTCCGCGCGATGATGCCGTGGATTTCCAAGGGCAAGATGGTGGACAAGGCCCGCAATTAAGGCCCGCAATTAAGACGCGGAACTGACGCGGCTTGGTGGGGCGGATGCGTGCATCCGCCCGCCATTTGCCGTCGGCGGATGACATCATCCGGCCTACGCGATGGAATGGACCGCCCGCCACAGTGCCAGTGCTGACGCGGTCGCGAACACATCATGCACCCGCAGCACCTGAATGCCCTGCCCCGCGGCGGCCTGCGCCAGCGCGACCGATCCGTGCACCCGCGCCTGCGGGTCGGGGGCCGCGCCCAGCGTGCCGATGAACCGCTTGCGCGACACGCCCAGCATCAATGGCACGCCCAGCCCGTGAAACAGCGACACCCGACGCAGCAGCGCAAGGTTCTGGCCTTCCGTCTTGGCAAACCCGATGCCGGGATCTGCCAGAATGCGGGACCTTGGAATGCCGGCCGCCACGGCCGCCGCAATGCGGGCCGCAAGCGCGTCGTACACGTCCAGCAGCACATCGTCGTAATCCGTCAGCCCGGTCATCGTGGCGGGATCGCCGCGCATGTGCATGATGCAGACGGCCGCGTCCCGCGCGGCACATAGCGGCGCCAGCGCGGGATCATGGGTCAGGCCGGACACATCATTGACCAGCCGCGCCCCGGCGTCCAACGCCGCCGCCGCAACAGCCGCCTTTCGGGTGTCGATCGAAATCGGCACAGCGCCGCCCGACAAGGCGGCGATCACCGGCGCGGTGCGGACGATTTCCATATCGATGCCGACATCTTTGGCCCCGGGTCGGGTCGATTCGCCCCCCACATCCAACAAGTCGGCACCATCGGCCGTCAGACGCGCCGCATGCGCCAGCGCCGCAGCGCGGGTGGCGTGCTGTCCGCCGTCCGAAAAACTGTCGGGCGTCACGTTCAGGATGCCCATGATCCGCGGCCGGTCGAAAATAAGCCCCGCAATGGCCGGGCGCGGCGCGGTCAGCGGGGCCAGCATGGTCGCAGGCAGATCGGTGGCGGCCACGATGCGCGGGGCGCGGTCGCGTGACAGCACCTCGACCTCGGTGAACCACGCCCAGCCTCCCGCCAGCGTCAGCGCGTCTGCCGGGCGCGCCACATCGGTCTGGGGAACTGGTCGGGCATAGTCGGCGGCGGCCGGTGTCACGGCCAGAGAACCGGCGCATCCGCTGCGACCGACACTGGCAACAGGTCGGGGGCCGATGGCGCTGCCGCACCGATCACCGTCAGACTGTGGGCCTGCATCGCGCGGGCAAACCACAGCGCAAGCGCCAGCGCGTCACGGGGGCTGGCCGACGGGCCGTCGACCGCATCCAGCACGATCTTGGATGGCGCCCAGACCGACAAGCGCTGATGCCGCATCGCCCAGTCCAGTTCGGTGCGGGTCGCGACCACGACACAACGCCGGTCGCGCGCCGCCAGCACCCACGCATTCTGTTCGATAGCCAGAAGATCGATGCGGCGTTGCGCCAGCCGGTGAACTACCTGCGGCGCAGGCGCATCGGCCGCGCCGACGCACAGGATGGCCGGATGCCCCCCCGGATTGGCCAATGTTTCGATCTGATCCAGCCAGCCCGCCAGGTGGTCGGACGCAATCGCGTCGTTCGACAGGAAAATCACCCGCGGATGCGGGCGGTCATCCGGCAGCGCGGCGGTCGCCGGTTTGCGGGCCCGCACGATTTCCACCCCGAGCGCGCCCGGCCCGCGGTCAAGTTTTTCGATCCGCACGAAGACCCGCATGGCCAGCGGCTCCAGCAGGATGCGGTCTGCCACCCGTTCGGCCAGCGTTTCCAGCAGGTCCAGCCGTTCGGCGGCCAATTCTGCGGCGATGGCCTCGGTGACCTTGTCATAGGACAGGATGCGGTCCACATCGTCATCCAGATCGGCGTCATGCAGGCGCACCTCGACGACCACATTGAAACAGACGCGTTGCCGGGTGCCGCGTTCCTGCTGAAATGCGCCGATTTCGACGTCGACGATATGATCGCGCAGCGAAATCCGGTCGCGCGGGCCATCTGACGTCGCTTCGGACCGCAGTTGCGGATGGGCAAAGGTCCAGGAGATTTCATTCGGGTGGTCAGACGTCATCGGGCCCTCGCAAGTCCCGCCTGTCCTACCGGAAGCCGGCGCAGAACCCAAGACACGATCAACCAACACCTTGCGCCCGGCAGAGCGGGACCGTTACCCGCGCGGGCGATAGAAATGATGGTCGCCAATCGTCGTGGTGCGGGCATAAACGCGCGACCAGGTCGGGTTCACCTGATTGGTGTGATAATGGGTCGCGCCGCTGGTCAGCGTGCGCGGCGCACCTTCCAGCATCACCTTTGCGACGCGACCGACATTGTCCCACGCGGCGGGTTCGTTGATCGCTTCGTCATGGCCATCGCAGGTGTAGGTGAACTGGCAGGCATACTCGCGGCCGGTGCCCTGATGGATCACGGCGCAGACGCTGTCGGGAAACTTTGGGCTGTCCACCCGGTTCAGGATCACTTCGGCAACGGCCAGCTGACCTTTCGTCGTTTCGCCGCGCGCCTCGAAATACAGCGCCTCGGCCAAACATCGCCAGTCCGACGCAGACCGCTGTTGTGGCATCCGCGCGGTGTCAATCGATGCCAGCGACACCCGTTCGACCCCTTTGCGCCCGTCGCGCAGCCACCCCAGACGCGCTTCGGGCATCGCCGCCAACGCCCGGCTTTCCGAAGTCAGCAGCCGCGCCAGCGAGGCATCCGCGACTGCCTGTCCGCTGCCAGCCACCGCCACAATCAGGCCGGCCATCAGCACACCGATGAAAAATGCGACGTTTCGCACCATGCAAATCTCCTTATGTCCACTGCCGGGCCTGCGAAACAGATCCGGACCGGGCGCCCGCGCGACATCGCCGCAAGGACAAGACCGTGTGGTAGACACCTAAAACAAAGCGGTAAAGATAAAGTGCACTGTGACTGTTTTGCAACGATCCCCACATTTTGGGGGCCGGGAAAGGCATTCCGCCAGATGATGCTGTCGGTCAGAACAGGTTGCGCGGAATTTCGCCGATGCGGTCGCGGACCGCCAGCTGCGCCGCTGCCAGTCGCGCAACGGGAACGCGAAACGGCGAACAGGACACATAGGTGAACCCTGCGGCGCGGCAGAACGCAATCGATTCGGGATTGCCGCCATGTTCGCCACAGATCGACAGCGTCAGCCCGTTCTGCGCCGCCCGTCCGCGCGTCGCAGCGATGGTCAGCAATTCGCCGACACCCTCGATGTCTAGCCGGTGAAACGGGTCTTCGGGGAACACGCCCTGTTGCACATAGGTGGACATGAATCGCCCGGCATCGTCGCGCGACAGACCGTAGGTCATCTGGGTCAGGTCGTTGGTCCCGAATGACAGGAAGGATACATGCTGCGCGATTTCGCCTGCCCGCAGCGCGGCGCGCGGCGTTTCCACCATCACCCCCAGCCGATAAGTGAAATCGCGCCCGGTTTCGTTGCGCACCGCCGCTGCGACCGCATCGATGCGGGCCTTGACCAGTTCGACCTCGCGTTTCGCGGACACCAGCGGGATCATCACCTCGGGCACCACGGCGGCCCCGTCGCGGTTCGCCTCCAGCGTCGCCTCGAATATCGCGCGCGCCTGCATATCGTAGATTTCGGGCATGGTGATGCCCAGCCGCACGCCGCGCATCCCCAGCATGGGGTTGTATTCCGCCAGTTCGTCCACCCGGCGGATCACGTCGGACAATGGCAAGGACAGCGCCTCGGCCAATTCGCGCATGCCTTCGCGGTCATGCGGCAGGAATTCGTGCAGCGGCGGATCGAACAGGCGGATGCAGACCGGCATCCCGGTCATGATGCGGAACAGTTCGGTGAAATCCGCGCGTTGCATCGGCAACAGCCGGTCCAGCGCGGCGCGGCGGTCCTGCGCGGTTTCGGCGAAAATCATCTCGCGCATCACGGTCAGACGGTCGGCTTCAAAGAACATGTGTTCGGTGCGGCACAACCCGATGCCCTCGGCCTTGAAGTTGCGCGCGGTCAGCGCGTCGGCGGGCGTATCGGCGTTGGCGCGCACCCCGATATCGCGCACGTCATCGGCCCAATCCATCAGCGTGCGGAACGCATCGTCCTGCCCGCCCTCGACCATTGCGGCTTCGCCCGCCAGCACCTCGCCGTTGGTGCCATCGACAGTGATCACATCGCCGGCCTTGAACACCCGGCCGTCGGGGGCAACCAGCCCGCCCTTGCGCGCGTCGAACCGGATGTCGGACGCGCCCACCACGCAGGGCAGACCCATGCCGCGCCCGATCACCGCCGCATGGCTGGTCATGCCGCCGCGTTCGGTCAGCACGGCAACCGACGAATGCATGCCGCGAATATCCTCGGGGCTGGTTTCGCGGCGCACCAGGATGCAGGGCTCGCCACGCGCGGCACTGGCCTGTGCTTCGGCTGCGGAAAACACGATCCGGCCGGACGCGGCACCTGGGCTGGCGGCAATGCCGCGCGCAATCCGGTCACGCGTCGCGTCGGGGTCGACCTGCCGGTGCAGCAATTCGTTGATCGCGCGCGGTTCGACCCGCAACAGCGCCGCGTCCCGCGAAATGACGCCGTCCTCGGCCAGCCGCACCGCCATGCAGACCGCCGCCCGCGCCGTCCGCGCGACCTGAACCCCATCCAGAATCCGGACCTGGCCATTTTCGATGGTGAATTCGGCCTGCATTTCCTCGCGCAGCTTGGCGCGCATCAGACGGGTATGTGCGATCAGGTCGGCATAGGCGTCCGGCGCCAGATCCTCCAGCGACGGGCCACGCGGATCACGCGACAGATAGATCGCATCCGCCCCCTGCAACGCATCGCGGCCCCGACCTTGCGACAGGTAGCGCCCGGTGATCTGCGCCGCCCCGGTCTGCGAATTGACCAACTGGATCACGCCCGATCCGCTGACGCCCTGCCCCAGCCCCAGTGCCATTTCCTGCACCACCAGACCCAACCCGGCGTCCACCGGCGCGCCCTTGGCCAGCCGCAGCAGCCGCGCCGTCGTGCCGCCCCACGCCCGCGCCATCGACCGCAGCACTTCGGACAATTGCCGCGCCGGGTCCTGCGGGAACGGCGCGCCGGTCTCGGTCTCGTAGGCACGCAGCACGTCAGTCAGGCCCTCGACCCCTTCCAGCGCCATGTCGTCGAACATGTCGGGGTCCAGCCGCGCGACATGCATGGCATAGCTTTGCACGAACCGCAGATAGGCCCGCGTCCCGGCGTCCCGGCCATGCGCGGCGCACATGTCGACGTAGCGGGCATCGTTCATGCCGATGTTCAGGATCGCACCCGGCCCGCCCCAATCGGGGTCCTCGGAGGACGGCCGGACGCAGACGAGGGGCGCCGCGCCAAACGGTTCCAGCAGCCGCGCCATGTCGGGCATGCCGCCGGCCGCGATCCGCTGCACCGCGTGAAACGACAGCGCAACGGTTTTCGGCACCGGCAGGTTCAGCCGCACCAGCCGTTGCAGGCATTTCGCGCGGCCCCCGTGGGTGGCAATGGCGATGGCCGAAGTGGGGGTGATCAGCGTGATATGGGCTTCGTCGTGCTGCACTGCGGCACCTTTCGTGGTTCGCGCGCAGCATGGCCCCCCACGCCCGCCTTGGCAAGCACGGGTGTCACGGTTGCTTTACACTTTGGCCGCGATCATCCGTCCAGTTTGGTCAGATCCGCAACCGACAGGCACAAAGTGCGGATACGCGACAGCAGGTTCAACCGGTTGCGGCGCACGATCTGGTTGTCGGCATTGACCTGCACGGCGGTGAAAAACGCATCGACCGGCGCACGCAGGTCCGCCATCGCAGCCATTGCGGCCGCAAAATCCTCGGATGCCATCGCCGGGGCAATTTTCGCATCTGCGGCATCAAGGGCGGCAAACAGCGCGCGTTCCTCATCGGTTTCCGCGAATTTCGGGTCAGCGCCGTAGCTGTATTCCACGCCATCCTTGGCCTCGGCCTGTGTCAGGATATTGGCGGCGCGCTTGAAGCCCTGAACAAGGTTCGCGCCATCCTCGGTCGCCAGCGTGGCGTTGAGCGCCTCGGCGCGCTTCACCAACAGGGTCAGGTCATCATTGCCGGGCATGGCAAGGCAGGCGTCGATCACGTCGTGGCGGATGGATTGATCCTTGAGGTAGACCTTGAGGCGGTCGTGGAAGAAGGCGAGGAGGTTAAAGTCAACATCCAGCCCTGTGTAATCATCCGGGTCCGTCGGCTCAGGGCGAGGTGCGCCCGCTGCGGCCAATGAAAATCCAATCTGGTCCATCAGCGGCAACCTCACCCCGTTCCCCAGCACCAGCCGGATCACCCCCAGCGCGGCACGGCGCAGGGCAAACGGGTCCTTGGACCCGGTCGGTTTCTCGTCAATCGCCCAGAATCCGGCCAGCGTATCCAGCTTATCCGCTAGCGCCACGGCAACGGAAACCGGCGCGGTGGGCACATCGTCAGACGGGCCCAGCGGCGAATAGTGATCGCGGGCCGCATCAGCGACCGCCGCATCGCGCCCGGCCTCCAGCGCGTAATACCGCCCCATCACACCCTGCAATTCGGGGAATTCGCCGACCATCGCCGACCGCAGATCTGCCTTGGCAATGCGGGCGGCGTCCTCGGCCTGATCGGGGTCGGCGCCCACCAGGGGCGCAATCTCGCGCGCCAAGGCCGCGATCCGTGCAACCCGATCCGCCTGTGACCCCAGCTTGTTGTGGAACGTCACGGTCCCCAGCCCGTCCAGCCATTCGCCCATGCCAGAACGCGCCACGCGCAGGTCGTTGTCCCAGAAGAAACGCGCATCCGACAACCGGGCCGACAGCACCTTGAGGTTGCCCTTCAGGATCGTTACGCCGTGGTCGGCCGTTTCGCGGTTGGCCACCGTGACGAACCCCTCGATCCGCCCGGTGCGCAGATCGCGCAGCGAGAAAAACTTTTGATGTTCGCGCATGGACGTCTGCAGCACCTCGGGCGGCAGATGCAGGAACTGCGCCGGGATGCGGGCCAGCAGCACCACGGGCCATTCGACCAGCCCTGCCACCTCGGCCAGCAGGCCACGGTCCGCGACCACCTCCAGCCCCATCGCGAATGCGGCCTGCGTCGCGTCATTCCAGATCGCGTCGGCGCGTTCGGCCCCGTCCAGAATAACAAAAGCGCGGCGCAGTTTGGCGCGGTAATCGTCGAACCCCGATACCGCGAACCGCCCCGGCGCCATGAACCGGTGGCCTTCGGTGGTGTTGCCGGCGGTAAAGCCTTCGACGGTCAGCGGCACGACCTCGGCCCCCGCGTCAGACGTCAGGATGCACAGGATCGACTGCAACGGCCGGACCCACCGCAACGACCCCGCCCCCCAACGCATCGATTTGGGCCACGGAAAATCGCGGATCGCGTCTGCCAGCACCTCGGCGATGATGTCGGCGGCCGGGCGACCGGGCTTTTGCATCACGGCGAACCAGACCTCGCCCTTTTTGTCGGCCCGCTTTTCCAACTGGTCCAGCGTCAGCCCTGTGGACCGCAGGAACCCCTGCACGGCCGCATCGGGGGCGGTGGTGTTCGGGCCCTTGCGTTCTTCGACCGTAGCGCGGGATTGCGCCTCCAGCCCCTCGATCGCCAGCGTAAGGCGGCGCGGCGTAGCAAAGGCGGCAGCGCCCGCATAGGTCAGCCCACCTGCCACCAGCCCGTCGGTGACGATCCGCCGCAGGTCATCGGCGGCACGCGCCTGCATCCGCGCCGGGATTTCCTCTGAAAACAGTTCGATCAGCAGGTCGGGCATGTCAGTTGTCCTTTACGGCACCGGTGACCGGATCGCGCGCGGGCGGTTGCGGGCAGCCTTCGGGGGCGGGCTGGCCGTCAAACACCACCTCGCCGCACCGGTTGATCTGGTGCCAGACATAGCCGCGCCCATCGGGCAGGATCGCCACCACGCGGTCGATGCCATAGGTGATGTTTTCCTGCCCCAGAAACGTCAAAGCGCGGCCATCTGTCACGGCGGCACCGATTTCCTGCGCGTCGAAACAGTCAAACCAGCCGGGCGCGTTGCGCGGTTCGGCCTTGGGGTAGGTCACATAGGTTTCGGTCATCATGGCCGCCGTCATGTCGGTGGTGAAACAGGCGCGGTAGCGGATGGGCGAACTGTCGCTGTCGATGGCATGAAAATCGGAATACAGCACCGGTTCGACCACGCGCCCGTCGATCCGGGTCATCTGCACATCGCCGGTACCCTGCGCCGGCAGTTCCTGATAAAAGGCATAGACCTGCAGGTAATACAGCGACACGCCCGCGACCAATGCTGATATCACGATCACCCCCGCCAGAAATTTGCCCATCGTCAGCTTCATGCAGCGTATCCCCCCGCCGTGGTCTTCACGAACGCATCTGCACACAGTTTCGCCAGCGCGCGCACCCGGCCGATATAGGCCTGCCGCTCGGTGACCGAAATCACCCCGCGCGCATCCAGAAGGTTGAACAGATGCGACGCCTTGATGCACTGGTCATAGGCGGGATGCGCCATGACGATGCGCTTGCCGGACTTGGGGTCGGCGGCGTCGAAATCCAGCAGGCGCTGACATTCGACCTCGGCCTCTTCGAAATTACGCAGCAGTTTGGCGGTGTCCGCACCGTCGAAGTTGTGCCGCGAATATTCTTCCTCGGTCTGGCGAAAGATGTCGCCATAGGTCAGCGGGATCGGGCTTTGCGGATCGTTGAATGGCATATCCATGACGTGATCCACGCCCAGCACATACATCGCCAGACGTTCCAGCCCATAGGTCAACTCGCCCGACACGGGATGACAATCATGCCCGCCGACCTGCTGGAAATAGGTGTATTGCGACACTTCCATGCCATCGCACCACACCTCCCACCCCAGACCCCAGGCGCCCAGAGTGGGGCTTTCCCAGTCATCCTCGACAAACCGGATGTCATGCAGCGCGGGGTCCAGCCCGATGGCCACCAGACTGCCCAGATACAGGTCCTGCAGATCGGGCGGCGAGGGTTTGATGATCACCTGATACTGGTAATAATGCTGCAGCCGGTTGGGGTTTTCGCCATAGCGCCCATCCGTAGGCCGCCGCGACGGTTGCACATAGGCGGCCGCCCAGGCACGCGTGCCCAGCGAGCGCAGCGTGGTGGCGGGGTGAAACGTGCCTGCGCCCACCTCCATGTCATAAGGTTGCAGGATGGCGCAACCCCGCGACGCCCAATAGGTTTGCAACCGCAGGATCACGTCCTGAAAACAGGTCGGAGCCGGGGTCGCGGCATAAGGCACGGCAGGTTTGGGCACGGCTTGGGCCATGGTCTGTCTCCGGCTGGGGTTGGCCTTACCTACGGCCCACCCCCCGCAGGGTCAATGGCAGGGGGCCGCCGGCCGGACGCAAAAATCGGGTGCAGGCCGCCAAGGATTTGATACAAGCGCCGGAACATCGGCGTTCCGCGTCCCGGGGCGAAACGGTTCAGGCACAGCAGTCAAGAGCGGAAATTTCATGCAACGTTTGTTTATGGTCGCAGCCTTGTGGCTGCTTGTCGCAACCGGTCTGGTCCCGGCTCAGACGGCAGCCCAGACCGCAGCCCAGACAGCAGAGCCGGTCTGGGTACAGATCGAGGCGCAGCCGACACTGGCGCAGGCGACAGAGGCCGCGAGGGACTATAGCGCACAGATCGCGGATGTGAACGGGTTTGCCATCAGCGGCGGCTGGTACGCGATCGTTCTGGGCCCCTATACACGTCTGGACGCCGATCAGGTGCTGCGCAGCTATCGCGCGCAGGGGCTGATCCCGTCGGACGCCTTCATCGCCTTTTCCAGAAGTTTTCAGCAACAGTTCTGGCCCGTCGGGGCAAATGTGCTGGCGGGTGTCGCGGCACCCCCGCCCGAACGGGTCATCCCTGCAGCGCCGGCCCCCGCTGCCACACCGACGGTCACACCGTTGGCCCCCGCACCCGCAGCTGACCCTGCACCCCCACCCGCACCTGCACCCTCACCCGCACCTGCAATCGTGCAGGATGAAACCGAACGCGAGGCGCGCGCCACCGAAGCGGCGCTGACCAGATCCGAACGCGAGGCGCTGCAGATCGCGCTGAAATGGGCCGGCACATATGACAGCACCATCGACGGCGCGTTCGGTCGCGGCACCCGCGCCGCCATGGCCGGCTGGCAGGACCAGCAGGGTCTGCCCGTGACGGGGGTTTTGACCACCAGCCAGCGCGCGCAACTGCTGGATGCCTATTCGGCGGTGCTGCGCGGTCTGGGTCTGGCGCCGGTGCGCGATGCGCAGGCCGGGATCGAGGTCCTGATGCCCACCGCCGTCGTCGGCTTTGCCCGCTACGAGCCGCCTTTTGCACAATATGACGCCACGGGCGACATCCCGGCGCGGGTGCTGCTGATCAGCCAGGAAGGCGATCAGGCCACCCTGTTCGGCCTGTATGACATCTTGCAAACTCTGGAAATCGTGCCTGCCGACGGCCCGCGTTCGCGCGACAACACGTCTTTTGTTCTGGTGGGCGAAGGCGGTGATTTCATCTCGCACAGCGAGGCGCGGTTGCAGAACAACGAAATAAAGGGTTTTACCCTGATCTGGCCGGCCGGCGACGAGGAACGCCGCCGCCGCGTTCTGGCGGAAATGCAGGCCAGTTTCACCCGCCTGCCCGGCGCGCTGGACCCCGACATGCTGACCGAAACCGGCCAATCCATCGATCTGGTGGCCGGGCTGGAGGTGCGCAAGCCGCGGCAGATCCGGTCCGGCGTGTTCGTCGACGACACGGGCGCGGTCCTGACCGCAGCCGAGGCTGTGGCCGGCTGCACCCGCGTCACGCTGGACAATGACATCTCCGCGCGCGTGGCTGCGACCGACGCCGCGCTGGGTCTGGCGCTGATACGCCCCGACAGGACGCTGGCCCCGGCCAGTATCGCTGTTTTCCGCCAGGGCGAACCGCGCCTGCAATCCACGGTGGCTGTTGCAGGCTTTCCCTACGGCGCGGTGCTGGACCGGCCAACGCTGACCTTTGGTCGGCTGGCCGATATCCGCAGTCTTGACGGACAAGACGATATCGCGCGGCTGGATCTGGAAACCTTGCCGGGCGATCTGGGCGGTCCGGTGTTCGACGCGACCGGCGCAGTACTGGGCATCCTGACCCCGGTGCCGGCCGGCGGACGCATTCTGCCCGCCAATGTCGCCTATGCCTCCGATGCGGCGGCGGTGACGCGGTTCCTGTCTGCATCGGGCATCACTGCGCGCTCCAGTGGCGGTGGCGCGCAGATGGCAGCCGAGGATCTGGCCCGGGCCGCCGAGGCGATGACAGTGATGGTGTCGTGTTGGGATCAGTGATCGTCAGCCGCGCCAGAACACCGGGCGCAGCAGCACCAGCACCGCCACCATTTCCAGCCGCCCCAGCAACATGGCCACTGCCATGATCCATTTGGCGTAATCGGGCAGGTCCTGAACCGATCCTGATCCGCTGACGCTGGGCCCGAACATCGGACCGACGTTGAAGATCGACGTCCAGGACGCCGTGATCGATTCAAGGAAGGTCATACCTGTCAGCGACAGCAGCACCGCAACCACACCGAAACCGACCACAAAGGTAGTGAACATCACCATCACCGATCCGATCACGTCCTCGGACAGGATCTGCCCGTTCAACCGCGCATTTGTGATGGCGGACGGGTTTCGGACCCGCGCGATCTGGGCGCGGATCGCCGCGATCAGCACCTGATAGCGGAAAATCTTGATCGCACAGCCGGTGGAACTGGTGCATCCCCCGATGACCCCGGTCGCCAGCAGCATCACAAAGGCGAAGGTACCCCAGGTCGAATAATCCGCCGTTGTGAACCCGGTGCCGGAAAAGGTCGACACGAGGTTGAAAAACGTCCCGCGCAGCAGGGGTTCCGACACCTCGCCTGCTTGCCAGACCCGCGCCACTGCGATCAACACGAATGCATAGCCTATCCAGCGCAGATAGGTCCGCACCTGGCTGTCGCGCCACAATGGCCCCACGTCGCCGCGCATCAGAAAGATCAGCCGCACGAACGGCACCGATCCGCCGATCATCAGCACGCAGGCCACATACTGGATCGCCGGGCTGTAGTTCGCAAAAGACGAGTCCCGCGTCGACATGCCGCCGGTGGACACGGCCGACATGGCATGCGCGGTCGCATCCAGCCCGTTCATGCCCAGCGCCAGAAACACGATCACCCCCACCAGGGTCAGCGCGATGTAGACGTTCAGCAGCCCCTGCGCGATGTCCATCGCGCGCGGCAGAACCTTGCCCAGGGTATCGAATCCTTCGGATTTGAAATACTGCATGCCGCCCACACGCATGATCGGCAGGAACAGCATCGCCACGATGACAATCCCCAGCCCGCCCAGCCAGTTCAGCAGGCTGCGCCACAGCAACAGCCCCTTTGGCAGTTCATCCAGACCGGCAAGCACCGTGGTGCCGGTGGTGGTGATCCCGGACATCGCCTCGAAATAAGCATCCACCAGCCGTGCTTGGGGCGCACCGATCATGAAGGGCAGCGCCCCGAACAGCGGCAGCACCACCCAGACCAGCGTGGTCAGCACAAACGCCTGCTGGATCGACAACCCGGCCGCGCGGGTGTCGCGGCAGGCCACGGCCACCATCGCCCCGATCAGGAACGTGATCAGTCCGGATTGCAGGAATACCGGCCAGTGTCCCAGCCCTTCGGCCAGATCGACCAGAAACGGCGGGATCATCGTCAACCCCAACGTGGCGACGAGCAATCCGATGACATAGCCGATGGGGCGCAGGTCGAACATTGTGGCAGAGGCTTGGCGACTGCCCGTCAGCCTGTCAAGGCCAGAGCCGCCGCCGGGTCCCGGGGGGCACGGCGGCGATGCTCGAGGTGTCTTTAATGCGCGTCACACAAAGGCGCGGTCACGGAAAACATGCAGAACGATCTTATCGCGGGTCAGACCCAGATCCGCCAGTTCGGCGTCGGACATCGCCTCCAGCCGTTCGATCTGGTCGGTGCGCGCACGCGCCCGGATGAACCGTGCCAGCCACAGCCGCAGGCGCGGCCAAGTCGGATTGCCCAGTCGGGGGGCGGTGTAGATTGCGGTTTGTGTCAGTGCCATGATGGAAACCTCTATGAGAGATCGGTTTTCCTCCCTGCCCCAAAGATGGGTCATGAACGCTGTCCTTACAATCGCTCACGCTGCATGGCAGCAATGCAGTTGCAGCATGAACGCTGTGCCGCAGGCCCAAAGGCCGGCGATCAGTTCGCCCGCGGTTTTTTCGGCGATCTGGGGGGCAGAACCGGCGGCAATTCCGGTGGTAGCGACGGTTCCCGGTGGGCCCGGCGCCGTGCGCTGGGTTTCGGCGCTGGCATGCCGACGGTAATGGCCGCTGCCGCCCCGCCGCGCGCCACGGCAGGCGGTACGACAGCAGCGGCCAACGTCACATCAGGCGCAACCGGCGCTGGCGTTGCATCTGCCACAGCCACGATGCTGCCTGAAATGATCGGCTTGCGATTGACCATGGGTGACGCGTGCGGCAACCGCAGCAGCGGGTTGATGTCCGTCAGCGTTTGCAGGCTGATCCGCATCAGGCGAACATTGGTGCGCGCGACATATTCCAGCATCGCAAGGCAGGCATTGTTGAACAGGAACGGGTTGAACACGGGTGTCATCGCGGTCCTCACTTAAGTGGCTCGCAAAACCGTGCCACAGCCCGTTGACAGACCCAAGACATTTTTGCCGCATTGCAGCGAAATGCGCTGGTGCGGACCCGGTCGCTGCCGTTGCGGGCTGCAACCGGGGGGACGCGTCAGCCGACGTGGTACAACGATGCGAACAGCCGGGGCTCCAGAGTTTCGGCCGCGAATGTCGCGCCGCCGGTCAGAACCGACACCGCATCATGACTGTGCAGGCTTTCCTGATGGCTGGCCACCACGCGGAAATCACCGACACGCTCGTCGCCCTGCAACTGTTCGCAGAACAGCCGCGCCGCATCCTCGACAAAGATCGGATTTGCCGCGTTCAACTCGGCAAACGCCTGTTCGTCTTCGCGTTTCACCATCACCTGCGTTTCGGTGGGCACCGCCGCACGCGCCATCCCAATCACGTCTTCGAACCAAAGTACCGCGCCCTCGTTGATCACCAGCGACAGTCGCGCCACCGACCGCTGCGAATGCGGCGTCGCCAGCTGGCCGCGATACTGCCGGGCATGTTCCGACAGTTCCAGCGAACACGGGCAGGTCGAGGAATAGACGTAGTCCAGGTGCATCATCTTTTTCCGCACGCCCGCCTTTTCGACCAGTTCAAGCGCGATGTCGTAATACTGGTATCCTTCCAGCCCCGACCGCAGCGAGGTCACCTTGACCGGATAGCGGAACGTCATCTGCAACCGCGCGTCAAAGCTGCCCAGATCGGCGATGTAATCATCCAGTGCCGCTTCCATCGTGCCAAAGCTGAAGCTTTTTTCGGCATGTTTGTAGAACGACCGCATGATCCGGGACATGTTGATGCCCTTCTTGTCGGCCTCCAGACTGACGGTGCCGGTCACGCTGGTTTCCACCGTGATATCGCCGCCATCGCGGGTCTGGAACCGGATCGGCAGCCGAAAATTGGAAATGCCAACATGCTGGATCTGCTGGCGCGCGCCGCGGATCAACGATGCGGGACCGTTTTGCAGATCGGGCATGGTGTCCTTGTAGGCGTCCGACACTTCGAACCGATAGGGATAGGCCCGCGACAACGCGGGATAGCTGCCCGGGTCCACCGTCACCAGACGAACCAGGGCGGGGTCCAGATCGGCCACCTCGGCGTCGGACGCCTGTGC
Organism: Rhodobacterales bacterium; assembly: GCA_038205135.1. GTDB lineage: Bacteria > Pseudomonadota > Alphaproteobacteria > Rhodobacterales > Rhodobacteraceae > UBA9554. The sequence goes on from JBBRCF010000033.1 coordinate 21,476, forward strand.
GACCCACGACCGCAACCGCGACAAGGCTTCTTCTGCCTCGGCACGCGACGGCAGACGGCTGAATTCCGGCGTATGAAAGTTCATGTGTGACCCCCTGTCCGATGCGGCGCCTTATTCTGCAAGCGCGCCGTATCGTGTTCCTATTTTCTTACTTCTTACGCAGCCGGGGCATGGTCGGATCACATTCCGCAGGTGACCAGATCACGCCGCCGCCAGTCCGGCCAGCAGGTCGGCCATCAGATCGGCCGGGTCTTCCAGACCCACCGACAGCCGCACCAGACCGGGGGAAATACCCAGTTTCAGCTTCTGATCCGCCGCCAGACGTTGATGCGTGGTGGTGGCCGGATGGGTGATGATCGATTTTGCATCCCCGAGATTGTTCGATATCACGATGACGTGAAGCGCGTTCAGCATCCGGAACGCCGCCGCCTTGGCCGCGTCGGGCCCGCCCGCCAGTTCAAACGCCAGCACTGTGCCGCCGGACCCGGTCTGCGCCATCGCCAGCGCGTGTTGCGGATGGTCGGGCAGCCCCGGAAAGACCACGCGCGCCAGTTTCGGATGCCCCTGCAAGGCGCGGGCAACCTCCAGCGCGCTGTCCGCCTGCGCACGCACGCGCAGTTCGATCGTTTCCAGCCCCTTCAACATGATCCACGCGGTAAACGGGCTCATCGCGCCGCCGGTGTGTTTCATGTAGGGTTCCACCGTCTTTCGGATGAAATCGCGGGTGCCAAGGATGATGCCCCCCAAGGCGCGCCCCTGCCCGTCCACATGTTTGGTGGCGGAATAGATCACCACATCCGCGCCCTGTTCGATGGCGCGGGAAAACACCGGCGTGGCAAACACGTTGTCCACCACCACCAGCGCGCCCACAGCATGCGCAAGGTCCGCGACGGCGCGGATATCCACCACCTCGAGCGTCGGGTTCGACACCGATTCAAAAAACGCCGCCTTGGTCCCCGGCCGCAGCGCCACGCGCCACTGGTCCAGATCGGTGCCATCGACAAACGTGACCTGCACGCCGTAGCGCGTCAGCACCTCTTCCAGAATGTACAGGCACGACCCGAACAGCGCGCGCGCCGCCACCACATGGTCGCCCGCGCGCAGCATCCCGCACAACGCGCCATTGACCGCCGCCATGCCCGATGCGGTGGCAAACGCGTCCTCGGCCCCTTCCAGCGCGGCCATGCGGTCTTCGAACATCGCGACCGTCGGATTGCCGTAGCGGGCATAGATGAATTCGTCGGGGCCCAGCGCCTGAAACCGCGCCTCGGCCTGTTCGGCGCTGGCATAGACGAAGCCCTGTGTCAGAAAAATCGCCTCGGACACTTCGCCATACTGGCTGCGCCGTGTGCCGCCATGCACCATCTGCGTGCGTTTGCCCCAATCCTTGGTCATCGATGCCTCCCGTTCTGCGACTTTGCCGCGCGGCCCATGAAAAAACCCCCGGACGCGGTCAGGCGCGGGGGTCCCCTCGGCTGCCCATTTTAGCGGCATGTTTAACGTGGCCCGCAATCCGGTAACAAATCGCCACGCGGTAGGGTTTATGCTGGCTCCGGGCTGGCGTCAACGGCCCGACAGATGCCCGGCCGCCCCCCAACAGGCGCCTTTTGCACGTCACGCAGGCGTTACGGTTTCTTCATCGCGCCGTCGCAGGGCTTTGCTAGCGAAAGTTATACACAGGTCGGGAGACTGCCGGTGCCGCTAATCAGGGTCAACGCGCGGGGTCGCGATCCGGTGCTTCCGGGCACCGGGGGCTGCGCGTTGCCGTGGCTGGCCGAAGCCGCCGCAGGCACCGGTCCGATCATCCTTATGCTGCATGGCTACAAATTTCATCCCGGCCATCCAGTGCATTGTCCGCATGGCCATATCTTTGCCCCCCAAGACGGCAATCCTTGCCCCAAGGCGGTCAGTTGGCCGGCGCGTATGGGCTTTGGGCGCGGCGATCCCGACGAAGGGCTGGCGGTGGCGTTCGGATGGTCGGCGCGGGGCCGGCTGCGGGCGGTCTATGACAGTGCCGCAGAAGCCGGTTTTGCGCTGGCCAAGGCTGTGCGCACCCTGCGCGCCGCCGCCCCCACCCGTCCGATCCATGCCATGGGTCATTCCATGGGCGCGCGGGTGATCCTGCAGGCGCTGCCGCATCTGGCGCGCGGCGATCTGGGCCGCCTCGTGCTGCTGGCGGGCGCTGAATACCGCAGCGCGGCCGAAACGGCGCTGGACACACCTGCCGGGCGCAGCGCCGAAGTGATCAACGTCACAAGCCGCGAGAACGATCTGTTCGATTTCCTGTTCGAACGGCTGGTGCCAGCGCCCCGACCCGGCGACGCGGCGTTGGGGGCCGGGCTGACCCCGTCTGACACCCGACTGACCCTGCCGATCGACAATCCGGGCCTGCTGGACCTGCTGGCGCGGCGCGGCATCGCGATCGAACCGCCACATGCCGTGATCTGCCATTGGTCGGCCTATCGCCGCGCGGGCGTTTTTGACCTGTACGAAACGCTGTTCCGCCGCCCCGAGGTGCTGCCGCTGGCGACCCTTGCTACAGCGTTGCCGCAGGCGGATACCCCGCGCTGGTCACGGCTGCGCGCCCGGCTGGGGGCCCGGACCCTGGCCCGCGCCACCTGGGCCGCGCCGCTGCATACGGCTTGATCCGATTGCCGTTGCGCGCCATGCTGCGCGCGTCACGCAACGGAGCCCCCCATGCCAGCCACCATCGACCTGTATTACTGGCCCACGCCGAACGGCTGGAAAATATCGATCGCGCTGGCGGAAATGGGGCTGCCGCATCGCGTGCATCTGGTCAACATCGGCAAGGGCGAACAGTTTCACCCGGACTTTCTGGCGATCAGCCCCAACAACCGCATGCCCGCCATCGTCGATCCTGACGGCCCCGATGGCGCGCCGATCGCCATCTTTGAATCCGGTGCGATCCTGCAATATCTGGCGCGCAAGACCGGCCTGTTCACCGGCGCCACCGAACGCGACCGCATCGCCGTGGACCAATGGCTGATGTGGCAGATGGGCGGCGTCGGCCCGATGGCCGGTCAGGCACATCATTTCCTGAAATTCGCCCCCAACGCCAACCCGCCGCAGGACATCCCCTATGCCAAGGATCGTTACCGGTCCGAAGTGGCGCGGCTGTACCGGGTGCTGGACGGGCAACTGGCGCGGCACAGTCACGTGGCGGGCGATTTCCTGTCCATCGCCGATTTCGCGATCTGGCCATGGGCGTCGCTGTGGCAAGGCCAGCAACAGACGCTGGACGACAAACCGCATCTGGCGCGCTGGCTGGACGTAATGGCGGCGCGTCCAGGTGTAGCGGCGGGCCGCGCGTTGCACGCCGATCTGCGCCCCGCCGATCCGCCCCGCAACCCCTAGACAGGCTCAGTCGTCCTTTGCGTCGCCATAGCGCTTGAACAGCCCGCCTTGGGCCATGAAAAACCCGAACACCGCCAGCGACAACCCGAACGTCTTGAACCAGACCCAGGTTTCGGTGGCCTGCGTGCGCCAGATCACCTCGTTCAGCACCGCCAGCGCCAGAAAGAACAGGCTGAGCCGCCGGGTCAGGATCATCCAGCCCTCGGGCTGCAACGGCATCATCTCTTCCATCACGGTGCGCAGATAGCTTTGGCCGCGGATCAACCCGATGCCAAGGATCCCGGCGAACACCAGATAGATGATGGTGGGTTTCATCTTGAAAAACCGTTCGTCGTTCAGCCACACCGACAGCCCGCCGAACACGATGATCAACACCAGCGTCAGAACCTGCATCGGCGATACCCGCCCGCTCAGCACCGTCAACAGCCCCGTGGTGAACACCATCAGGGGCACAAACCCGGCGGTCGCCAGGATGAACCCGTCATATTCCATGCCACGAATGATGAATGTCTGATCCTTCAGCAGGAAATAAGCCCCGAAAAACGCCAGGACCGGGCCGATTTCCAGCGCCGATTTGACGAAGGGGTTCACTTCACGTTTTACCATCTGGCTCTCCTAGCCGCCGAATTCCACAATCACCGCGCCCAGCGCGATCAGACACATCAGGGCGATCCGGCGTGGCCCGACGGTATCGCGCAAAACCAGCCAGCCGATCAGCGCGGCAAACACCGTCGAGGTTTCGCGCAGCACCGCTGCCTCGCCGACCTTGTCCAGCCGCGTCGCCATCATCACGCAGCCGAAACTGCCCCAGGCCACGAATGCCCCCAACAGGCCGCGCCGCATCAGGGGCGCCAGCGCCACCCCGGTCAGCCGGGCCCGAAACCGTGGCGTCACCGCAAACATGGTCGGAAAATCCAGCGCCGCCAGGAAAAAGAACCAGGCCAGAAAGGTGAACGGATCGCGCGTGGCGCGAATACCCCAGGCATCATAGGTGGTGTAAACCGCCACCATCAGCCCGGTCAGCACCGCAAATCCCAGCGCCGGCAACAGCGTGTCGCGCGCGGTTTCCAGAAACATCAGGTTATAGACCGCCAGCCCGAAAATGCCCGCCAACAGCACCGTGACGCCCAGCCATTGCGTGGCCGTGTACGTTTCGCCAAAGATGATCATCGCGCCGATAATGGTGAACAGCGGTCCCATGCCGCGCACCACCGGATAGACCACCGTGTAGGCGCCGCGATCATAGGCCAGTGACATCAACACCTTGTAGATGAAATGGATCACCATCGCGCCGGCAAGGATGAGCCACAGATGCGGTTCCGGCCTGGGCACCAGAAACAGCGCGACCGGGGCCGAAATCACCACGAGGCTGAGATCGATCGCCATCCGCGTGATCCAGGGGTCATGGCGGCCTTTTTGCAGCGCGCCGAACACCGCATGCAGAAACGCCGCCGTCAGCGCCAGCATCAGGGCAACCTGGCTGCCGGTCGGCGTCCCCTCCAGACTGACAAGCCACGCGCTCATGCGGGAACCGGGCGGGCAACGCTCGCCGCCGCAGCAGCAGGTTGACCGGCGGCGCGGGTCATTCCTGATCCAGCCCGACCAGAGCGCGGGCGAAATCCTGCGGATCGAACGGGGCCAGATCGTCGATCTGTTCGCCCACCCCGATGGCATGGATCGGCAGACCGAACCGGTCCGCCAAGGCCACCAGCACGCCGCCCTTGGCGGTGCCGTCCAGTTTCGTCATCACCAGCCCCGAAACATCGGCGATCTTGCGGAACACCTCGACCTGCAACAGTGCGTTCTGCCCCGTCGTCGCATCCAGCACCAGCAGCGTGGTATGCGGCGCAGTCGGGTCCACCTTGCGCAGCACGCGCACGATCTTGGCCAGTTCCTCCATCAGGTCGGCGCGGTTCTGCAACCGGCCCGCCGTGTCGATCATCAGCAGGTCCGCGCCATCGGCCTGCGCGCGGGTCAACGCGTCGAACGCCAGACTTGCGGGGTCGGACCCTTCGGGCGCGGTCAAAACCGGCACCCCGGCGCGGGTGCCCCAGACCTGCAACTGTTCCACCGCCGCCGCGCGAAACGTGTCGCCCGCCGCGATCACTACGGTCTTGCCCGCCGCGCGGAATTGCGATGCCAGCTTGCCGATCGTGGTCGTCTTGCCCGATCCGTTCACGCCGACCACCAAAATCACCTGCGGGCGTTTCGGCATGATCGGCAGCGGGCGCGCAACCGGTTCCAGAATGCGGGCGATCTCATCGGCCAGCGCGGTCTTGATTTCAGTGACCGACAGCCGTTTGCCGAACCGGCCCTGCGCCAGATTTGCCGCCACCCGCGCCGATGTATCCACGCCCATGTCGGACTGGATCAGCAGGTCTTCCAGCTCTTCCAGCATCGCGTCGTCCAGCACGCGGCGCGCACCTTCGTCGCGGCCCAGCAGGCGGCCGATCAGCCCCGGGGCGGCGGGTGCAGCGGGCGCGGGCGCCTCGGTCACCAGATCGGTCAGCCCCGCATCGAGCTTGGCCGACGAACGGAACAACCTGTCCTTGAGCTTGCCGAAAAGGGACATGATGCTGCCTTCTGCTGTCCATGCGGTGTCACGTAAGCACAACCGTCGGCGATGGAAAGGCCCGTTCCACATGGGACGTGCGCCGGGCATACCACCCCGGCGCGCAACATTCCGCGAGCGGGCCGCGGCGGCACTGGTGCTTTGCCGGGGCTTCGGGCAAACTGAAAACATGCTGCGCATTTCTCCGATCCTCATCGCCTTTGCAGTCCTGACCGCAACGCCGCCGGCCGCCGTGGCTTTGTGGCCGACAGCCGTTGCCGCTGCCGAAACCCGTATGTCCGCGTCGGAATTCGACGCCTACACCCGCGGCAAGACGTTCTATTACGGGTCCATGGGCAAACCCTATGGCGGCGAGGAATATCTGGACGGACAGCGTGTGCGCTGGTCATTCCTTGACGGCGATTGCAGGGACGGCCGTTGGTACCAAGAGGCGGAGTTGATCTGTTTCGTCTACGAAGACAACCCGGACCCACAATGCTGGACGTTTTCGATCGGCGCGCGCGGCCTGATCGCCCGGTTTGAAAACGACCCGGCGCAAAGCGAATTGTACGAGGTCGAACAAAGCGACGCGCCGTTGCTGTGCACCGGGCCAAAGATCGGCGTCTGATCCGCACCGGCCGGGCCGCACAGGTTACAACAGCGATCCTTGCGTTGGTAGCGGTGCGTCGGATTTGGTCCGCCGGGGTCGGGTCGCTGCTATGGGGCTGACCGCCACCCGCGCATCGGCAAATTCGATGTCCAGTTGCGGCAGCGATCCCGCGCGGGCAGCGGTTGTCACCGGGTCACCCGCCGCGTCGCGCACCACGGCATAGCCGCGCGCCAGCGTGGCGCGATATCCCAGCGTTTCATGCAACCGGTCCAGCCCCGCCAGCCGGTCGGTCGCTGTGCGTTGCACCCGCGCCAGAGCCGCCATCAGACGGGCGTCCAGCGCCAGCAGGTCACGGTCCGCCCGCACCAGCCGATCAACGATCGGCTGCAGGGTCAGCCGGTCGGTCCGACGACCCAGCGCATCAGCGCGCGCGGCCAACAGCCGCTGCACCACCGGCACGCGCCGCGCCTCGATGACCGCAACGCGCTGCGCCGACGTACGCAACAGACCGCGCAGCAACGCGGGCCGCAGGCTGCCACCGGCGCGGGCCAGCGCCGCCTGGCGGCGTTCGACCCCCAGCCCCAGCGCGCGCGGC
>JBBRCF010000034.1:0-28589 GCA_038205135.1 Rhodobacterales bacterium
CCCGGCAACGAGGCGCATCTGCATGCGTTCGCAACGACGGTGCGGGATGATACGGGCGCGGGGGTGGCGCGATACCTGCATACCTCGCCCGAATTCGCGATGAAAAAGTTGCTGGCGGCGGGCGAGGCGCGGATATTCGCCTTTGCCCATGTCTGGCGTAACCGGGAACACGGGCCGCGCCATGCCAATGAATTCACCATGCTGGAATGGTATCGTGCCGAGGCCGGATATGCGGCGCTGATGGACGACTGCGCGGCACTGCTGCGGCTTGCCGCACAGGCGGCAGGCACCAGCGTCCTGCGATGGCGCGATGCCACCTGCGATCCGTTGGCCGCGCCGGAACGGCTGGGCGTTGCCGAGGCGCTGGCCCGTCACGCGGACCTTGACCTGATGGCGACGATCCGGGCCGATAGCACGGGCGATACCGCCGCACTGCGCGCGGCGGCGCTGGCGGCGGGGTTGCGTCCCGCCGATGACGACACATGGTCCGACATCTTTTCAAAGCTGATCGTGGACAAGGTCGAACCGCATCTGGGCCATGGCCGCGCCACGATCCTGGACCGCTACCCGGTGTCCGAAGCGGCCCTGGCGCGGCGTGCGCCGGATGATCCGCGCGTGGCGGAACGGTTCGAGTTGTATGCCTGCGGCGTCGAACTGGCCAATGGCTTTGGCGAATTGACCGACCCGGTGGAACAGCGCGCGCGGTTTGTGGCCGACATGGACCTGAAGCAGCGTCTGTACGGTGAACGCTATCCGATCGACGATGATTTTCTTGCCGCTCTGGCAATCATGCCGCCGGCTGCTGGCATCGCGTTGGGGTTTGACCGGCTGGTGATGCTGGCCACCGGCGCGCCGTCGGTCGCGGCGGTGCAATGGGCGCCCTCCGGCTAGGTGACACGCCCCCTTGCCCCCCGCGCGGCTTGTCGCCAAGACTGGCGCGGCTTGGATCGGAGGACCACATGATCGACATTGCCGCCCGCATGTGGAACCACAAGTGGAAGATCGACCCCATCGTGCGGTCGCTGATCGATACCGATTTCTACAAGCTGCTGATGTGCCAGTCGGTGTATCGTCAAAAGCCCGACACCATCGTCACCTTCAGCCTGATCAACCGGTCGCGGGACATCCGTCTGGCAGAACTGGTCGACGAAGGTGAATTGCGCGAACAATTGGACCATATACGGGGCCTGTCGCTGACCCGTGGCGAAAGCACCTGGCTGCGCGGCAACATGTTCTACGGCAAGCGCCAGATGTTTCGCCCCGATTTTATGGAATGGCTCGAAGGGTTGCACCTGCCGCCCTATCACCTCGAAAAACATGACGGCCAGTACGAGCTGACCTTCGAGGGACGCTGGCCCGAGGTGATGCTGTGGGAAATTCCTGCGTTGTCGGTGCTGATGGAATTGCGGTCGCGCGCCGTGTTGAACCGCATGGGGCAGTTCGAAATGAAGGTACTGTATGCCCGCGCCCTGACCAAGCTGTGGCAGAAGATCGAACGCCTGCGCGCCGTCGAAGGCCTGAAGATCGCCGATTTCGGTACTCGGCGGCGGCACAGCTATCTGTGGCAGGATCAATCCGTGCAGGCGATGATCGAGGGGCTGGGACCTAAATTCATCGGCACCTCGAATTGCCTGATCGCCATGCGCCGCGACATCGAAGCGATCGGCACCAATGCGCATGAACTGCCGATGGTTTATTCGGCGCTGGCGCGCGATGATGCGGAACTGGCGCAGGCGCCCTATCAGGTGCTGGCCGATTGGCAGGACGAACATGACGGCAACCTGCGCGTCATCCTGCCGGACACCTTTGGCACGCGCAGTTTTCTGGATCGCGCGCCGGACTGGTTGGCGAAATGGACCGGGATCCGCATCGATTCGGGTGCGCCCGAAGATGGTGCCGAAGCCGCGATCGCATGGTGGACCCACATGGGCGAAGACCCGCGCGAAAAACTGGTCATCTTTTCCGACGGTCTGGATGTGGACCGGATCGAGGCGCTGGCCGACCGGTTTCGCGGCCGGGCGCGGGTCAGTTTCGGCTGGGGCACGCTGTTAACCAATGATTTCCGCGGGCTGGCGCCGGGTGACGCGCTGGCGCCGTTCAGCCTTGTGTGCAAGGCGGTCGCGGCGGATGGCCGGCCAACAGTGAAACTGTCAGACAACCCCAACAAGGCGATGGGACCGCCCGCAGAAATCGCCCGCTACAAACGGGTGTTCGGCGTCGGCGATCAGGTGGCAGAAGCAGTCATCGTCTGACACCGCACCGGGTGGTAACGGCAAGACGGCCTATTCCATGACCGAAACATAGCGCATCTGCCCCGTTTCGATGACGGCGGCGGTCAGAATGCCCGTCGCATAGGCACCGGTGTCGACCGGAATGCGCGATTGCCCCGGGCGCGGAGCGGGCGTGATCCAGTGGCCGTGGACGATCCAGAAATCATCATTGCGCGCCGTGGTCAAAAATGCCGGATCGCCCCAGATCAGGGCGCGGTCCGGCTGGTCGGCAGGATGGCGGATCGGATCGCAACCGGCATGGGCACAGACGATGTTGTTCGTGCCCCACCACAGCGGCCAGCCGCGCAGCCACCCCAGCAGATCCGGCCCCAGCGCATCGGTCAATTCGGCAGCGGTCGCCCGCAATTGCGCGGACGGGGATTGCGGGACCGGGGCGGTGATGCCGAAACTGGTCAGCGTCTGAGCCCCGCCATTGCTCAGCCAGATCGGACCGCGCGCGTCCGGGTTATCCAGAAAATCCAGCATCATCGTTTCGTGATTGCCGCGCAGGCACAGCACGTCGTCCCGCCGTGCCAGCAGCCGGGCCAGAACCTGCGCACTGGCGGGGCCGCGGTCGATCACATCGCCCAGAAACAGGTGCGGCAGGCCGGGGGTTTCGGTCCCGAGCCGGTCCAGCAATGCCGCCAGCAGCGCGTCCTGCCCATGCACATCACCAATCGCGACAAAAGCGAATTCCGGCGTCAGGGGCAGCAGATGCGGCCGCGGATCGGGCGGCGTCGCGGTCACGCCGGCGCGCCGGCCCACAGCCTTGCCGTGCAGAACCTTGCCGCCCGCAGATTTGCCACCAGCAGATTTGCGGCCCAGCAGCCGGGACAGCAGCGACGTCATGCGACGCCCGCGGCCAGAATCGCGGTGGCGATGGTTGCGATGGTGTGATCCAGCAGCCGCCGATCCTCGCCCTCGGCCATGATGCGGATCAGGGGTTCGGTGCCCGATTTCCGCACCAGAACCCGGCCGGTGCCCTTTAGCGCCCGTGACGCCGCCGCGATGGTGGCCTGCACCTGCAAGGAGGCCAGCGGATCGGCACCGGACGCATAATAGATGTTCTTCAACCGCTGTGGCACCGGCGTGAACACTTGCGTCAGGCGGGATGCGGGCAGGCCGGTTTCAGCCATCGCCGCCAGCACCTGCAACGCGCCGACCAGCCCGTCGCCGGTGGTGGCATGATCGGTCATCACGATATGGCCCGATTGTTCACCGCCAAGGTTGAACCCCCCCGCGCGCATCCGTTCCACCACATACCGGTCACCCACCTGCGTCCGTTCCAGCCCGACGCCCATGCCGTTCAGATGCCGTTCCAGGCCCAGGTTGGACATCACCGTGGCCACCAGGGCGCCGCCTTTCAACATGCCGGACTGGGTCCAGCGGGTGGCGATCAGGGCCATGATCTGATCGCCATCGGCGACGGCGCCGGTTTCGTCGATCACGATCAGCCGGTCCGCATCCCCATCCAGACACAGCGCCAGATGCGCGCCGGTTTCGCGCAGCTTGGCAATGGCGGCCTGCGGGTGGGTCGACCCGCAATCGGCGTTGATGTTGAACCCGTTCGGGGCCACGCCGATGGAAATCACCTCGGCGCCCAGTTCCCACAACACTGCCGGGGCGGCACGATAGGCCGCGCCGTTGGCGCAATCCAGCACCACCTTCAGCCCGTCCAGCCGCAGCCCTTTCGGAAATGTCGTCTTGGCATATTCCACATAGCGTCCCAGCGCGTCGTCGATCCGTTTGGCCCGGCCGATGTGATGCGGTTGCGCCAGCGCGACGCCGTCGTTGAACAGCCCCTCGATGCCGGCCTCGTCGGCATCCGAAAGCTTGAACCCGTCGGGACCGAAGAATTTGATGCCGTTGTCATCCGCCGGGTTGTGGCTGGCCGAGATCATCACGCCCAGATCGGCGCGCAACGACCGGGTCAGCCAGCCGACACCGGGTGTCGGCAGCGGACCCAGCAGAAACACGTTCATCCCGGTGGCGGTAAAGCCCGCGGTCAGCGCGGTTTCCAGCATGTAGCCGGACAGGCGCGTGTCCTTGCCGATGACGACCCGATGTTCACCGGTATCCGTGCGAAAATGCCGACCGGCGGCTGCCGCCAGCCGCAGGGCCACTTCGGCCGTCATCGGCCATTCATTTGCGCGCCCCCGCACGCCATCCGTTCCGAACAATGATCGTCCCATCGCGGTCGTCCCCTGGTCTTGGCTCAACGTCTGGTCAGCAACGTCTTGGCAGCGCTTCTTGGCAGCAACTGGCCTAGGGCACCTGATCCGGCCTGTAAAGCGGCTGCGCAGGACGGGACGCGGGCCTGCAGGGCCGGATGGCAAAGCCCGGCCGATGGGTGGCTACCCGTGGTGTTGCCCGTCGTGTGGTCCGTTGCGCCGGCGGTGGTGATGGCGTTTGCGGGAATGCGATCGCTGGCGGGGGCCACCCGGATCATGACAGGTGGCGATCCGCGATGGGACCGACGTCGGCCTGCAGACTGTTCCGCCGGCAGTTCCCTAGCCTGTCCGTCTTTGGTTCCGGTCTGCGCTGGGCCGGATACACTTTCATGCGTTATCGCCCGACGTTGTCAGCTCAGATACAGGCGTCTGGCCAGACGGATCCAGAATGCCGGATGCAGATCATCGCGAAAAATCGTGTCGGCCCCGGGCGCGCACCATGCCGGGGTCCACGGCATAATCTGCGGCACAATCTGCGGTAAGCTGGAATCCACCGGCCTGAAATGGCGGCGCAACCTGTCGATTTCCGCCCGCGTGAACAGGCAGCCCCGGCGGTCTCGCCCATATTCCAGATCCCAGGCGGTTTGTGCCGCGGCGCGCAGGGTGGTGGACGGCATATGTCCATCCGAAATCGCGAAACTGGCCCAGGTGGACAGCGGCGCCGGCGAGCGGTTTGCACGATGGGCCACGATCCGGGCGCGATCATCGGTGGGCAAGGTCACCCCGAGCAGGTCCAGAACCGCGCCGAGGACACCGTCAGGCTGCGCGGCAACCGAGTCAAAGGACATCAACCGCAGTTGGTCGGGGTGAAACCCGGTCAGCAGGTGATCCCGCAGCCGGTCGTAATCGCACCACAGCCCGTCGATCATGCCCGTGGCGACAGCGTTTTCTACCAAAGCCGGTGGTGGCGGTGGCAGGCGGCTGCGGCCAATTTCCAGATATACCGATTGCAGGAATTGCCATTGGCTGCGCAGCAGGCACAGGACCTGTACCGTTTCCCACCCTACAAAGATGGCGCGCAGCTGCGCCATGTCGACCTTTCCGCCGGGCCCGCCACCGCGCGAGAATTCTTCGCTGGACAGAACCAGCGTGACGTCGGTGTCGCGCAGATCGTCCGCCAGCGCCTGTAACCCGGCAATGCCGCCGGCCGGGCTGTGGTAGGCGGCGGGCAGGGCGATCCAGTCGGTCAGAAACCCGTGATGGCCGCTGTGGCGCCCGAGGCGCGGATAGATCACCCCATGCCGGGCCAGCATGGCGCGGTTGTCGTCAAAGGCGTTCTGCAGCGCGGTGGTGCCGGTTTTATGGGTGCCGACATGCATCAGGACCCTAGCCATCGCGCAGCACCGCGCGCGTCATGTCCAGATGCAATTGGCCAAAGGTCTCGGACGGTTCCAGCACCGCCTTTTCGGCCCATTCGTTCCAGGCATTGATGAAAAGTTCCTGACGATACGACCCCGCCAGAGCCTGCCTGCACAGTGCGTCAAGCCAGGCGCGATAGGCGGCGGGGGTGCCACCCAATGCGATATGCGCCTTTGGACCCCGACGTGCGGTATTGTCCCAGCCCGGCATGATGCCCGCGATAGTCCGCGCCGGCAGGCTGCGGCGGTGGCGCGATGTCAACGATTTTCGGGCCACGGCGGCATAATCATAGATCAGACCGTCAAAACCCGGCGCCGGTCCGTCCGGGCCCATGCGGTTGCCTGCCGGCCCGCCAAACAGCAGTTCTTCGGCCCCGACCAGCCGGTGCGGCGGCATTTCGACCCAGAAATCAACCAGATCCTCGGGCATTGACTGATCTTCGATGTGAAAGGCGACGGCGCCCAGTTCGACATCCTCGAAGCCCTCTGCGGCAAATGCCGCCCGCAGACGCGGCAGGCTGGCCTGCGGGTCGGGCAGGTCTGCGGGACGGTAGATCACGAACCGCGGGCGGGCGCCGTCCGGCCGCATGTAGCGCGCGTCGCGCATGTAGGGTGCAACAGACGCCGCGAGCCGCGTTTCGAACCCCGGAGCATAGGTCTGATCCAGCAGCACCTCACCCGACAGGCCGTCCCAGTTGCGCCGCCAGCTTTCGTTGGCCCAGCACAGATAGAACGGAAAATCGATGTCCGGGCGTTGCAACAGCCGGTCAAGCGGCGCCGACAGGACGCGGTCGGGGTCGAACCAGTAGTGATAGACGCAGAACGCATCCACACCCGCGCTTCGCGCCAATGCGGCTTGTTCGCCCATGACCTCGGTCGCGCGCAAGTCGTAATAGCCCAGATCGCCGGGCAACATCGGTTGCAGATGCCCCGGAAACATCGACTGGCCGCGCAGGGCCGCGCGCCATTCGGTATAGCCCTTGCCCCACCAGCGGTCATTTTGCGGGGTCGGATGAAATTGCGGCAAATAGAACGCAGAGACAAACGCGGGGCGCGGGGCGGCGGGTTCTGTCGTGGTCAGATCGCCGGTTTGCGCCACCCGCAGCCCTGCCGCCTGCACGATCCCGCCCGTTGCGCGTTCCAGCGCATGGGCCAGCGTGCCATCGACCTGACCCTGTTCGGGTTCGAACATGTCGGGCGTGATGCGCAGCGCCTTCATCATGCCGATGATCACAGGTTTTGCCCACCAGATCGATCCGGCCGGGAACCGCATGTCAGTCAGCGCGGCCTGAGATTCGATCCGGCGCAGCACTTCGCGGGTCATGCAGCGATTCGAACCCCACCAGATGTCGGCATCCAGCGCCTGGCCATCCGCGACCATCATCGCCGCGCTGCGATCCGCCAGAAACCGGTTCAGCAACGCCAATGCCCCCGAGGCGGGCAATACCCCATCGACGAGGTGCCGCCGCCACGCATCACCATCCACACGATGTGGCGATTTCTTGGTATGCAATTTGCAAATGGCGCGGTAGCCATCAAAGGCGCCGGCGTTCACCAGCCGAAAGAACGGCAGTATATCGCGCCCGTGATTGGGCACCGGCAGAACGAAAGCGGCGGGAAACTGTTCCCGGATATGCGCGATCAGCACATCGGTTTCTGGACCGTGCCGGGCAATTGTGATAAATAAGTCAAAGTCGAAATCCGTTGTTGCCAGACGCGCTGCGAATTCCGGCCACAGATCCGGATAATACAAATGAAGGGCAATAGCATGTGGTGCCTTTGGCCGATCCGCGTCAAAGCGCAGCACAGGCACGGGACACGGGGGCAGATGGTCTTGCCGCACAGCAGTAACCGGCCGGCCTTCGCGTTGACCGCGTTCCAGAAAATGCCGGAATGCCGGTACCCCTGCATGGGCCACATCTGGGTTCAGGCGCAGGTAAACCTCGGGCGAAAAAGCGGGGTTGGGTTGCAGTCCCATGCGTTCCCCCCACAGGATGAAATGCCGCAATGGAAAAGCGCGGAAAAGGGGATGCAATGCGGGAAGCGATGCCCGATAGAAATCAGAATCAAAAAGCCCGCTGCTGCTGACCAATTGACAATAGCGCCGCTGACCTTGATCCAGCCAGAGTACGCGTAATGCCTGCATCATGCGTCCAGACCAGATGGCAAGTTTCATCCACATATTGCGCCTCCTACTGTTCAGCGATTCACTGAACCAGAATAGGCGCGACTTCTTTCCACAATGTTTATTTGCGCCCTACATTTCATGTAGCAGCTGTGACGCGTGCCGGCACAATAGCGCCATGCCCAGTGTCAATGGCACCAACGCGACCGCCCCTGCCACCAGTGGTGCGGTCCATACGGGGTCGTATCCCGGATAAAGTCCTGCCCGGGTCAACGCGATGGCGTGCGTCAACGGGTTGATCTGCAACCAGGTGTTCCAGGGGGCTGGCACGGCTTCCGGCAGGAAAACGATGCCGGAAATGATGAAAAACGGCCGGGTCACAATGGTCCATAGCCGTTCCCAGACCGGCCACCAACCGAACAGAAATGCGTTCAGCGTGCCGATCCCCAGCCCCCAGACCGCAGCAAGCCCGAGGCCTTGGGCCAGCAGGTCGGGCCGCAGGACCAGCCGGTCGTGCGACAGAACGGCCAGCCCGCCCAGCATGATCGTGATCACCAAAAGTTGCGTCAGCAGGTTCAGGACGAACCGGGCGATGATCGCGTCGATCCAGCTGACAGCGGGATAGGCCAGCAACGGTCGCGAAAACCGCAGGGCGACACCGGTTTTCTGCGCCAGATCCATGTACAGCATGAAAGGCAGGTATCCCGTAGCATAGAACAGTGCAAAATCCTGCCCGAGCGGCGGAGCCGTAAACGCCAGGGCAAAGACTGCCGACAGCAGGGCGACGGCTGCAACCGGTTCGGCCACCGACCACAGATAGCCACCTGCGATCCGGCCCTGTGCCGTCGCGATTTCCCGCAACACCAAGGCCACGATGGCCCGCGAGGGCGGACGCGCGAGGGCAGGTCGGGGGAAAGGCAGGTCAGCAGGCAGCATGGCGATCTCGTTAGGCAATTCTTGGTGGAATCAGTCTTAACCTGCAGAAGTTGAACAAAACGGAAACAGATGCCCCATGCCAGCCGCTCAGATCCAACCGGACGCACCGGGACCGGCCCGCGCACCGCCCGGGCCAAAGGCGCAGCCGCCGCTGCCATTTCCGGCGCGTCCGGCGATCAAGGCCGGCGCAATTGCGTCCATGCCGGTGCCCGGGCAGGCGCGATGGCACAGTCGGCACGGGGTGTTGGCGGCATCGTTCCTGTTGGCCGTGATTTTCCCGGCACTGACCGCCGGATGGTATTTGTTTGCCCGGGCCGAAGACCAGTTTCGCGCGGATCTGGGGTTTGCCATCCGTGGTGAAGCCGGAGCTGCCGCCCTGGTCGAGGGCATGGCGGGATTGGCCGCGCTGGCTGGATCGTCGTCATCAGACAGTGCGATTCTGGAAGAATTCCTGCATTCGACCGCCTTGGTGGCGCGTATCGATGCCCGGCTTGATCTTGGCACGCTGTGGCACCGCGACCGTGATCCGGTGTTCGGATACCAAGGTGACGCGACCGAGGATCTGGCGCGCTACTGGTCCCGGATGGTGCGGCTGTCCACCCGGCCCGGCAGCGGCCTGATCGGGGTGTCGGTGACCGCCTTTGCGCCCCACGACGCCGCCCGGATTGCGGGCGCCATTCAGGATGAAAGCGAACGCCTGATCAATGATCTGTCCCGCGCGGCGCGCGATGACGCGCTGCGCCATGGCACTGAAGACCTCGCGCGGGTCATTCTGCGTCTGACCGAATCGCGTCAGGCAATGGTAACATTTCGCGCTGAAAGCCGTTTGGTCGATCCCGCCGCCGACATTTCGGGCGAAATGGACGTCGTCGCTGATCTGCAACGGAAATTGTCCGAAGAAATGGTGACGTTGGAATTGTTGCGCAACGATGCCGCCGGTCCCCGCACGTCGCGCAATGCCGAGGTGTCCGGTGCGCGGATCGCCCTGACTGAACGCCGTATCGTGGCAATCACCGGGCGCATTTCCGCCGAACGGGAAAAATTCGGCGGTCTGGCCGAACACGACTACGCCCAGTTGCTGAGCCGGTTCGAAGCATTGTCTGTCGAACTGGAATTCGCGCAGCAATCCTATGTGGCGGCCCTCGCTGCGCTGGATGTCGCGCGGATCGAGGCGCGGCGGCAGTCGCGGTATCTGGCCATCTATGAAACGCCGCTGGTGCCGGAAACCGCGACCGCGCCGCGCCGCGGGCTGATCTTGGCCAGCGTGACCCTCGCGGCGCTGTTGGTCTGGTCCGTCGTCGCCCTGAGCGTCTACGGCATGCGCGACAGGATGTGACGGCAATGATTGCCCTGCAGAACGTCAACAAGGTCTACAGTCGTCACGGCGCCCGCAAGGTGATCGCGCGCGACCTGACCGTGTCGTTTCCGACGGGCCAATGCACCGGCCTGCTGGGGCGCAACGGGGCTGGAAAATCCAGCCTCTTGCGGTTGATGGCCGGATTGATGCGGCCCGAATCCGGTCAGATCCTGCGCTATGGTTCGGTGTCCTGGCCGGTCGGGTTTCAGGGCAGTTTTCACCCCGACCTGACTGGCGCGGAAAACACCCGTTTCGTTGCGCGGCTTTATGGTCGCGACAGTGCCGAAACGATTGATTTTGTGACTTGGTTTTCGGAATTGGGCCCTCAAATGTACCAGCCGACCCGGGTCTATTCTTCGGGCCAGAAGGCGCGGTTGGCGTTTGCGGTGTCGATGGCCGTGCCGTTCGACACCTACCTGATCGACGAGGTGACCGCCGTGGGCGACGGCGCGTTCCGTGACCGCAGCGAAGCGATGTTGCAGGTGCGGCTGCAGGGGGCCGGGGCCATCATCGTATCGCATTCGATGGACCTGCTGCGCCGGTTGTGCGGGCCGGGTGCGGTGCTGGAAAACGGGCGGATCTTTTATTACGCCCGCGTTGAACGTGCGATCGAACACCACGAACACCTGCTGTGCGGACGCCTGCCGCCCTGGTTGCGATGACGGTCCGGGTGCAGGCGCGTCCTGGCATGCGGACTGCCGGGACGCCGTACCTGATCACGGTGCTGCTGCCGGCCCGGAACGGCGCGCCGCATCTGCGTGCGCAACTGGAAAGCCCCGCCGCACAAACGCGATTGCCGGGCCAATTGATCCTGTCCGATGACCGGTCACGCGATGACACCCTTGCGATCGCTGCAGATTTTGCACGGCGCGCACCTTTCCCGGTCCGGATGCTGCGGGGTCCCGGGCGTAAGGTGGTCGCCAATGTGATGTCGCTGCTGGCCTCTGCCCCGGCGGGCCCGCTGGCCCTGGCGGATCAGGATGATGTCTGGCTGCCCTGCCGGCTGGAACGCGGCGCGGCGGCGCTTGCCGGTATGCCGGCGGATCAGCCGGCCATCGCGGCGGCGGCACGGATCGTCACTTGTGATCATCTCGCGCCGCCCCGGGTCCGGAATTACCCGCTGTTTGCCGATTTTGCCCCCGCGCTGGTTCAGAATCCGGCAGGTGGCAACACGATCCTGATGAAAGGGGCCGCCGTTGCCTTGGCGCGCGCCGCGGCGCGCGATGCCGATGAAATGCCGCCGTTTCACGACTGGTGGCTGTGCCAATTGGTGCCGGGCGTTGGCGGGGTGGTGGTGCTGGCCCCCCCGACCGTCTGTGCTGTACCGCCAACATCGCGACAATGTTCTGGGGGCCGGCACCGGTTTGCGCGGACAGATCGGGCGGGCCCGGCGCCTGTTCGATGGCACCTATGGCGGATGGCTCCGCGCCAACGCGCGGGTCCTCATGGCATCGCGGCACCGGATGACTGCGCATAACCGGGCCATCGTCGAACGCTGTGCCAGCGATCTGACCCAGCATCGGTTCAGACCGGGGATCAACGGGATCGCCCGCACCAAAGGTTCGGGCGATCTGGCGCTGCGGTTGGCGGCAAGACTGGGATGTGTCTGACCCAAAGCTTAAAATCGCGCGGAATGTTCATCTTGCAGTCATGATCTCGCCGCCCGGTTGGCGGGGAGGTCCCGCATCCTTCGATCAAATGGAGGGTGCCCATGCCGCAAATGCAGCATCGCATGAATTTTACCAATCCCGCCTGGGTCTATCTGACCGGGATCGACACGCTGGAAACGGTCACCTTTTCAGGGGCCACGTGGGTCTATGCCGGGTCGCGGGCGTTGGGCGGCATCACCGGCTTTGCGGTGACGGACGGCGGCGCGGCGACGGTCCTGGGGTCATGGGCGGTGCCCGGGCGTGGGTCGTCGTTTTTGCTGGAGGAAATCGCCTGGATCGACATGAACGGTCAGCCGCGCCTGATCGTCACCGAAACCACCAGCGCGCAAGTCGAAATGCTGGATATCGGCACGGATGGCCGGTTGTCGAATGCGAGGCAGATGACGGGGCTTGGCGGCAGCATCATCGGGCAGGTCGCGTCGATCGAGATGGATACCGGCACGGTTCTGCTGGCCGGTGCCCGGACAGCGCCGGGGCTGCAGGTATTTGATCTGTCCGGGAATGTGGCGGTGCGGGTGCACGCCGCGCAGGACAGCCCCAAAACCGCTCTGTCGGACAGTGCGGATGTGATCACGGTGGGTCATGGTGCCGATGTTTTCGTGCTGAACGCGGCGCAGGGCGATGGCGCGCTGTCCAGCTTTGCCCTGCGCGATGGCACGACACTGGACCTCGTCGACACCATCGGCGCCAAGGAGGGGCTATGGGCGTCGGGTCTGTCGGCGCTGGCGGCCGTATCGGCGTTCGGACAGACCTACGCGGTGGTCGCGGCAACCCTGTCCAGCAGCCTGACGCTGATCCGGGTCAACCCGATGGGCGTGATGTTTGTGGCCGATCATCGCATCGATGACCTGACGACACGATTTTCGCGATTGACCGATGTGGCCGGATTTGAAATCGGCGCGCGCGGATTTGTGGTGGCGGGCGGCGCTGATGACGGGGTGAGCCTGTTCGAAATCTTGCCGGACGGGCAGTTGCTGCATCTGCAGGCCATCGCGCAGGCGACGGGGCAGACGTTGGCAAATGTGACCACGTTGACCACGGCAACCACGCCGACAGAGGTCCAGATCTTTGTGGCCGGGGCCGGGCAGCACGGCGTGACACAGCTGGTCATGCCGGTCGCGGCGGTGGCGGCGCCGCTGATCGGCGGCGCTGGGGCCGATGTGTTTGTTGGCGGCCCGCGTGATGATCTGATCTGGGGCGGTGCCGGCAACGATACGCTGTCGGGCGGCGATGGTGCGGACATCCTGATGGGGGGTCACGGGCGGGACCGGCTGACCGGTGGGGCAGGAAAGGATATCTTTGTCATGGATTCGGATTACGAACGCGACCAGATCGACGATTTTCAGGTGGGCCTTGACCGGATCGACGTGTCGCGATGGGGCATGATCTATTCGCCGGCCGAGCTGACGATCACCCGGCGCCCCACCGGTGCCGATGTCAGTTTCGAGGGCCATTCGGTGCGCATCGTCACCGACACGGCCACGCAGTTGGACGCGCTGATCCTGCAGGACAGTTTTCTGTTCTGAGCACAGAACGCTGGCGCCACTTGGGCAGGCGCGACAAAATGTCGATTCTTTTCGGGAAATAAACCGGTTCATTTCAGGAAAGAAATGGTGAGCCGTGCGGGATTCGAACCTGCGACCCAGTGATTAAAAATCACTTGCTCTACCAACTGAGCTAACGGCCCCACGGGCTGCTAATTATGAACATGCCGTAACAGGGTCAACCCCGAAAATCGTGACATTTTCGACCATACTGGATTCCGGACCGCAGCGGGGGTATAGCAGCGGCTTGGATGACACGGGACACGGGCGATGGCGCTGGCGTTTATGAAAATGCATGGGCTGGGCAATGATTTTGTCGTTGTCGATGCGCGGCATGCGCCGGTTGATCTGCGTCCTGCGCTGGTGGTGGCCCTTGCAGACCGGCATCGCGGCATCGGGTTTGACCAGTTGGCGGTGATCCGGCCGGGGCAGAACGCGGATGCGCATCTGGCGTTTCTGAATGCGGACGGATCACCCAGCAGCACTTGCGGCAATGCCACGCGGTGCGTTGCGCGGTTCCTGATGGATCAGACCGGGCGCGACCGGCTGGTCCTGACCACGGACCGGGGCACTCTGATCGCCGAGGCTGCGGGGGCAGGGCTGACGGCGGTCAACATGGGCCATCCGCAGCTCGGCTGGCGGGACATTCCGTTGGCGCATGCGCTAGACACGCTGGCATTGCCGATTGACGGCGCGCCGGTGGCGACCGGCATGGGCAACCCGCATTGCACGTTTTTCGTGCCCGACGCGCTGGCGGTTGATCTGGCCGCGCGCGGGGCCGCGATGGAACATCACCCGCTGTTTCCCGCCCGCACGAACGTGCAGTTTGCCCATGTCGCGGGGCCGGATCACCTGAGGATGCGGGTGTGGGAACGCGGCACCGGCGTCACGCTTGCGTCCGGGTCATCGTCCTGTGCCGCCGCCGTTGCGGCGCATCGGCGCGGGCTGACGGGGCGGCGGGTGCGGGTCGATCTGGATGGCGGCACATTGCAGATCGACTGGCGCGACGACGGCGTGTGGATGATCGGGCCGACGATGCATGTGGCGGATGGCGTGTTGACCGATCAGTTTCTGGCGGCGTTTCCATGACCGTGCCGGTCCTGTCGACGCATGGCTGCCGGTTGAACGCCTATGAATCCGAGGCGATGCGCGAATTGGCCACGCAGGCCGGCGTCGAAAACGCCGTGATCGTGAACACCTGCGCTGTGACCGCCGAGGCGGTGAAAAAGGCGCGTCAGGACATCCGCCGCCTGCGCCGCGACAATCCGGGCGCCACGATCATCGTCACCGGCTGTGCGGCCCAGACCGAACCCGGGACCTTTGCCGCCATGGCCGAGGTCGATCACGTGATCGGCAATACCGAAAAGATGGCGCCGGCGACATGGGCCGCGTTGGCGCCGGATTTCGTGGGTGACACCGAACGCGTGCAGGTCAACGACATCATGAGCGTGCGCGAAACCGCCGGGCACCTGATCGACGGCTTTGGCCGGCACCGCGCCTATGTGCAGGTGCAGAACGGCTGCGATCATCGTTGTACGTTCTGCATCATCCCGTTCGGGCGCGGCAATTCGCGGTCGGTGCCGGCGGGCGTGGTGGTCGATCAGATCAAGCGGCTGGTGGATCGCGGGTTTCTGGAAGTGGTGCTGACCGGGGTGGACATGACCAGTTGGGGCGCCGATCTGCCGGGCGCGCCGCGTCTGGGCGATCTGGTGATGCGCATCTTGCGGCTGGTGCCGGACCTGCCACGGCTGCGCATTTCCAGCATCGACAGCATCGAAGTGGACGACGCGCTGATGGGCGCGATTGCGACGGAACCGCGCCTGATGCCGCATCTGCATTTGTCATTGCAGCACGGCGATGACCTGATCCTGAAACGGATGAAGCGGCGGCACCTGCGTGATGACGCCATCCGGTTTTGCGAAACGGCGCGCGCCTTGCGTCCTGACATCACCTTTGGGGCCGATATCATCGCCGGGTTTCCCACCGAATCTGATGCGCATTTCGACCGATCGCTGGCGCTGGTGGCCGATTGCGGGCTGACCTGGCTGCATGTGTTTCCCTACAGCCCGCGTCAGGGCACGCCCGCCGCGCGGATGCCGCCAGTGGCGGGTGCGGTGATCCGCGAACGCGCGGCGCGGTTGCGCGCAGCGGGCGATCTGGCGGTGGCCGGGCATCTGGCGGCGCAGGTGGCACAGACGCACCGCGTTCTGACCGAAGGCCCGCTGATGGGCCGCACCGAACAGTTCGCCGAGGTGACATTTTCCGCGCCGCAGCCCGAGGGCGCGATCGTCACGGCGGCCATCCGGGGTGTTGATGGGCAACGCCTGCTGGCCTGACACTCGCCCAAGAGGATACGATGCACCCCAACCCTGCCTTTCGCCATGTGGATGCCGCGCGCAGTCTGGATCTGGTGCGCGCGCGGTCCTTTGGCATTCTGACGGTCGGCACGGCGGATGCGCCGCTGGCCAGCCACATCCCGTTTCTGCTGTCCGATGATGCCGCGCACATCGAATTCCATCTGGTGCGCAATTCGCCGATGGCCCGCGCGCTGGGTGATGGCGCGGCAGTGCGCCTGATCGTCGAAGGACCAGAAGGCTATATTTCGCCCGACTGGTACGGGGTCGATGATCAGGTGCCGACCTGGAATTACGCGGCAGTGCATCTGACAGGCCGCGCGCGGTTGGCGCCCGAGATGGATTTTCACGCACTGCTGGACCGGTTGTCAGCGCATTTCGAGGATCGGTTACGGCCCAAACAGCCGTGGGTGTCATCGAAAATGTCCGAGGGCCTGATGGACCGGATGATGCGCGGCATCGTGCCCTGCCTGATGGATGTCGCAGACCTGCAATCAACCTGGAAACTGGGTCAGAACAAACCTGACGCGGTGCGACGGGCCGCCGCTGACGCATTGGAGGCCGTCGGGAACCCCGCGCTGGCCGCGTTGATGAACGAACCACCCGTGTGATGGACAGGCGGCACCGTTGGGGCTAGCGTCACTGCAAACGGAGGACCTGCCATGAAACTGATCCATTCTCCCGCCTCGCCCTTTGCTCGAAAGGTGCGGGTCACGATGATCGAATGCGGGTTGGAAAGCCGTATCGACCTGGTTCCGGTGGCAACCACGGCATTGGCCACGGCACCCGAGGCCAAGGCGGCGAACCCGTTGGGAAAAATTCCGGCGCTGATCCGTGATGACGGGCCTGCGCTGCACGATTCGGCGGTGATCTGCCGTTATCTGGACGCGATGGTGGCCGCCGGACTGTTCGACCCGGCCGACTGGACGGCGCAGACGCTGGAATCCACGGCGAACGGCATCATGGATGCGGGCGTTTTGATGGTGTACGAGGCGCGCCTGCGTCCGGCAGAGGCCCAGTTTGCACCATGGATCGAGGCGCAATGGGGCAAAATCATCGGCGCGCTGGATGAGATCGACGCCAACTGGATGGCCCAACTGGACGGGCGTCTGACCGGGTCTCAGATCGCGCTGGGCTGCGCGTTGGGGTATCTGGATTTCCGTCATGGCGCGCGGAACTGGCGGGCCGGGCATGGGCGGCTGGATGACTGGTTTGCGGTGTTTTCACAGCGCGGGTCGATGTTGGCGACGCAGCCCGCCTGAGGGCTGCGCCGCGCTGTCCGGCCGGGTCAGGCGGCCGCGATCATCTCGGACTGTTTCACGATGACCTCTGCCTGTTTGATCGACGCGATGTCTACCAGCCGGCCTTTGTAAACCGTCGCGCCTTCGCCGCGCGCCTTGGCCTCGTCCATCGCTTTGAGGATCTCGCGCGCTTCGGCGACGGCGGCGGCGGATGGCGTGAACACCTCGTTGGCCAGCGTCACCTGTTTCGGATGGATCGCCCATTTGCCGACCATGCCCAACGTGGCCGACCGACGTGCCTGCGCGCGGTACCCTTCGTCATCGGAAAAATCACCGAACGGGCCATCGACGGGCAGCACACCATGGGTGCGGCAGGCGGCTACGATCGCGGCCTGCGCCCAATGCCACGGATCCGACCAGTATTTCGCACCGTCGCGCAGCATGTAGTAATTTTCCTGCGTGCCGCCGATGCCGGTGGTCTGCATCCCCATCGACGCGGCGAAATCGGCGGCGCCGAGGCTCATCGCCACCAGACGCGGTGACGCGGCGGCGATTTCCTCAACATGGGCGATGCCGGCGGCGGATTCGATGATGACCTCGAAGTTGATCGGTTTCGCGCGGCCTTTTGCGCGTTCAATCGCGGTTACCAGCGCGTCGACGGCATAGATATCGGCGGCGCAGCCCACCTTTGGGATCATGATCTGGTCCAGCCGGTCGCCGCATTGTTCCAGCAGATCGACCACATCGCGATACCAGAACGGCGTGTCCAGCCCGTTGATCCGCACTGACAGGGTTTTCTTGCCCCAGTCCACCGTGTTGACAGCGGCGATGATGTTGGCGCGGGCGGCGTCCTTGTCGGAGGGCGCAACGCTGTCTTCCAGATCAAGGTTGATCACATCGGCGGCGCTGGCAGCCATTTTCTCGAACAGCGCGGGGCGCGACCCCGGGCCGAACAACTGGCACCGGTTCGGGCGGGCGATAGGGGTGGGCTGGATGCGGAATGACATGAGACCTCCGGGCAAGGATGTTGCGATCAGGTTGCCCGGAGGGTTAGGAAATTGCGCGCCAGCCCGCAAGCGGATTTCGCACCTGCAGCAAAACCCGGCCCAAGCGCCAGAGGCGCGGGGTCAGATCGCGACCTTGCGGCTTTCGTCCAGATAGATTTCGCGCAGGCGCGCGACCACGGGACCCGGCTGGCCGGTTCCGACGCTTTGGCCGTCGATCTGCACCACCGGCATCACGAAGGTGGTGGCCGAAGTGACAAAGGCTTCGTCGGCGGCCTGTGCTTCGGCGATGCTGAAGGGGCGTTCCTCGACCTCCATCTGCGCCTCGCGGGCAAACCGCAGCACGGCAGTGCGGGTGATGCCGCTGAGGATGTCATGGTTCAGCTGCCGGGTGATGATCCGGTTGCCCTTGACGATGTAGGCGTTGTTCGACGTGCCTTCGGTCACCACGCCGTCCTGCACCATCCAGGCATCGTCGCAACCGGCCTTTTTCGCCATCATCTTGCCCATGGACGGATACAGCAGTTGCACCGTCTTGATATCGCGGCGACCCCAGCGGATGTCGTCGATGGAAATCACTTTCATGCCCGTCCGGGCCAGCGGCGCATCGGCGATGCCGGGTTTCGATTGGGTGAACATCACCAGCGTGGGCGGGGTATCCGTGGGCGGAAAGGTGAAATCGCGGTCGCCCGGATTGCCGCGGGTGACCTGCAGATAGACCATGCCGTCGACGATATCGTTGCGTGCGACCAGTTCGCGGTGGATCACCAGCAGATCATCGTCGGAACAGGGCGCGGCCATGTCCAGTTCGGTAAGCGACCGGTGCAGGCGGGCGGTGTGGCCGGGAAAATCGATCAGTTTGCCGTCCAGCACCGATGTCACCTCGTAGACGCCATCGGCCATCAGGAACCCGCGGTCAAAGATCGACACGGTGGCTTCGGTTTCGGGCAGGTAGTGGCCATTGACATAAACGGTGCGCATCGCGGGCTCCTTGGAACGATCCAGAGTTTGTGGCGCGATGCGGGGCGCGGGTCAAGCGCCGCAGCGCTGCTGCATCTTGTCGCGCGGATCAGCGGATTGCAGGGGAGCGGCTGGTGGAGCCAAGGGGAGTCGAACCCCTGACCTCTTGCATGCCATGCAAGCGCTCTACCAACTGAGCTATGGCCCCAGACCGTTTGGTCGCCCGGGGGGCGACCGTGTGGCGCTGTCTAGTGATCCGTGCGGGCGGGATCAAGCGGAAAATACCGCCCGCGACGGGGTGTGGTCACAGTTCTTCTTCGTCGCCAGGAACGTCGGTGATGTCGTCAAGGGACACGTTGTCGTCGTCCTCTTCCTCCAGCAGCTCGTCGTCCAGCTCGATGTCCACGTCCTCGTCGTCGATGACGTCCAGATCGCTTTGGGCCTCGGCAACCTTCATCTTCTTGATGGCGCCATCGGCGGCGTCGGCGGCGATCATGCGGCCGCGATGCACTTCCAGCTCGACAACCTCACCGGTGTAGGGGCTGACGATGGGGCGCTTGTTCAGGTCGTAGAACCGTTTACCGGTGGTCGGGCACAGGCGTTTTGTGCCCCATTCGGGTTTGGGCATGGGATCCCTCTTTCTTTCATCGCTTGATGATTCAGCGGCAAGTGCCATAAGCCGGGCAGCGTGTCAAAGCGAATTGGCACCACAGATCGGATCAGGAACCGCATATGGCCACGCATGTCCTGCCGGGCAATCCCCCGGTCGAAATCACCTTGCGGCGTTCGGCGCAGGCGCGGCGGCTGTCGCTGCGGGTGTCGGGGCTGGACGGGCGGGTGACGCTGACGATGCCGGCGCATGCCAGCACGCGCGCGGCGCTGGAATTTGCGGCGAAAAAGGCCGACTGGCTGCGGCGGCATGTGGCGGCGCGGTCTGATGATTGCCTTGTCGCCATCGGGGCTGCGGTACCGGTCGAGGGGCGGCTGCTGCGGGTGGTGCCGATGGCTGGCGGACGCGCGCCGCGGGTCGATGGCGATGACCTGCTGGTGCCGGGCGCCCCCGAAACCGCGCCGCGCCGCGTGCAGGCGTTTCTGAAAACGCTTGCCCGCGACCGGCTGGCGGCAGCGTCGGATCTGTATGCGAAAAAGCTGGGGCGTGGCTATTCCAGCCTGACCCTGCGCGATACGCGGTCCCGCTGGGGGTCTTGTTCGGCGCAGGGTGGTCTGATGTATTCATGGCGGCTGATCCTCGCGCCGCCCGCCGTGCTGGATTACGTTGCCGCCCACGAGGTCGCACATCTGGCCGAGATGAACCATTCCCCGGCGTTCTGGGCGGTTGTGACACGGCTGTATGGCCCCTACGCCGCGCCGCGCGCCTGGCTACAACGCGAAGGTGCGCGCCTGCACCACTATCGCTTTGATTGACGCGCGCCGGATTTGTGGTGACATGCCGGCATGAACCTGCCGTCGCGCCCTGATCAACAGACGACCGCTCCGCAGATGTCGGCCCATGACCGGGTCTATCGCGGTTTGCGCGCGCGTATCATGCATGGCGACATCGACCCCGGGCAGGCGATGACGTTGCGCGGACTGGGGCGCGAATTCGGCATGTCGATGACCCCGGTGCGCGAGGCGATCAACCGCCTGTCCGCCGAAGGCGCGCTGACGGTGTCGGCTTCGGGGCGGATTTCCACCCCGGAACTCACCAATGAACGGATCGAGGAACTGGCTGCGCTGCGCGCCCTGATCGAGGTGGAACTGGCCTCCCGCGCCCTGCCGCGCGCGCATTTCGCGCTGATCGACCGGTTGCACACCATCAACAGCACCGTGGGCGATGCGGCGGCGCGGGGGGATGCGGTGGGGTATATCCGGGCCAATCTGGAATTTCACCGCACGCTATATCTGCGCGCGCAGGCGCCCGCGATGCTGGCGATGGCGGAAACCGTCTGGCTGCAACTGGGGCCCACCATGCGATCGCTGTATGTGCGGCTGAACCGCAAGGACCCGCCGCAATATCACCGCCTGATCCTGCAGGCATTGCGCGCCGGGGATGAACCTGGGCTGCGGTTGGCGGTACGCACTGATGTGACGCAAAGCCTGCGGATGATCCAGACCTGACGGTTCAGGCCAGTTTCAGCGCCACGATGCCCGCGGCGATCAAACCGGTCCCCGCGACACGCGCAGCGGGCTGACGGGTTCATTCAACAGGATGACGGCGGCGATGGCGATGCCTACGGTGCCGATGCCGACTCAGACCGCACAGGCCATGCCGACCGACAGGCCCCGCATTGCCAGCGACAACAGCCAGAACAACGCCAGCGCACCCGCGATGGTCAACACCGATGACACTCGTTTCGTAAAGCCTTCGGGCTATTTCAGCTCCAGTGCCCAGCCGGTTTCCATCAACCCGGCCAGCAGCACCAGCAGCCAAGGTGACATCAGGCGGCCAGACCTTTGGTGCCCATGGTCAGAAATTTGCGGCGCCGGGCGTCGATCAGCGCCTTTGGTTTCAGCGGCGTCAGTTCCGCCAGCATGCCTGCGATGGCATCGCTCACAGCGTCGATGGTCGTCGCCCGGTCGCGATGTGCGCCGCCCAGCGGTTCCGCGATGATGCGGTCGATCACGGCCAGCTTTTTCAGGTCCTGCGCGGTCAGCCGCAGCGCCTCGGCGGCTTCGCGCATCTTTTCGGCGTCTTTCCACAGGATCGACGCGCAGCCTTCGGGCGAGATCACCGAATAGACCGAATGTTCCAGCATCGCCACGCTGTTGGCCGTCGCAAACGCCACCGCGCCGCCTGACCCGCCTTCGCCGATGACGACGGATACCAGCGGCACGCCGATCTGCAGGCATTTTTCGGTGGACCGCGCGATGGCCTCGGCCTGCCCGCGTTCCTCGGCGCCCTTGCCGGGATAGGCGCCGGGCGTATCGACCAGCGTGATGACCGGCAGGCCGAACCGGTCAGCCAGATCCATCAGCCGGATCGCCTTGCGGTAGCCTTCGGGCCGCGCCATGCCGAAATTCCGTTCGATCCGCGTCTTGGTATCATGGCCCTTTTCATGACCGATCACCACCACGGGGCGATCCTGAAATCGGGCCAGCCCGCCCATCACGGCATGATCATCGGCAAAATTGCGGTCGCCGGCCAAGGGCGTGTAATCGGAAAACAGCGTTTCGATGTAGTCCTTGCAATGCGGCCGTTCGGGGTGGCGCGCGACCTGACATTTCCGCCAGGCAGACAGGTCCTTGTAGAGCGTGACCAGCAGGTCCTTGGCCTTTTTGTCCAGCCCGGCCGCCTCGCCCTCGACATCCATTTCGGGGTTGGCGCGGGCCAGCGCGCGCAATTCCTCGGCCTTGCCCTCGATTTCGGCAAGCGGGCGTTCAAAGTCGAGGTAATTGGTCATGCGGCATACTCCGTCATCGGCGCTGCCTATATGACGGCTGCGGCGTGGCGATGCAACACGGGCAGAGGACCGCGCCAGATCACCAGGGGCACGCACCCCCCCTCACGCATCCCCTCACGCATCCCCTCACGCATCCCCGGCGCGCTTGCGCTAGTCGGCGGTGGCGGCCTGCGCGATCGCGTCGAATTTCGCGTCCAGTTCAGTGGCGATGGCGGCCAGTTCGGGCCCCGCCTCGGCCACATAGGGCGCAAAAACATGGCTGGGCGTTTTCCACGCCAGCGTCGATGACCCGTCAGCGTCTTCGGTGATGTAGAACCGGATCGGGGCCTCGATCATCGCGGCGGTGGACAAGGGCAGCACCCTGACCGCAAACCCCGGAGCAAAGACGCCGATCACCCGGTTGCCGGGCAGCGTGACCCCCAGTTTTTTGGCAGCGTCGGTCGGACCGGCCTCGGTCACGACGCCCATCTTATTGGCCGTGGTCGCAGCTTTGACCGCGTCGATCATCGCGGCGTAGGGTTTCGCGCTGTCGATCACCCGCCAGCCGTCGCGGTCGGTCATCGGTGCGATCCCGGGCGCCTCTGCCAGTGCGGAAACCGGGATCAGGGCAAGAACAAGGGCAAAATGGCGCATGGGTGGCTCCAGAACCGGTTTCAACTGGAACGAGCCTAACCCGCAGGCACGACAAACCTGTATCAAGACCGCGTGAAAACCGGCTCTGCATTGTACCGCGCCGCTGACATCTGCGTGATCCTGCCCGGTTACGCCGATGGGGCGACCTAGCCGCCCGCCAGCATCGGCCAGACCACCGGGATCAACGAGGCGACCAGCAGCACCGCCATGGTCCAGTTGAACACCACCAGCCGCCGGGGACTGGACAGCAGGCGCTGCAACTGGGTGCCCATCGCGGTCCACAGGCTGATCGAGGGCAGGTTGGTACAGGCAAACACGCCCGCCACCAGCGCCGCACCCGTCAGGCTGCGGTCGGAGGCATAAAGCGTGATCGCGGTCAGAGCCATTTGCCACGCCTTTGGGTTGACCCATTGAAACAGCGCGGCCTGCAGGAACGTGAAGGGCCGCCCGCGGGCATCTGCCGTGCCGGGGGCCGCCGCATGAGCGATCTTCCACGCCAGCCACAGCAGATACAGAATCCCCGCCCCGGTCAGCAGGTCATGCGCCAGCGGCACCGCATCGAACAACTGCATCAGGCCGACACCGACCAGAAACACCATCAGCGAATGGCCGAAGGAAATTCCCAGCATATGCGGCACCGACCGGCGAAAGCCGTAATTCGCCCCGGACGCCAGCAGCATCAGGTTGTTCGGCCCCGGCGTCACCGAAGACACAAAGGCGAACAGCAACAGTCCGGAGAGGATATCCTGGGTCATGGCGGCCTGCGTAGCGGGTTCGCGGGCCGTGGGAAACGGGTGTTTCATCGATGTGAACGGCTTGCGCAGGCGCGAGACCCGGATAATCTGCATGAAAAGGAGTCCGCCATGCATCCGTTGCTGACCCCGGCCATGATCGACACGTTCCAGCGCGATGGCGTGGTGCTGATCCCCGGCCTGTTCGCCGATTGGGTCGAGGTATTGCGCGCCGGTGTCGCGCGAAACATCGACGCGCCCGGCCCCTATGCGTCAGAAAACCGGAAGGACGGCGAAACCGGGCGGTTCTTTGACGATTATTGCAACTGGCAGCGCATCCCGGAGTTTGAAACGGTGATTCGCGACAGCCCCGCTGCACAGGTGGCGGCCGCGCTGATGGCGTCGCGCACGGTGCAGGTGTTTCACGATCATGTGCTGGTCAAGGAACCGGGCACGTCGATGGCGACGCCGTGGCATACTGACGGGCCGTATTATTTTGTCGGCGGGCAGCAGACCGTCAGCTTCTGGTCGCCGCTGGACCCTGTGACAGACGCCGCGCTGCGCTGTGTGCCGGGATCGCACCGTTGGGAAAAACCCGTGCTGCCGATGCGCTGGATCGAGGAAGAGGCATATTTTCCCAACGTCGCGGATTACATGCCCGTCCCCGACCCCGAGGCCGAAGGCATGCCCATCGTCGAATGGCCGATGGCCCCCGGCGACGCGGTGGCGTTCAATTATGACATCCTGCATGGCGCGCGCGGCAACACGTCCGCGGCGCGGCGACGGGCGTTTTCGCTGCGGCTGGTGGGCGATGATGCCCGTTATGTCGAACGACCGGGCCGCACCTCGCCGCCGTTCCCGGATCACGGGATGCAGACCGGGCAGCGTCTGCGCGCGGACTGGTTTCCGGTGATTTACGGCGGGTGATCACCGCCTGATGCTGTGCGCCCCATAAAAAAGGACGGCCCCGACCGGACCGCCCTGCTGGCACGCCGCAGCAGCGTTCAGAACTTCATCGACACGCCAAAATTGATCGCGTTGGTGAACAGCCGGGTTTCGGCGCTGTGTCCGCCGGCCAGATCGGCTTTGTTCCACGACGCTACGAACTGGTATTCGCCAAACGCCGCCCAGCGGTCGTTGATGTCATATTTCGCGCCCGCGGTTACCCGCATGGCCGGCCCGGTATATTGGTATCCGAAGGTCCGGTTCACACCATCGTTTGCGTCGACATGCGGGATCGCCAGGCCCAGGCCCAACCCGGCATAGGGCGACAGTTTGCCCCAGCGGTTGTCCCAGCGTTTGGCGATATTGGCGGTGATGATGTTGTGCCCGTCGGTCAATTCGAACCGGGCAAAGCCAAGCGCCGTCTTGTCGGCATCGCTGAGGTAGACCTTGGTATGGGTAAACTCGACGCCATAGCCCAGGCCGCCTTGCTGCCACCACATCACGCGCGCGCCATAATACGGCGGCGGCGAAAAGGATTTGCCTTCCCAGGCGACGTGGCGCGAAAACGCGCCAACGGTGGCGTTCGTGCCTTCCAGCGTGCTGTGCGGCGCGGTCTGATACCCCGTATACAGGCTGACTTCCATCTCGGCCATCGCCGGGGCGGCGAGAAATCCGGCAAACAGGGTTGCCCCTGCGACAATCAGTGCCTTGGGCAGTGCCTTGAGGCGGGCCAGCATGACGCTTATCCTTATGTTAGGGTTTTGGCATGATATGCCGGATGTAACCTTTGTGGTGCGAAACGGCAAGAGCATCACATTCATATTGCCGCATGTGATGCAAGGCAGAGACCTGCGCGGAGTTGTCTGCTGGACGGATCGGCAACAACCCGCTAAGTCGCGGGTCAGAACGGGCGCAAGTCAACGCGTCTGGAACAACAGTGGTCCGGTCTGACCATAAGAATTGGAGTGATCTTCGTGTCCCACGCCGACGAACTCGCAGGTTCCCGCCGAGATTTCTTGTACTATGCCACTGCCGGGGCCGGCGTGGTCGCGACCGGAGCGGTTGTCTGGCCGCTGGTCAACCAGATGAACCCGTCGGCCGATGTGCAGGCCCTGTCGTCGATCCGCGTCGATGTGTCCTCGATCGAGCCGGGCACACAGCTGACGGTGAAATGGCTGGGCAAACCGGTGTTCGTCCGCCGCCGGACCGAAGAGGAAATCGCCAATTCCCGCGCCGTGGCGCTGGAAGAACTGGTCGACAAGAATGCCCAGAATCGCAACAACATGGACCTCGACGCCAGCGACCAGAACCGTTCGCTGGACGAGGCGGGCGAATGGCTGGTGATGATCGGCGTCTGCACCCATCTGGGTTGCGTGCCGATCGGTGACGGAGCCGGCGATTTTGGCGGGTGGTTTTGCCCTTGCCACGGATCGCACTATGATGAGTCTGGCCGTATCCGCAAAGGCCCCGCGCCCGAGAACCTGTGGATCCCGGTGTCTGCATTCGAAGATGAAACAACGATCAAACTGGGCTGAGGACCGACGCCATGGCTGGTATTCCGCACGACCATTACGAACCTAAATCCGGCGCTGCAAAGTGGCTGCATTCCCGCCTGCCGATTGTCGGGCTGGCATATGACACGCTGATGCTGCCGACCCCCAAGAACCTCAACTGGATGTGGATATGGGGCATCGTCCTGACATTCTGTCTGGCGATGATGATCGTCACCGGCATCACGCTGGCGATGCATTACACCCCCCATGTCGACCAGGCCTTTGCGTCGGTCGAACATATCACGCGGGACGTGAACGGCGGGCACATGCTGCGCTACCTCCATCAGAACGGCGCTTCGCTGTTCTTTGTGGCGGTCTACCTGCACATTTTCCGCAGTCTTTACTACGGCAGCTACAAGGCCCCGCGCGAAGTGACGTGGATCATCGGCATGCTGATCTATCTGGCGATGATGGCGACGGCGTTCATGGGCTACGTGCTGCCCTGGGGCCAGATGTCGTTCTGGGGCGCCACGGTGATCACCGGTCTGTTCGGTGCCATCCCGTTCATTGGGCCGGACATCCAGACCTGGCTGCTGGGCGGACCGGCAGTGGATAACGCGACGCTGAACCGCTTCTTCAGCCTGCATTATTTGCTCCCCTTCGTGATTGCGGCACTGGTCGCCATTCACATCTGGGCGTTCCATACCACAGGCAACAACAATCCGACCGGTGTCGAGGTGCGGCGTGCATCGAAAGCCGAAGCCGAAAAAGACACTTTGCCCTTCTGGCCGTATTTCGTGATCAAGGACCTGTTCGCGCTGGCTCTGGTGCTGCTGGTGTTCTTTGCGATCGTTGGCTTCATGCCGAACTATCTGGGCCACCCTGACAACTACATCGAGGCGAACCCGCTTTCGACACCCGCCCACATCGTGCCGGAATGGTATTTCCTGCCGTTCTACGCCATTCTGCGCGCGTTCACTGCGGATGTCTGGGTGGTGATGCTGGTGGACTGGGCGTCGTTCGGGATCATTGACGCCAAATTCTTTGGTGTGTTGGCGATGTTCGGATCGATCGCCGTGATGGCCATGGCACCGTGGCTGGATACGTCCTCGGTGCGGTCGGGCCGCTATCGCCCGATGTTCAAATGGTACTTCTGGCTGCTCGCGGTGGACTTCGTGGTGCTGACCTGGGTGGGCGCGATGCCGACCGAAGGCATCTACCCCTACATTTCGCTGATCGGCTCGGCTTACTGGTTCGCCTATTTCCTGATCATCCTGCCGCTGCTGGGCGTGATCGAAAAGCCGCTGGCGACCCCGGCGACCATCGAAGAAGACTTCAACGCTTACGTTGCGCATGAGCCCCGTGGCCTGTCGCAGCCGGCGGAATAAGAAAGGTCGAATGATGCTTAAACGTTTTGCAATAGCGACCGCGACGATCCTCTCGCTTTCGGGTGCTGCCTTGGCAGCCGAAAGCGAGGCGTATGTCGGCGACGTGAAGTTTTCCTTTGAAGGCCCGTTCGGGACCTATGACCAGTTCCAGTTGCAGCGTGGTCTTCAGGTCTTCACCGAGGTCTGTTCGGCCTGCCATGGCATGAAATTCGTGCCGATCCGCACACTGGCAGACTCCGGTGGGCCGGCCTTGCCCGAAGATCAGGTGCGCGCCTATGCCGCCAGTCTTTCGGATATCACCGACGCAGAAACGGGCGAAGACCGGCCGCGTACGCCGGGGGACCATTTCCCGGCTTCGGGTTTGGAAACCGCACCGGATCTGTCACTGATGACCAAGGCGCGGGCCGGGTTTCACGGACCGTATGGCACCGGGATAAACCAGTTCGTCAAAGGTATGGGTGGGCCGGAATATATCGTCGCCCTGCTGAATGGCTACACCGGCGAAGAAAAGGAAGAAGCGGGAAGTTTCTTTTACGAAAACACCGCCTTCCCGGGTGGATGGATCGCTATGGCACCGCCCGTGTCGGATCAGCTGGTGGAATATGCCGATGGACATGACAATTCGCAGCAGAACATCTCTGAAGATGTTGCCGCCTTCCTGATGTGGGCCGCCGAGCCCAAGATGATGGCGCGGAAACAGTCGGGATTCGTTGCGGTCATTTTCCTGTCGGTACTGGCGGTGCTGCTTTACCTGACCAACAAGCAATTGTGGGCCCCGATCAAGCGGCGTGCAAAGAACACATGATCGAATGCTGCATTCCGGTGCAGCCTGAACGCCCATGATGTCATCGCCCGCCCGGTCAATCCGGGCGGGTTTTTTCATGTGCCCAGCCAGTCGCGCAGGGCCGCCGGTCGCGCGGCAAACAGGTCCGCGGTTGCGACGGGGGC
>JBBRCF010000035.1:0-28214 GCA_038205135.1 Rhodobacterales bacterium
GCCTTCCTCAACAAAATCAACGACCCGCTGACGAAGCTCCATAGGAAGTGGCTTGCCCATCAATGACCCCCAACATCTGCCATAGACAGAGGGAATCACAAATCAGGCCTCGTGGGAATCCTGAATCAGAACGGCCGCAACTCGCTCTAACGTACGATCCTGCACCCTCCGGTATCAGACCCCGACTGGGCTCTTCGCATAGGTCAGGGACAAAAATCGGGTGTTTTTGGCCCGACCGGAACCGACTGTTTGAGGTCGTGAGGCCCGAACCGCCGCGCTCGGGCAGACCCGGCCTCAGGCTCCGTCGATTTGCATCCGGCGCAATTCGGCCTCGCACCAGGCATATGTGCGACGAATGCCTTCGGTGATGCCGATCCGGGGGGCCCAGTCCAGCACCTCGCGCGCCTTGGTCCAGTCGGCGGCCCGGTCCATGTCGCCCTCGGGTTTGGTTGTGTCGAAGGTGACGGGGATGTCGCGGCCGGAGGCGGCAATGGCCTGTTCGGCAACCTCGCGGATCGAGGTCGAGAAATCGGGGCCGATCTGGATCACGCCCTTGCCCATTCCGCGTTCCACCACCCGCACCAGCGCCTCGACCGCGTCATCGACATACACAAAGGCGCGCCGTTGCATGCCCGAGCCCCAGACGACAAACTCCTCCGCCGGGTAGCGGATCACCTTGCGGATCAGGGCAGGGATCACCTGGCTTTTCTCGGGGCTCATCTCGCAGCGCGGGCCATAGACATTGTGAAACCGCAGCACACCGACCTGCATGCGGCCGCTGTGGGCGGCGAGTTCGCACAGATACTCGCCCATCAGCTTAGACCAGCCATAGGCCGATTCGGGCTTGGCCGGGTAGACATCGCCTTCCTTGAACGGGGGCGGGTCGAGCACGGCCTGCTTGTCCTCGGGGTAGCTGCAGGCCGAGCCGACATAGACGTATCTGCCGATCCCGGCATCCAGTGCCGCCTGCACCATGTGATTGTCGATCAGCGCGTTCTTGTTGAACAGGAAATACTGGTTGCCAAAGACGAAGTTAATGCCCGCCACAACATCGGCCAGATGAAACACCACATCCTGCCCGGCGCAGACCTTGTCGCAGGCGGATTTGTCGGCAAGATCGACAGCGTGGAACCGGGTGTCGAGGTCGATCACCGGGCCGGTGTCACCCGACAGGCTGCGCAGCTTGCCGCGCCACAGGTTGTCGGCCACCGTGACATCCGCGCCCAACGTGACCAGCCGCTCGGTCAGATTCGACCCGATCTGCCCGGCCCCGCCGGTCACCAGCACCCTTGCGCCCTTCCAATCCATGCGTTCGCCTTTCCGCTATTGAAAACGTTTGAGAGCGGCACAAAAGGCCGCTTGTTCCAGTCTGGCATCAGCAGAACCTGATCGCCACCTTCTCGCAATTTGCGGCGCTACCCAATACCTTGTAACTCTTTTCGAATGCTCGACAAGAATCGTCGAGCGCCTTCATCTCGTCCAGTACGCAATCAAATTCATCAAAGATGACCGTCGCCCTGTCAAGCATCGGCCGCATCACGCACAGCACGTAAAGCGCCGCAGAATAAAGATCGGCGTCGATATGGATGACATAGTGGTCATGTGCCTGCAAAAGACCGTTCCCCGCAAAATGGGGTTCCAGCGCGTCCTGAAACACACCCTTCACAAAGCTGACACGCGGATCGGTAGGGTCTGGCGCTATCCCACCCTGCGTCCACGCGCCCTTGTCGACCATCCAACCGAGGCCGCGCTATTGTTCGGGCATGCCGGTGAGGGTATCAAAGCCGATGAACCGCGCGTCAGGATGCGGGGCAAGGCTTGCCCAGCGTTCGACATTGTCGCCGACAGCGCAGCCGAACTCGAGAAAGACGAAACTGGGCGGCAGATGCGTGTCGACGAGCGCCTTGTAAAGCGCGTAGCGATTGGCATGGACCGGGGTTTCGGCGGTCAGATGGGTGCGCCGCCAGACCCTCAGATCCGCCCAATGCGCCAGCAGCTTGGCGTAGTGCGACTGGGGCAGATGGCTGAGCATTGCCTTGGCCGACTTGCGCATCGACACCGGCAACAAACGAACCACCGGATACTCGCGCCAGGCCTTGAAACGGGCTGGCGGAGGCAAGTTCTGGTCAAACCGCATCATTCCCCGCCGATGTCCTGGACAAAGACCGAAGGATAACCAACCGATTCGGCATTGCAAGGGACCTGCGGGCCCGTCCGGCGGGACGAACCGGCGATCCGGATTGGCTGCGGGCCAGGTTTTTCTGGTGCGGCCGGACAATCCCTGCTCTAGTCTTGGCTCTATTGCTCCAAAGGCACGGACCGATCCCGATGCGATCTTGCACCGCAGTTTTCCGCAGGGCCATGCCGGGCCTGACCGCCCTTGCCCTGCTGCTTTGCCTGGCGGGGCAGGGGGGGGCACAACCGCTCGCGCTGGATGCGGATCTGAAACCGGGCGCGACCGAGGGCTGTGCCGAGACGGTTCTGCCGCCCGCGCCGCGCAGCACATTAGCCGCAGGGGCCGTCAAGATTCTGTCGCCAAGTGCGGGGTTTTACACCGGCGCCTATCAGATCCCCGCCCAGCCGCAGACAGTTGGCGACTTCGCGGCCAAGACCGGTTTCATGCCGCCCATCGTGTTCAGTTTTCACGACATGTTCGCCGACACCAATTCCGGCACGGCCCCCGATCAGCAATTCCTTGACCCGATGGAGGGCGAGGGCAGCCTGCCGCCGCTGGTGCTGGCCGAACACCTTGCGGCGCGCGGGTCCGTGCTGGCACTGGCCTGGGCCAGCTATTGCTGCGACATCGGCAGCCTTGCGTTCTGGCTGCGGCTGAAACGGCCGCACGATCATTTCAACCGTATCCTTGCCGGTGCGCATGATGATTTCTTTCGCGACAGCGCACGGCAGATCAAGGCCTACGGCGGCCCGATTCTGCTGACCGTGGTGCCTGAAATGAATTGGCAGGGGCAGTTCTTGTTCGGCGCCGACGGGCGGCAGTGGATGGATGCGGTGGACAACATCTGCACCCAGTACGGCGATCCGTCCTGGCCCGACGGGCCGGAGCGGATCCGCGATGTCACAATGCACATCATCGATATCTTCCGCGCCGAGGGGGCGCACAACGTTACCTGGTTCATGTATTCGGGCAACCAGTACATGGCACCGGGCGTCGAGGGGCAAAGTCAGTGGCTGCATCCGCGCTACTACTATCCCGGTGATGCCTATATCGACTGGGTCGGGCAGAGCGTCTATTTCACCGATGCCGAAGGGGCCGCCGAATACGAGGATACCGGGGCCTTCGACGCGGTGTTCCTGCCCGGCTATGCCGCTTGGCAAAGCGTCACAGCCCGTCCGCTGCTCTTGGCAGAGTTCGGCATTCTGGCCGAACCGGGCCGCGACCGGAGCGCACTCTGGCGCGAGGCGTTGCTGGAGCGTCTGCCCGCCTTGCCGGGGGTCAAGGCGATCACCATCGCCGACAGCCTGCTGTTCGAGCTTTATTTCAACATCCCCCGACTGGGTGACACGCCGGGCGATCTGACCATCGTGCGCCAGCAGATCGAGGCGGCAGGGGCCGCCATGCGCCTGCGCACCACCCGCTGACCGCCGATCCACATGCAGAAC
Source organism: Rhodobacterales bacterium (assembly GCA_038205135.1). GTDB lineage: Bacteria > Pseudomonadota > Alphaproteobacteria > Rhodobacterales > Rhodobacteraceae > UBA9554. Next base: position 3,622 of record JBBRCF010000035.1, read on the forward strand.
GGAACCGATCATGACAGACAAGCAAATGCCGCGCTTCAGCGTAGTCATGCCAAGCTACAATACCGCCGAGTATCTGCGGCAGACCGTCGACAGCATTCTGGATCAGGATTACCCGGATCTGGAGTTCATCATCACCGACGGACAAAGCACCGACGGCACGATCGACCTGCTGCGATCTTACGGCAGCAAGATCCGGTGGGTGTCCGAACCCGATGACGGTCAGTGTGATGCCATCAACAAGGGCTTCGCCATGGCGACGGGCGAGTTGCACTACTGGGCCAATGCCGACGATCCGATCCTGCCGGGCACGCTGCGCCATGTCGCGGGGCTGCTGACCGACCGGTCGCGGCCGCAATGGGCGGTGGGGGCCGCCGATCTGATTGACGAGCGGGGCCGCATCCATTTCACCCGCAGGGTGGGCCGGGTGGATGACACCACCTTCCTGCTCTGGGCGCTGAAGTGGATTCCGACCCAATCGGTGTTCTGGAACCGCCGCATGTGGGAGGTGGCGGGGCCTTTCAACCCCGATCTGCATTACACGATGGACCTTGGTCTGTGGCAGCGGATGCACAAGGCCGCGCCCTGCATCGTGACCGACCGGGTGCTGGGCATGTACCGGATGCACGCGCAGTCCAAATCCCTGTCCGGCATCGAGAAATCCCGGGCCGAGCGCAAGCGCAACCTTGGCCGGATCATCGCCGCCGATCTGGAGGAGGCGGCGCAGGCCGGGGCCGCGGCGGTGCAGGCAAGGGCGGACCAGATGGCCGTGCTGCTGGACGACATGGCCGATCAGGTGGCGTTCCTGAACCGGATGCAGACCCACCCTCTGATGGGGCCGCTGATCCGCCTTTATCGCCGCAAGGTGGCGTGGTCACCGCCAGAAACGCTGTGAGGCGGATCATATCCTGCCCTTGATGCCAAGGATGTCGGTCAGCTTCTGGAACCGATGAGCCCAGGTATGCGCGCCAAGCGCTGTCTTGTGCACGGCCTCGCGCAGGGCGGTGCGGGCGGCGTCGCGGTCGGGGTGCAGCCAGAACTTTGCCTTGTCCACCATCTCGTCATAGCTGTCGTAGTAGATCATCTCGCGGTCTTCGGCGAAGTATCCCTTCAGCTCCTCGCTGCCGCTGGCCAGATGTGCGGCTCCGCACATCGCCGCCTCGAATTCGCGGAACCGGATGAACAGCAGGGGCCGCTTCAGCACGAAGGTCGAGGCCAGTTCCAGCGAGCCGAGCGACAGCGCCGTGCCCGCCATGACGCCCGACCAGTCGGCAAAGCTTGGACCGGGCCGGTACTCGATGGTGCCCCGTTCGGGATGCCTCTCGGGCAGGTCCATGAAGGTGTTTTGCACGGTGCGCAGCAGCGCCCCCCGGATGCAGGCGCGACCGGCGGGGTATTTCATCCCCTGCCACGCCCGCTGCCAGCCGTCGCGATAGTTGCGCAGCGCCCGCAGGGCGGGCAGCGACCGCGCGCTCTTGCCATAGATTTCCACCGGAGAGCGGCCATAGACGCGCACCGGAACCTGCGCCTGTGCCAGCCGGGCGATGGCGCGCGACCGCGCCCCGTAGCAGGCCCCGATGAACAGGACCGCGCGCTCGATGCCCGTGACCCCCGGCACTGGGCGGAACACGTTGGGATTGGCACCGTACGGCATATGGACCAGTTGTCTTACGCCATAGCTGCGGATCAGATCCATGTTCGTGGTGTCGGTGGTCCAGACCAGATCGAAGGCAGGCGTCACCGCGCGCACCCGGTAGGGGTGCGACATGTCATCCATGTTCAGGTTGACCGTGGGAATGCCGAGGCGCGAGATCTCGCGCGCGGTCGCGGGGCTGAAGGAATGGTCCACCGCCGTGGCAAAGAACAGATCGCACCCGCCTTCGGCCTGAAACCGGCGCACTGCCTGCAGCGTCACATCATGGTACTCCGCCCGGGTTCCGAACCGGCCCAAGGTCGCGGCAGGGTTGATGTGCAGCACCTCGTGCCCGCGTTTGCGCAACTCGTCGATCATGTGGGCGTGATGCGCATCGTACTGGAATTCATTGCTTTTGAATTCCGGGCCATCGGCGTTGAAATGCACTATTCTCATGCGGGATTCCCGGGACTGTCGGTCTTGGAAATGAAGCTTGTCGCAACTCTGCCCGGCGCGCCCGGGTCGGCAACGATCAACCTGACGGTTGCCGCCGGGTCCACTTTGCGTCAAATTCCCCGGGGCAGGCAAGGGTTGGAGCGTCTTAGCCATGATGTATTCGGTCGGCTTTGCCATGATCCGCCGGTTCCTTGCGCTGATATCGCTGCTTGTGCTGGGTGCCGTCGCCGGTCTGATGGCGGTGGCCGGGGGGGCAAAATCCGTCGCGATCGTGCCCGGCCTCGCGATCTTAGCGGCGATGATCCTGACCCCCTACAGTGCGATGTACGCAATCGTCGCCACCACGCCGGTCAACGTCGAGATTGCCGGGCCGATCACCGTCTCGCGGCTGGTGATCCTGCTGGGGGCGGTGGTGATCTATGTGCAGGCGGCAAAGCGGCAGATCGCCTTTCCCCGCCTGATAATCGCGCCGGGTGGGGCGCTGGCGGCGGTGTTCTTCGGCTGGATCGTGATCGCGAGCCTTGCTAACGGCTTTGGTGGGCTGGTCGGGCGGCTGGGTCCGTTCATCATCTTTGCGGTGATCTTCTTTGTCGTGCTGAACTACGCCAACCGGATCGACCGGATCGGTGGGCTGTTTGTTCTGCTGGCGGCAGTCGGGTTGTTGCAGGCGCTGCTGGTGCTGGCCGAGGCGTTCCTCGGGTTCAGCCCGTTTGGCGGATGGCAAGAGGTTCTGGCGGCCGATCTGTCCGAAGGCGAGGTGCGGGTCGTCGGCACCAGCGCGCATCCGATCATTCTGGCTGGGTTCTTTCAGGTGGCGATCGGAGTTCTGACGATGCTGCTGCTTGGTGCGCGCGGCAGGCTGCTGCAGCTTTTCTGGATCGGAAGTCTTGCCATGGTGCTGATGGGGTGGTGGCTCACCTTCGCCCGCAGTTCCTGGATCGGGATGGCGGTCATGCTGTTTGTCGGCATGGTGCTGGCCTCGCGCCCCACCCGCTGGCTTGCGGTCATCGGCGGTGTGGCCGGGGTGATCTTGCTGTCGTTCTTTGATTTTTCGCCGTCGGCCGTGATCCGCTTCATCGAAAGTTTCGGGGCAATTTCCACCGCCTCTGCCACCGCCGGGGTGGCACCGGGGGATGAATCGCTCAGCTGGAGGACCGAGAACTGGGCCGCCGCCTGGGCAATCTTTCTGGAGAACCCGCTGTTCGGGTCGGGCATCGATGCCAGCAAGGACCTGATGATTGCCAACATGCCGGCGGGGGCCATCGCGCACCGGTTCATTTCGCCCGAGGTGCCGCACAACATGTTTCTGGTGATCCTCGCCGAAACCGGGCTACCGTCGTTTGTGCTGTTCGTGGCGCTTTGGGTTGTGGCGTTTCGCAGCGTGTTCAGCGTGATGTCGCGGCCGGCCTTTCGCCCGTTCGCGATTGCGCTGGCCGCGATCATGGCGGGGCAGGTGGCGACCTTCCTGTTCAACCCGATCCCGCGCGAGGTGTGGCTGACCATGGCGATGGCGATGGCGATGGCCCGCACGGCCCGGCTTTATGCGCCTGCGGTCACGCCGCCGCCGGTGCCCGCCACCGGGCGACCAGACGAGGAACCAGCGCGACCCCGCCCCCCAGAACCGCGAGGGCCACGCCCCAGGTCAGCACATCGCTCCAGGTCGCTGAAACCCGGGACGACGCAAACCCGCTCAGCCCCTGCGCCAGCAGGCCCAGCAGGCCCAGCCATGCCATTGCCCCCAGACTGATCCGCCAGCCGCGCCCCGCAAGGACATGGCGGTGCAGCACCCACAGGATCGGCAGATAGGCGGGCAGGGCGGCCATCCGCGCCACCGCCGCCCCCTCGATCCCCAGCCGGGGCAGCAACAGCGCGCAAAGCGCCAGCCCGATCACACCGTAGGTGAGGGTGGCACCAGTGTTCCAGCCCGGGTTGCCGGTACCGTTCAGCAGATATATCATCGGCACAACCAGTCCCCAGACCGCGAAATACAGGGTCATAAGCCGCAGGGTCACAGCCCCTTGCGCGGCGAACGCTGCACCCAGCCAGACCTCCTGGATCTGCGGCGCAAGACTGTAAAGCGGCACAGCGACGGCCCCGGCCAACAGCAGCACGATAACACACGCGGCGCGATAGCTGTGCAGCAGGGCGTCGGTGTCGCGGCCTCGTGCGGTTGCCCGGCTGGCGGCTGGCGACAAAAAGGCCAGCGCCCGCGTCACCAGCAGGTGAATCTGCTGCGCCAGTTGCAGGCAGAGGGCATAGACGCCTGCCGTCGCCGGATCGATCAGCACGCCGACAAGGAAGCGATCCGCAATCGTGGTCAGCGCCCCGCCGCAGATCTGCAACCACGATTGCAGGCCAAAGCCCGCAATCTCGCTTGTAGTGGCCGGGTCAGGCAGGCTGATCACGCGCAGCCAGGGGGCAAAGCGCGTGCGGCAGATCACGAAACAGGCGATCGCCTGCCCCAGCAGCCCCAGCACGGCGCAGCTGATGAGCGCCACCAGACCAAATCCCGCCAGCGTCAGCGCAAGGTTGCCCAGGATGATGAAGCTGCGGCTGACCATACCGATCTTGGCCGACAGGTCGAACCGTTCAAAGCCGTTCAGGACCGCCTCATAGGTTTTCAGCCAGGCGGTGATCGCAAGGCCAAGGGCTGCCAGCCGCAGCGCGCTGACCGCCGGATCGGCCTCAGGCCCGCTCAGATGAAAGGCGCCGCGCGCGATGGCCGGGGCCGCAAGGGCAAGACCCGCGCCGCTAAGCAGCCCAATCAGCCCATAGAGTCCAAGCGTGGAGTCGACGATGCGGCGGATCTCTTCGGGTTGCCCCAGTCCGCGGTATTTTGAGACATAGCGGATCGTCGCCTCGCCAAAGCCAAGGCTCAGCACGCCGCCAAGCCCGATGATGGCATTGATCAAGATCCAGATACCGAAATCCTCGGGCCCCAGCCGGCTGATGAACACCGGGGTCGACACCGCCCACAAAAGCAGGAGCCACAGATGATCGGTCATGCTGAACAGCGCGTTACGCCAGCGCGCCAGAAAGCCTGCGAGCCGAAGGGCCGGGCCCGTGCTCATGGTGTCAGCGGCACCGGGCTGTCGCCGTGATGGCGGGCCCAGTCCAGCGTCTGGCGCAAGCCATCATCCAGACGGGTGGTCGCCTGCCAGCCCAACAGGGCCTGCGCCTTCGCGGTATCGGCGCAAAATGCCCGCATCTCGTTGGTCCGGTCGGGCAGGGCGCCCGGCAAGGGTCGCCCCCCCGACCCTGCCAGATCATAGATGCGCTGCACCAGATCGATCAGGCGGTGCGGCTGTCCGGTGCCCAGATTGATGATCTGGCCGATGGCGGCGGGGGCCGTGGCCGCGCGCAGCAGGCCCTCGACCACATCGGCCACAAAGGTCAGCTCGCGTGGGTGCCGCCCCGAGGTCATCGGGAAATCCCGCCCCGCCAGCGCCGCCAGACAGGCGGCGGGCACCAGCCGCGGAGGAGCCTGACCGGGACCATAGACCAGAAACGGCCGCACGATCACCACCGGAAAGCCGTGGGTGCCATACAGCATCCGCAGCCACAGCGTCGCCGCAGCCTTGGCGGCGGAATAGGGCGACAGCGGGGCCGGGGCCATGGTTTCGGTCAGGGGCGGGGTCTGCTGGCCGTATTCCTCGCAGGTGCCGGTGAACACGAACCGCGCCACGCCCGCCCCCGCCGCCGCGCGGGCCAGCACCACGCTGGCGTGCAGGTTGTGGTCGATCATCCCTTCGTCAAGGGTGGCATCACGCGACGGATCGGTCTGCGCCGCCAGATGAAACACCAGATCGGGGGCCGCCTGCCGCAGCCCCGCTGCCAGCGCGGGCCGGTCCTGCAGCGTGGCAAACACCGCCTGCACCCCGGGGGGCGCCGGTGTCCCCGGTCGCAGCATCAGCACCGGCACCGCTCCGGTTTCGGTCAGGCGGCGGGTCAGGTGGCGCCCCAGAAACCCGGTGGCGCCGGTCACAAGGCAACGGGCACCCGCAAGGGCCTGTGCAAGGTCCTCAGCCAAGGCGCAACCGGCCAGACGAAAGACCCGCGAGATAATCGCGATATGTCCGCTCCACCCCGTCGCGCAATGCAATGCGGGCCGTCCAGCCCAGATCGGTCAGGCGGCGCACATCAACCAGCTTGCGCGGCGTGCCGTCGGGTTTGCTCAGGTCATGCTCGAAGCGGCCTGTCCAGCCCACGACTTCCGCCACAAGAGCGGCCAGTTCCACGATCGACACATCTGCCCCCACGCCGACGTTCAGCGCGCCCTCGCCGGAATAGTGCCGGATCAGAAAGATCAGTGCGTCAGCCAGATCGTCGACATGCAGGAATTCGCGCTGTGGCGTGCCGGTGCCCCAGATCGGCACGCCCGGGTGGCCTTCGACCTTTGCACGGTGCAGTTTGGCGATCATCGCCGGCATCACATGGCTGCCCCGCGGGTCGTAATTGTCACCGGGGCCGTAAAGGTTGGTCGGCATCGCCGCGATGAAGTTCGCGCCATATTGCCGCCGGTAGGCCTGACACAGCTTCAGGCCGGCGATCTTGGCGATGGCGTACCATTCGTTCGTGGGCTCCAGCGGGCCGGTCAGCAGGCAATCCTCGCTCATCGGCTGGGGGGCCAGACGGGGATAGATGCATGTCGACCCGAGGAACACCAGCTTTTGCACGCCCGAACGATGGGATGCATGAATGACGTTGGTCTGGATGGCGAGGTTGTCGTGCAGGAATTCGGCCGGGCGCGTATCATTGGCAAGAATGCCGCCGACCGTGGCTGCGGCCAGGAATACGGCATCCGGCCGGGCGCTGCCCATCCACGCGGCTACGGCGGCCTGATCGCGCAGATCGACCTCGTCCCGCCCGGCGGTCAGGATGGTGCAGTCCTCCCGGTCCAGCCTGCGCACGATCGCGCTGCCGACCATGCCGCGATGCCCGGCGACCCAGATCCGCTTTCCGGTCAGGTCGAAGTCCATGGCCGTCTCCAGTGGCATCGAAGGCCCAACCCTTTCAGTCATTGCGCTGGTTGCGGGCCTCTTCGCGCGCAACCAGCTTCAGATCGGCGGTCACCATCTCGCGCACCAGCTCATCAAGCGTGACCTTCGGCGCCCAGCCGAGCGTCTCGCGCGCCTTGGTGCAATCGCCCAGCAGATGATCAACCTCGGTCGGGCGGAAGTAGCGCGGATCGACCGTGATCAGCGGCTGACCGGTGTCGGCATCATACCCCTTTTCGTCAACCCCCGCACCGCGCCATTCGATCTGCCGCCCGACTGCGGCAAAGGCCGCCACCACGAAATCGCGCACCGAATGGCTGACGCCGGTGGCCAGTACGAAATCATCCGGCCGGTCATGCTGCAAGATGCGCCACATGCCTTCGACATAGTCGCGCGCATGACCCCAGTCGCGCCGTGCCTCCAGGTTGCCGATGTGCAGACGGTTCTGCAGCCCCATGTTGATCGAGGCGACGGCCCGAGTGATCTTGCGCGTCACGAAGGTTTCGCCCCGTATCGGGCTTTCATGGTTGAACAAGATGCCGTTGGACGCGAACATGCCATAAGCCTCGCGGTAGTTCACCGTGATCCAGTAGCCGTAAAGCTTGGCCACCGCATAGGGGCTTCGCGGATAGAACGGCGTCGTCTCGTTCTGCGGCGGCGGCATCGCCCCGTAAAGCTCCGAGGTCGAAGCCTGATAAAAGCGCACCGCGTTTTCCATCTTCAGGATGCGGATCGCCTCGAGCATTCGCAGCGGCCCGAGCGCATCGGCATTTGCGGTGTATTCGGGGGTTTCGAAACTGACCTGCACATGGCTTTGGGCGGCGAGGTTGTAGATCTCGGCCGGGCGCACTTCCTGGATCAGGCGGATCAGATTGGTGCTGTCGGTCATGTCGCCGTAATGCATCAAGAACCGCGTCTTGGATTCCAGCGGGTCGCGGTAGAACGGGTCCACCCGGCCGGTGTTGAACGACGAGGACCGGCGCTTGATGCCATGCACCTTGTATCCCTTGGCCAGCAGCAGTTCGACGAGATAAGCACCGTCCTGACCGGTTACTCCGGTGATCAGGGCAATCTTTTCATGTGATGTCATGGCGGGGCATCCAAGGGATAAATCTGAAAGGGGCGCGGGAAAACACAGACCGGACAGGGCCGGACAGGGGCCGGATAGAGACAGGAGGGGGCCGGACAGAGGCAGGGCCGTCGAAAAATGCACAATCGTGTGTACATTATGTCAAGATGTCCACATCCTCCAAGCAAATTTCCGAATTGACAGGCTCGGCGTCCGTGCGGCGATGTCTTGGGCAATGAATGGCACCGAAAGGTCTTGCAATGCACGCCTCAGAGCGCGGAGACCTTATCGAGCGTCTGGACAGGCTGGTGCTGCCGCACCGCGCGCCACTGGCCCGGCAGATCCGCCGGATGCCCTTTGCGGCGGCCCAGCGGATGCTGATCGTGCGCGTGTCGCTGCTGATGATGCGTCTAGGATGGAACGTCGGGCTGCGGCGCCGGTCGTTTACCGGCGAGGCTGTGGTCTTTCCCTTTCCAGCCTGCTGGGATCTGCTGATCTACCGGACCTACATCGACGAGGCTGAACTGCGCTTGCTGAAGTTCTTGCTGCGCGCGCTGCCCGAGGGGGCCGAAGTTCTGGATGTCGGAGCCAATATCGGGCTGGTCTGTCAGGTGGCCAGCCGCATCGTCGGGGCCAGCGGCCGGGTGCATGCCATCGAGCCGGGGGAACTTGCGCTCGGCTTTCTGCGCCAGAACCTCGCGGGACGCGACAACTGCTGCCTTGTCACCAAAGCGCTGACCGACAGCGAAGGGCCGGTCACATTCTTTGAGGGGGCCGGAGCGGCGATGGTCAGCTCGTCCTTGGTTGCCGATCACGCTGCCGACCGCGAGACCAGCGGGCTTCGGGCGGTGACGGTCATGGCCACAACGCTGGACGCGTATTGCGCCCGCAGCGGTGCCCGCCCGACGCTGGTAAAGATCGACGTCGAGGGGGCCGAGCTTTCGGTGCTGACCGGGGCTGCCCGGACGCTGGCCACGCTGCACCCCACGATCTTGCTGGAAGTGTCGTTCCGGCCCGAAGAACATGACCGGCATTATGCGCCCTGTCTCGCGCTGTTGCAGGCGGCGGGCTATGTCGCGCATGCAATCGGCGCGGACGGGAATTGCCAACCGATTGCCGACGGGGCGGTTGCCGCCTATGGGCAAAGCTGCACGCCGGAGGCGGGCTTTCTGCACAATCTGGCCAACATCCTGTTCTTGCATCCGGCGGGGCCTTTGCGGATCTGACCCCGCCCCGATCCCGTCAAGCCCACCGTTTCCACGGTGCCTGCCCGTCAGACCACAGCTTTTCCAGGATCTGGCGGTCGCGCAGGGTGTCCATCGGGCGCCAGAACCCTTCGTGCTGATGGGCCATCAACTGGCCATCCGCCGACATCCGTTCCAGCACGGCGCGTTCCAGCGACTGCTCCTCGCCGCGCGGGTCGATCTTGCTGACATAGTCGAACATGCCCGGGCGAAAGACGAAGAACCCGCCGTTGATCCAGCCGCTTTCGGTCTGCGGCTTTTCGATGAACCGCCGCACCACGCCGCCCGCGATGTCCAGCGAGCCGAACCGCGCCGGGGGGCGTACGGCGGTGACGGTGGCCAGCCGGTCGTGGCTGTCATGGACCGAGCGCAGGGCGGCAATGTCGATATCGGCGACGCCGTCGCCATAGGTCAACATGAAATCCTCGCCCACCAGCAGGTCGCGAAGCTGCGCCACGCGCCCGGCGGTGTTGGTGTCGAGCCCGGTGTCCACCACCGACACCGACCAGTCGATGCTCCCCTCGCTCAGCAGTTCGCGCTGCCCGCTTTTAAGATCGAAGCGATAGTCGTTGTTGTGCAGAAAGAAGTTGGCGAAATACTCCTTGATCATCTCGCCCTTGTAACCGGCAGCGATGATGAACTCGCGCACCCCGAAATGGGCGTAGATCTGCATGATGTGCCACAAGATCGGTTTGCCGCCGATCTCGACCATCGGTTTGGGCCGGATGGTGGTTTCCTCGGCCAGACGGGTGCCGCGGCCTCCGGCAAGAATGACAGCTTTCATGACGGGCTCCTTTGCAGGGTCAGGCGCCGCCGGGCGATGCACCGCCCTGCAGCGGATCTTGTCGCAGCGCTCGGGGAATGGCCTTGAGGATGCCAAGGCCCAAGGCCAGCGCGCGCCCGGCCAGCAGCAGCGGCGACAGCGCCGCCACCACCGGGTCAGAGGCCCAAGACCCGGCCACAAAGGGCAGCGTGGTGGCCAGAAACGTCAGCGTCAGCACCCCCGCAACGGCCCAAAGCCCCGGAAGCACCAGACCCAGCAGCAGGGCGGCCACGATCAGATATGCCAGCAGGATCTGCAGCTTCAGGCTTTGCGGAGTATAGCTGTCCTTGACCGCCTTGCCGGGGAAGCGGCGATAGACGATGACCCGCCAGTATCCGCGCGACACCTTCTTGCGGTAATAGGTCCACAGGCTGGCTGGGTGGCGGTGATAAAGTTTTGCGGCCGGGGCGAAGGCCACCTTGTACCCCGCCTCGGTCAGCCGCCAGCTCAGGTCGGTATCCTCGTTGTCGGCCACCGGAAAGCGGGTGTCGAACCCGTTCAGCGCGCGGAACACCGGGGCGCGGAAGGCGGCGGAATAGCTAAACACCACATCCACCGTGCGGGCCGCTTCGAGCATGCGGTATCGCTCTTCGAATTCGATCTGGGCAAAACGCGCCCCCAGATCGCGTTGCCGGGTCAGATATGCGCCCTTGACGGCCGCGATGCCGGGGTCGGCAAAGGGGGCCAGCATGTGGAGCAGCCAGTCCGGCGTCAGTTCGCAGTCGCTGTCGGTGAAGATGACGACCTCGCCCCGTGCCGCCTCGGCCCCCCGGTTGCGGGCCCGTGCCGGGCCGCCGTTGCGCTTCTGGCGCAACAGCGTCAGCGTCACGCCTGCAGCCGCCGCACGCGGGATGAACCCGGCCACGACTGCGGCCGTGGCGTCGGTGGAACAGTCATCGACCACGATCACCTCGAAAACCGCAGGGCGCAGGCTCTGGTCCATCAGGCTTTGCAGGCCTATGGTGATGAAGCCGCCGGCGTTATAGGCCGGGATCACGACCGAGAACGACGGCATCGGGTCTGCGGTTGCGGCATCGGGCGCCGGGATGTTCATGGCATGACCTCCTGATAGACGGCGCGGGTGCGGGCGATCATCGCTTCAGTGGAATAGCCTGACCTTACGGTGTCATGGCCCGCTGCGCCCACCCGCCGCGCCAAGTCCGGATCAGCGGCCAGCATGGTCAGCAGGTCCTGCATCGCGGCGCCATCGCCGGGGTCGACCAGAAAGCCGTTTTCGCCATGGCGGATCAGATCGCCATGTCCGCCGACGCGCGTGCTGATGACGGGTTTGCGCATCGCCATGGATTCCAGCAAGACATAGCTGAGGCTTTCCATGTGCGACGCTATCAGCGTGACATCGAAGCTGGCAATCGCGCCGGGGATCTGTGCGCTGGCCACGTTGGTCACAAGAAACCGCTCAACCAGACCCGCCGCCACCACCGCCGCGCGCAGACCCTGGGCATAGGCCTCGTAGCCCCGGGGGGGATCGCCCAGAATCACGAACCGCATCTGCGGATGATCGCGGAGCAGGCGTGCGGCGACATCTACCGTGTCGCGGTGGCCCTTGTTGGGGTGCAGCCGCCCGATCATGCCCACCAGCCAGACATCGTCGCGGCCGAACCACTGGCGCTTGAACAGCGGGACCACCCGGTCGGCATCGAAGCGGGACAGATCCACCCCGTTCGGGATCACCGTCACCTGGGTTTGCGGCGCGGCCGAGCGGACATGCCCGCCGACATGGGCCGAATCCACGATGATCCGGCGCAGTCGGCGCATTACAAGGCGGTCGAACACCGGATAAAGCCGTCCGCGCAGACTGGAGGATTTCCAGTTGGTCCAGCCAAAGAACGAGGCCACGGCGGGCACGCCGCTTTTGCGGGCGGTCCACACGGCGACCGCATCGGCCCGGTGATCCGTCGCATGGATCACGTCGGGGCGAAACCGGGCGCACATCGCCGCCGCCGCCCGAAAATCGGCGGTCGAGAGGGTTCTGGGCACATCCACGATCAAATGGGGAATGGCGTTGTCGCGCAGGGCCCGGTGCCAGGCAGTTTCACCCTTGGCGGCGATGTCGGCGCACAGAAGATGCACCACACACCCTGACTGCGACAGGCCGCGCATCGCAGTCAGGATATAGGTTTCGGCCCCGGTGATATCGGTTATGCCGCGGCTGTTGCGCAAGAACAGAACGCGCGGTGCCGCTGCATGGGCCGCAGAGTGATTCGGCCTGACGATTCCGTCCATACTGGGTTCCGCGGCTTAAGAATATGAAATGCATAACTTATGTTATCTGGTGACAGGATGGCCAAGTTCATGCATCCTTTGACAGGGTCTGCTCGTCAACTGTGGCCTGTTCAACTTTTGTACAAGTTTTCGTCAGCTGTCCTCGTTTTATTTCAGTTTGACGGATTGTCGCGGGCCGCAGACCACCAGGTATTTTGTGCTGGGGCACCATGATATGGTCATGAATGAAGTCAGAGTCAGTCTTTATGCCTATGTTGCTTTCCAGATGTGGGAAGCTTTCGTCTTCCTTCTTGCTTTCGCTGGTGGAATGATCGCGCTTGAGGATGCGGGGTTGATCGTGCTGTCGAGCTATGCGGAGCCCGTCCATTTCGGATTTTCTGCGGTTCTGGCGTTTTTCTGGCACCGTCTGCTGATCGGGCTTGATCTTTATGCCTCGCAGCGGTTGGTGCGACGCGACAGCGAGATCGTCCGGGTGCTTTTCGCGGTGGTCCTGTCGGCCGCCTTTCTGGCACTGATCGGCGCGCTCATGGGGGGGCCGATCAATCAGGCGCCGTTCCTGATCTGGTTCATGCTGGTGGCAATGGTGCTGATCGGTGCCGGGCGGCTGGTGGTGCGGGTGACGCTGCGCACGGCGCGCGCCTTCGGGCGCAACCTGCGGTTCGTGGTCATTGTCGGGACAGGCCCCAAGGCGCAGGCGCTGGTCCGCTACATCGAGGACAACCCGCAGATGGGCTTCCGGGTCCATGCGATCTTTGATGTGGCGCAGGACCTTGCCAAGGACCCGAAGACGCGCGGCATGCAGGATCTGGCCCAGTTGCTGCGGCGCGAGGCGGTGGACGAGGTGCTGATCAATCTGCCGATGGGCAGCCACTATGCTGAAGTCGGGCAGGTGCTGACCCTGTGCCAGTGCACCGGCGTTTCGGCCCGGCTGGTCAGCGAGATCCTGATGCCCGGGTCCGGGTTGCCAAAGGTCGAGATGGTGGGCAACCGCGCCTGCCTGCATTTCTGCGCCACCCCGAACTGGGGCTGGCAGGGCCGGGCAAAGCGGGTGTTTGATCTGGTGGGCGCGGGGGCGGGCCTTTTGGTGCTGTCACCGCTGCTGCTGGCGGCTGCGGTGATGATCCGCCTGGACAGCAAGGGACCCGTGCTGTTCACGCAAACCCGCGTCGGCAAGAACCGCCAGCATTTCCGCCTCTACAAGTTTCGCACCATGGTGCAGGATGCCGAGGCGCTGCAGGCAGCACTCGAAGCGCAGAACGAGGCCTCAGGGCCGGTGTTCAAGATCCGGCGCGATCCGCGGATCACCTCATTGGGGCATTTCTTGCGCAAATACAGCATCGACGAGCTGCCGCAGCTATTGAACGTGCTCAGGGGCGACATGAGCCTTGTGGGGCCGCGCCCGCTGCCGTTGCGCGATGTGGAGCGGTTCGATCAGGACTGGTACAGCCGCCGCTTCTCGGTGCGCCCGGGTCTGACCTGTTCCTGGGTTCTGGCAGGGCGCAGCGAACTTGAGTTCGAGGCGTGGGTGCGCAATGATCTGGACTACATCGACCGCTGGTCGCTGCAGGGGGACGTGATGATCTGCCTGCGCACGATCCCGGTGGTGTTGCGCGGTGCCGGTGCCTATTGATCAAACGTGCAGTGTGACGTGACGACCCGATCCACCGACACTCCGGGCCGCCGCATCCTGATGGTCGCGCCCGCCGGTCAGGGTGGCACCCTGCAATACGCCCACAACCTGTGCAATGCGCTGGCCGCCGCCGGGCACCGGGTGGTGCTGGCCACCGGGCTGGACTGCGAGACGGCGGCGTTTCCGCGCCGTTATGACCTCGCGCCCGTGTTCGACAGGTTCCGCCCGCATCCGGGGCGTCAGCTGCGCTTTCTGGCGCAGATGGCCCGGATGCGACCGCAAATCGTGCATTTTCAGGGGGCGCAGCGCCCCGAATTCTACCGCCTTCTGATCTGGGTGCTGACAGCGCTCTGCCGTCCCGTCTTTGTTTGGACCCCGCAGGACGTGCTGTCCAACAGCGACCGGCCGTCGCATCGCCGGATACAGACCGGGAATTATCGCCGCATGGCCCATGTGTTCCTGAACGCGCGGCAAAACCTGTCGGCGCTGCAATCGCATTATGCGGTGCCTTCAGATCGCATCACCGTGCTGCCGATCCCCGATTTGGTGGCCTTTGCCCGTAACGACCTTGGCCGCAGCCCGCCACCCGATCTGACGCTGGACCCCGCCGCCCCACTGGTACTGTGCTTCGGGCTGATCGAGCCGCGCAAGGGCATCGCCGCGCTGATCGCGGCGTTCGGGCAGGTGTCGCGGCAGCATCCCGGCGCAGGGCTGCTGATCATGGGCAAGGCGCTGACCGACATCGCCCCGTTCCGTGCGGCCCTCGATGCGCTGGCCCTGCCGCCGGGCCGGGCGCAGATCCTCGGCCGTTATGCCAGTTTTGAGGAAATGAACTGGCTGTTCGAGACGGCGTCGGTGATCGTGCTGCCCTATGTCAGCGGCTGGAACAGCGGCGTGCTGGCCGCGGCCTTTGGCTATGGCAAGCCGGTCATCGCCAGCCGGGTCGGCGGCTTTGACGAGGTGATCGAGGACGGGCGTACCGGCCTGCTGATCCCGCCCGGCGATCCGCAGGCTCTGGCCGCCGCGTTGTCCCGCGTGCTGGGTGACAGCGCGTTGCGCAGCGCCCTGGGGGCGGCGGCGCGGGCGGCCGGCAGCCGCTCCTCCTGGGCAGCGGTAGCGGCTGAAACGGGCCGGGTTTATTCGGCCGTGCTGGACGGGGGCACACCGGATGGAAGCACGCCGGACGGGCGGGCCGCCGATGGCTGATGTGCTGCTTCCGACCGGACTGGGCTGCACGGGGCTGACGGTGTCCGGCCTCGGGCTGGGATGTTCGCATATAGCCTCGCTTTCCACCCGTCCGGGCGCGGCCGAGATCGCGCGGCTTCTGGATGCGGCGTGGGAGAGCGGGCTGCGGCTGTTCGACACCGCCGACCTATACGGTCAGGGCGACAGCGAGCGGCGACTGGCCCGGATCGCGGCCCGGCCCGGGGCGGTGATCTGCACCAAGGCAGGGCTGGCGCTGAAGACCGGGCAGACTGCAACCCGCCTGCTGAAACCGGTCCTGCGCCCGGTTCTGCGCCTGACACGCAGCACGCAACCGGCGGCGTCGCTGCGTGCGGTCAGCGAGATCCATGATCTTGACCCCAGGCGACTGATCGCGCGGCTGGAGGGCAGCCTGCGGCGGTTGCGGCAAGACCGCGTGGCGGTGTTCTTGCTGCACAGCCCGCCGCGCGCACTGCTGGCGGATGGCGCCCTGTTCGACACGCTGGACCGGATCCGGGACCGGGGGCTGGCCGGGGCCGTGGGCGTGTCGTGCCAGACGCCGGAGGATGGCGCATGGGTGCTGGCGCAGCGGAGAGTGCAGGTGCTACAGATCCCGCTGCAGGCAGGGGGGCTGGCCGGGGCCGGGCCGCTGCTGGATGCGGCGGCGGCGCAGGGCACCGGCGTCATCGCGCGTGAGGTGCTGGGCGGCACCGACCCCGCAAGCGCCCTGCCGCCGCTGCTGGCCGATGCGCGCGTGCATGTCACGCTGTGCGGCACCACCGACCTGCGGCATCTTGGGGCCAACATCGCCATCGCCCGGGGGACGGGATGATCCGGCCCGCCCACCATCTGCCCGACGGCACCGTGCTGGAGACTGATATCTGCATCATCGGCGCAGGCCCAGCGGGCATCACGCTGGCCCGCGCGCTGGCCCGGCAGGGCCGCAGGCTGCGGATCTTGCTGGTCGAGGCGGGCGACGCGCGCGGCGCGGCGGGGGCACAGCGGCTCTATCGCGGCGAAAGCCTGCACCCGGCCTTTCACCAGCCGCCCGACAGCGATCGGGCGCGGGGGCTGGGCGGCACCTCCGCGCTGTGGGGCGGGCGCTGCATGCCCTATGATCCGCAGGATTTCGAGGCACGCGCGCATATGCCCGCCAGTGGCTGGCCGTTCGGGCCTGACACGCTGGCCGCCTATTACCGCGCCGCACAAGCCGAGGCCGACTGCGGCGACTGGGCCTATGACGCGGCCTCTGCCGGGCTGGCGGGCGAGATGATCGCGGGGGCCGCCACCGGGGCACTGCAGCTTGACACGCTGGAACGCTGGTCACCGCCCACGCATTTTGGCAAGGCGCACAGCGCAGAGCTGCGCCGGTCGCAGGTCATCATCGTGTTGACGGGGGCCGTGGCAACCGGCCTCGTCCACCGTGACGGAATCGTCCACAGCGTGCCGGTGTGCGGTGTGCGCGACGGGCGGCGGCTGTCGGTCAGCGCCGGGCGGGTCGTGCTGGCCGGGGGCGGGCTGGAGGTGCCGCGCCTGTTGCTGCAGACCGGCCTTGGCGGGCAGCAGGCTTTGGGCGATCAGTCGGGCTGGCTCGGCCGGGGCTATATGTGCCATGTCGGCGGGGTGATTGCGCGGCTTCACCTGACGCCCGGGCGCGCGGTGGTTTTTGGCTATGAACGGGACCGCGACGGGGTTTATCTGCGCCGCCGCCTGACGTTGAGTGCTGCGGCGCAGGCTCAGCACCGGCTGCCCAATCTTTATGCCCTGCTCGACCGCCCGCTGCTCGACGATGCCGGTCATCGAAGTGCTGTGCTGTCGCTGGCCTATCTTGGCAAGCGGTTGCTGAAACGGCAGGCGCGATCCGACGACACCGGCGAAGGCCGCCTTGCGCATTACCGCCGCCACCTGCGCAACCTGCTGTTCGGCGCGCCCGAAGTGCTGAGCGTGCTGCCCCGCTTTGGCCGCGCGCGCTTTCTGACCGGGCGGCGCGTGCCGTCGCTGCTGCTGCAATCGAGCGACAACCGGTTCTACCTTTTCTTTCATGCCGAACAGTCGGCAGACCGCGAGTCGCGGGTCTTTCTGGCGGCAGAGCGCGACGCTGTCGGCATGGCAAAACTCTGCATCGACGCGCGCCTGACCCCGGCGGATGCCGAAGGGATCGTGCGGGCTCACCGCCTGATCGGGGCCGAGTTGGAAAAGACCGGGGCCGGACGGCTGGAGTTTCTGGGCGATGATCCGATGGCTCTGGTCCGGGCATGCAAATGCACGCTTGGCCATCACATCGGCGCGGCGCGGATGGCGGCCCGGCCCGAAGACGGCGTGACCGACCCCGACGGGCGGGTGTTTGGCACCGAGAACCTTTATATCGCCAGTGCGGCGATGCTGCCGGGCTCCAGCCAGGCGCATCCGACACTGACGGTGCTGGCGCTGGCCCTGCGGCTGGCCGATCATCTTTCGGGCGGCTGAGGGCCATGCCGCACCGCCACCGGCAGGCAGACTGGAAACGCGGCTTCCGATCTGGCAGGCCTTCCTGTAGATCAGGGAACGGACGATGGAACAGGCGATGATGCGAACGATCCCGATCAACAGGCAAGCCCCGGCAGCCGTTTTGTACAGCCTGCTGACGCTGGCGCTGTCTGCCTGCCAGATAGGCGGGCAGGGTGCCGTGCAGCCCGCCGCCCTGGACGAACCCGCCGCCACGACACCGCCGATCGGGCGCGAGGCAACCTATCGGCTGCGCCCCGGTGACCGTCTGACCATCTTTGTCTTTGACAACCCCGACCTGTCGCAGATCGTTACCCTCGGGCCGGACGGTCGGTTTGCCTTTCCCCTTGTCGGGACGGTCACCGCCGAAGGCATGACGCTTGCCGGGGTCGGCTCCGTGCTGACCAACCGCCTGCGCGAGAACGTGCTGGAGCCGGACGTGACCGTCACTTTGTCGGAGGTCGGGCTGAACCGGGTCTACGTGATTGGCGAGGTGGTGTCGCCCGGGGCATTCGACGTGGCCGAACCGATCAGTCTGGTGCAGGTGCTGTCGCTGGCGGGCGGGTTCACCGCCTTCGCGCGGCGCGGGCAGATCGTGGTCTACAACCCCTCCCGACCGGCGGGCACGGCACGGCGCAGCTTTGACTACCAGGCGTTTCTAGCCAACCCCGGGGCCTATGACATCGCGCTGCGCCCCGGCGATACCGTTATCGTGCCCTAGGGTCTGGCGATGGGCCGGCTCCCTCTGTTCAAAACCGCACTGGCGCTTGGCGCTGCCCTGTTGGCAGGGGTGGCGGAGGCGCAGACCGATTTTTCCGTGCGCAGCCCCGGCGGGACGCGGCCCTTTGCCCAGCCGCTTTACTGGCTGACCATGAAGCCCGATGACCGCTTGCCGATCCGCGAGCGGCTGCTGGTACCGCAGGTCGGCCTGACGGGCAAGGCCCCGCCACCGTCGCGCCGGACAGGGCTTTCGCCTTGGGTCTCGGGCGGGATGGAATTCAATAACGGCGATGCCTCGGGAGATCCTGTGCTGACCTTTGCCCCGGGCGTCAGCTTTCGCCATGTCGGGCGCAGGCTCAGCTTTTCGGGCGGCTATGCGCTGGAGGCGGCCATGCACGCGCGGCGGTCCGATCTCAACCGCCTTGTGCAGGGTCATGGCGGCTTTGCCACGCTGACCTATGCGCTTGGCCCGCGTACCCAACTGTCGCTGTTCGACATCCTTTCCGACAGCCGCGACACCCGAGACGCGCCGCTTCAGGGCGCAGTCGTCGGCGCCACGCGCCTTGTGTCGAACACGCTGGTCGCGGGTCTGCGCCATGCCCCCGGGCGTCGCAGCCTGGTGGATCTGAGCTATCACGACAGCCTGTTCCTGATCGCCGCGCCGGGGGCCGCCGATCTGCGCGAGACCGGCCTGACCGCCAGCTATCACCATGCGCTGAGCGAGACCGCCAGCCTGTCGGCGCTGGCCAGCCTGACCCGCTTTGACTTTGCCGGCGCGCCCGGGGCCGCGCGGCTTTTGGCCGAGGCGGGCTATACCCGCGATCTGGGCGCGCGGCTGGCCCTGTCTTTCGGCCTTGGTGTGGTGCACGGCGGAGGGGTGCACGGCGCCCGGTCGACCGATCACACCCGGCTGCGCTATCGCGGCGAGGTCGTGCACACCAACCGGTTCGCGCGCTACCGGCTGGGGGCGGAGGGCGATATCATCGCCGTGCCGGGCCTGAGCCATCTGGCGCGCAGCGACGAGATCTCTGGCTCGGCACTCCTGCGTCTTGCCCCGGGTCTGGTGCTGGATGTGAGCATGGGGCTGCAAAGGATCGGCGTCCTCGATCCGGGCGCAACCGAAGTGTCGGTCGTTTCGGCCTCGGGGACGCTGTCCTATGCGCTGAACCGCGACCTCTGGCTCTGGACCCAGCTGGAACTGAGTCGGGAACGCTCGGGCGGCACCACGCGCGACGACAACCGGCTGGTGATCGGCGTGTCGCGCAGCCTCGGGCGCTGATCCGTGTTCAGCCGGGTGCCGCCTGCCGGGCGTCCCGTTCGGCAAGGAGCGCCCGGTACCAGTCCCATGTCAGGGCGATTCCGTCACGCAGTCCAAAGCGCGGCTGCCAGCCAAGCTCGTCCCTTGCCCGGGTCGCGGTCAAAAACTGATGCGCGATCTCGCCCGGGGGCGGGCCCTTGCCGCGCACATCCGGGGTCAGATCCGGCTTGCCCAGCACATCCAGAATCTCGGCCACGATTTCGGTCACCGTGCGCGGCATCTCATAGCTGAAGTTATAGGCCCGCCCGCGCAGCGCCGGGTCGTCTTGCGCCCGGGCAAGGCACAGATAAGCCTCTGCCACATCGCGCACGAACAGGTAGTCGCGGGTGGGCGAGCCATCGGAGCGGATCACCGGCGCGCGGTCCTCATGCACGGCGCACATCGTTTCGGGGACGATCCGGTTGAAGTTCAGATCGCCGCCGCCAAAAATGTTACCGCAGCGCGACACCCCCACCGGCAGGCCATAGGTATGGTGATAGGTCTGCGCGATCAGGTCGGTGCACGATTTCGATGCGTCATAGGGATGCAGCCCCTGCAGCGGGGCTTCCTCGCGGTAAGGCAGGTCGATCTGGTCGCCGTAAGCCTTGTCGGACGAGGCCACAACAACCCGCCGGATGCGCGGCGACAGGCGTGCCGCCTCCAGCACCAGCCAGGTGCCGCGGATGTTGGTGTCAAAGGTCGACAGCGGCGAGGTGTTGGCGATACCGACGATGGTCTGGGCCGCAAGGTGGAACAGCGTGTCCGCCTCGTATTCGTTCAGGGCGCGCAGCACCGTTTCGTAACTGCAGACATCGCCGCGCACCAGGATCATCCGCGCATCCAGCCGCATGCGGTACAGGTTGGAATTGGGCACATGGTCGCGCACCAGCCCCACCACGGTCGCACCCTGCGCAATCAGGTCGGCACACAGCCAAGACCCGACCAGACCGGTACAGCCGGTCACCAGCGCCGTCTTGCCGCGCCAATAGCCATCGGCCATCGATCAGTCCTTCCTGAATTCGATGATCTGGAAATAGCCGTAGCGCCGCAGCAACGGAACGGCCCCCACGGCCCGGTCCAGACCGCGCATCGTGGCGGTCAGCAGTTTCGAGCGGCGGCGGAAGATGTAGTAATCCAGCAGCCGGAACAGCACCAACGCGGGGAAATGCACCGTCACCTGCCCGGGAAACGATCGGCGCAGCCCGGCAATCTCGTCATCGCGCAAGGGGTGTTCCTGCGCGTCGTCACCGTATTTCGGCACGCCCATCCGCCCGACCAGATGCTTGCGCGCCAGCATCAGCACCGGATTGCGGCTGGAATTTTCGATGAACACGGCCCGGCCGTCGGGCCGCAGCACCCGGCCAAGCTGTGCCGCCGCGCGGGCGATGTCGACGTGATGGATCACGCAAGACCCAAAGGCCAGATCAAAGCTGGCATCGGGATAGTCGATCTGCTCGAACCATTGCCGGGTGTAGTCGATGGTGACGCCGTTGGCCGCCGCCAGACGGCGCGCCTTTTCAAGCTCGCCCTCGTCCACGTCAAAGCCCTGCACGATGGCCCCGCGCCGGGTGAACATGATCGCCGTGTGGCCCGGCCCGCAGCCGCAATCCAGCACATGCCGCCCCTGAAGATCGCCCAGCAGGCCAAGGGCATGGTCATAGAACTGGAACAGCCCGCAGGTTTCCAGCCAGTAGTCATAGGGTTTGTAATGACCGTCGCGGGTGACCAAAAGATCGGGATCGGTGACCGCCATGTCCGCCATGAATGCATCCCCTTCAAGAACCGTCAGGCTGCGCCGGGCCCGCCCCCAAGCCGCATCATGGCCATCCAGCAAAACGCCCAGGAGGCATGCGTGCGGCGTTGCCGTGTGAGAACTATACCCGGTACCACTGCCCCCGCGTCAACAAATTGCTCCGCCAGATCGATCACCCGGGGGACCGGCGTTGCATCTGCCTCGACCACCGGCACCACTGCATCGATCATCGGCGCCAGATTGATCGCCTCGGGAAAACCGTCAAGATCGGCGCTTTCGATCACGATCAGGTCGTAAAGCCGCCGCCGCTCGCGCAAAAGCGTGGCCACCGCCTTGCACTGCCCTCCGGCCGGGCCGGTGATCGTGGCCGTGTCGCGCCGCGTCTGCCTGGCGTCCTGACCGATATAGTCGCCCGGATCGCGCACCGGTTTTTCGTCCTGCCCCAGCACCGCCACGCGCAGCCCGTCCTTGCCGGGGGCGGGCACGACAAGGCGGATCAGCAGCGTCGCCATCCCCTGATCCTGCAGCGCCCGGGCAAGGGATGCCGCGAGCCGCGGCGGCTCGGCCGAGCGGTCGGCGGCGATCAGCATCAAAACCCGGGTCTTGCCTTCCACCATGTCCTGGCGCAGGCGGCTGATCATGCGGCGCAGTTCGACCCGGTTGGCCGCGTCGCGGCGGCGCAGCAGGCTGGGCTGATACTGCAACCCGATCACCGGGCGACCAAGGGCGATCTCGGCCTCGCGCTGGGTGGCAACCGTGCGGCGCGAGAATTCCAGCACATAGGCCAGCGCGAAGCCGAACATCGAGCCCACGACAAGGCCAAGGGTGATCAGACGGAACCGCCGCGGGCTGGTCGGCACTGCGGGTTGAACCGCCGGTTCAACCTGCACGACCTGGCTGAGGTTGCTGGCAAGGTTGAGGCTGTCGGCGATCGTCGTCTCTTCGCGTTTTTGCAGCGCATAGCGATAGGCCTCTTCTTTGGCATCCACCGTCCGGCGCAGCTCGTTGTACTCCAGTTCCAGACCGTCGAGCCGGCGCAGCTCGGCCTCGGCCTCGGCCATCTCCTGCCCCAGCACCTCGACGCGAACGATCTGGGCCTGCTGTTCGGCCATTTCCTGCGCCAGATTGCCCTGCAACTGCTGATAGAGCACGGAGGCCCCCACCGTCTCGGAGCCCACCACATCGTTTCGGGTGCGCGCCAGCTGATCGCGGATGCCGTCGATTTCGATCCGCACCTTGTTGGCGGCCAGACTGCCCGCGACATATTGCAAAAGCTCGGTCTCAAGGCCCGCAAGACGTTCGTTCAGCCGGTCGATGAGCGGGTTGGGCACCGTGGTGACCGACACTGCCTCTTCGCGCGGCAACAGGGCGATGCGCTGCCCGATCTCTGCGATCTTGCTGACGGTCTCCATCTGTTCGCGCCGGGCCTGGGCCAGCGCATCTTGCACCCGCGACAACCGGTCGATCAGCTGGTCTTTCTGCTTTTCCAGCGACAGGATGCGGTTCGTCTCGGTATAGTCGCGCAACCGCCGCTCGGTCTCGCGCAGTTCCACTTCCAGCCGCTCTGCCTCGGAGCGCGCAATCTCGGCGGTCCGCAGCGGACGGTTCAGCGCGACCACATGATCGGCATAGATCTCGACCATCCGGTTCAGCGCCTTGGCGGCGAAGGCCGGATCGGGCGAAGCGAGGGCCGCCCCGAACATGTCGGTGCGCAAGATCCCGTCAGCATGCAGGTTGTCGGAGATCTTGCCCGCCGCCGTGCCCACCGTGGCGGGGGCGGGCCGGCCCGTGGGAATGGCGATGCCCAAGGACAGGACCATGTCGCGGGTCGGCGGCCAGTCCGCAAGAAAGATCACCGCCTGGCCGCGCCAGGTTCTTGGTAAATTGCGCAACCAATCCCACCGCCATGTCATCGCGGCCACCACACGCTCGGGGCCAAGCTCTTCGGCAAGCTGCATCGCCAGCAGCGGCGATTTGAAGATGGCTACCTGCGTCAGCACCTGATCCTCGGGAGAACCGTTCTGGAAACCTTCCGAAAAGCCGGAAGGCGCGGCGCGCGCGGCCGGGCTGCGAGACATGATCAGGATCCGGGTCTCGGCGACATAGACCTTCGAGGACAAGACCCCGATGGCCCCTGTGACCATGACGGCCCCGAGAATGACCAAGACAACTTTCGCCCAATGCCGGGCAATCGTCACCAGATGCGCGCGCAATCCCAATTTCATCGTGACGCCCGACAGATTCTTCGGCAATGCAGGGTAATCATGAAATTCGCTTTGCGTCCAAGAGATCGTAGGAAAAAAGTAGCAGAGCCTTGTGGCCCCGGCCAGTGCGGATGACCTGCGCTCCGGCGGCCTTTTGTGTCATGCCGTCCCCGCAGACCGGGGACGCGACGGAGGCGGGGACCGGGGTCACCCGGCCGTCTTGCGGTTCTGGACCCACTTGCGGCAAAATCCCAGGAAGGCCGCCTCGGGATTGGGGTTTCGGGAAGCCAAGAGCGCCATTCGCGTTCCAGAAAATGCACATCATGCCCCGGTGCCAGCATGCGCGCCGTTTCGTAGACATCTGGGTCAAGCTGAGGTGCCACCGCCTGCGGCAGCACCTTCCGCACCGTATGGCGGTTGAAAAACACGACTGTATCGTCGGCTTCATCCATGTCGATGGTATAGTCGGGCATATGGGCGTGCGAGCGGTCCTCGCGGATGATGTTCATGACCAGTCGCCGAAACTCGCGCAGGGTCGAGTTCGAGCCGCATTTCTTCTGCAACAACCCCAGACCGACGCGCCATTCCTTCTGCGCGCCGCAATGCTTGCGCACCAGTTCGTAGATGCGCCGTTCCAGCGGTTTGCGCTGGCGAAAATAGTCACGGTGCAGGGTCAGAACCTCTTTCGAGCGGATGGCGAGCTATAGCTGAAAGTTGGTGACGGGGAGATTGGGTGGCATATCAAGGCGTTGTTGACGCGCCGCAGTTCTCGCAGAGAAAAGGATATGCCACATGACGAAGGATACGGTTGTCGCGTTTCGCGCGCCAGAAGGATTTTC